>CANJOS010000039.1 GCA_947476015.1 Comamonadaceae bacterium | reverse complement strand
CGAAGCGGTATGTGCACCCTCTCATGTCTCGGGTTCAAACGCTACGCCACAACCTGGTGCTTCTGCTATGCCTGCGGCAACGCATGTGGCTTGTGCGTCTACAGGGGGCCGAATTCTGACTTTTGAAATCAGTGAACTCAAGCTGATGGAGAAGGGCGGTCGCGGTTTGATGCTGCTTGATTTGGAAGCCAAAGATGCCTTGGCTGGCGCTGCTGCCTACACCCGCAGTGTGAAACTCACAGGCATTGGCCGTGGTGGCAAAGACCGCGAAGAGACACTTGAAATTCGCAGTTTAAACAATGCGCGTTCTGCAAGAGCGCGCAAAGGTAAGGCAGCAGATTTGGGTTTCAAACCTACGCAAATTGCGCGAGTGGAATAGCCTGCTGATTTTTGCAGCGATCCTGACAAAGCACCTCTCGAGGTGCTTTGCTTTTTGAAACCAATCTATCGTTTGGACGCAAAATGCATCCGTGGCACAAATTGATACGTTGAACGCCAGCAAGTGGCAAGCAATTCTTCAGGGCCATGCCTGTGTGTTAGCTTTTTGCGAAGACGCGAAACACACACTTGCAAGCGCTTGTTGTTGTAAAAATCGGATAGCCCCCAGATGGCCATTTCCAGTGCGTCGCTCCGCAGCGCTTGCTCAGGCGCCATGGCGAGTTGGGTGAGCAAGACAGTTTCCATGGCGGTCAGGCCAATGGCATTGTTGGCGGGGCCAGTGAGCAGCGCTCTGACGGGGTCGATGGTCCAGCCAGATTTGAGTGCCCTGGGCAATCTAGAGGCAAGTCTTTGAATGATGGTGACCAACTCTATGGGATTGAAAGGCTTGCTGATACATGCATCAGCGCCTGCCGCAATGGCCGCAATGCGTTCTTGGGGCTCAGCCTCTGCCGAGATCATGATGACCCGCAGCTCGGGGTGCTTGGCCAATTGGGCTGCGATGGTCAGGCTTTGATCTCCCAAGGTGTCTGCGTCTAAGATCACCACATCGATGGCTTGTTGAGCGTGGTGCATGGGCAAGTCTTCAGAATGCTCACAATGCACCCCCTGAATGCCTGCTTTCTCTAAATGCGCCATGACTTGTTCTGCCCATTGCGGATCTTTTTCAACAAAGCTGACGCAGAGTGGTTTCATGACCGAATTCCTTAAAAATGTTTACTTAAGGATGCATGTTAATACTTTTTATATTCATTAATGGGTCATAATTTTGTCATTAAACTCTTATTTATAAAAATAAAGTTCTAATTTACCTCTGAGGCATCCCAATTAATGCATTCCCTTGCCGCCGGCTTGCAATGCCTCCCAATGTGGCAAATTTGATGAATCTACTTATCAAATCAAGCACATTCCGCAATGAGTTCGATTTCTACACAGGCACCAAAGGGCAATTGGGCCACGCCAAAAGCACTGCGAGCGTGGACGCCTTTCTCACCAAAGACTTGACCCAAGAGTTCGCTGCAGCCATTGGTCACCAAATGCTGCTCGGTGAAGGTGGCGCTGGAGTTAACCAAACTCATGACTTTGACAATGCGTGTGACTTTGTTCAGATCACCCACAGCGGCGTGCAAAGTGCCCAGCAGGTCAATGGCCACTGCGCGTGCGGCTGCTTTGCCTTCTTCGGTTTGCAGGGTGAGACCCAACTGGCCGGTCCAAACTCGACCTGCATTTTTGGAGATATGACCACTCAAAAAAACCAAGTTGCCCGTTCTCACAAAGGGCACATAGGCCGCCGCAGGTGTGGCAACGGGTGGCAGGGTGATGTGAAGCTCTTCGATGCGTTTGTAGATGGACATGGCTTTGCTTTGCTTGGGTTGATTGGAAATGAGAACAACTTGAATATAAATCAGCATTCATGCAAGCAAGCGTCATGCGGCTTTATCTCAATGACAGTGGAGAGTGCCTAAACTGTTCAATGCCACGCCATGCTTGGGCGAGCAGAAAGTTTGCTCATGTTTCGTTTTGCCCCTTGCTGGGTGCTTGGTTGGCTGTTGGGAACGGCCCTTCAATTGCAGCAGTCCGCAATCTGGCCTTTCGCTTGGGTCTTGTCCGCGGCAATGCTCGGCCTAAGCTTGCTCTGGTGTGCGTGGCGCATCAGTCTTATCTCGTCGCGCCATGGGGGGGTGTCCTGCTTGATGGGTTTGGCCTTTGGCTTGGGCGCCTGTCTCGTCGCCTTGGCTGTGGTCAATGCCCGTTGCATTGAACAAGCGCAACACGCATTGGCCCCGGACTTGGAGGGCGAAGATGTGACCCTGATGGGGGTGGTGTCGTCATTGCCGCAGGCCAGTGCGTTGGGGGTGAGGTTCCGGTTTCAGGTGTTGTCTGCACAACTCAGCAAAACGGCAGCGAAGGTTCAAATTCCGCAAACAATTGAACTCTCTTGGTACGACCGTGAAGAGGTCGACCCCATGCAGGGGCGCAGCTGGGATGAACTGGCAGCGGGGGATGTGTGGCGTTTTAATGTGCGCCTGAAAGCGCCTCATGGCACGCTCAATCCGAAAGGCTTTGATGTCGAGCTTTGGTGGTGGGAGCAGGGGGTCATGGCCACAGGATCCGTTCGGGCTGGTAAAAGCGATCTAGCGCCGCAGAAAATAAGATCGACTTGGCGCTATCCCATCACACAGGCGCGTCAAAAGGTACGGCAGCATATTTTTCAAACCTTGGCGTCAGATGGCCCATCCAACCATGCACTGGCCGGCATCATTGCAGCCTTGGTCATGGGAGATCAGGCGGCCATTTCTCAGGCCGATTGGAATGTGTTCAGGGCCACGGGCTTAGCGCATTTGATGAGTATTTCTGGCCTCCACATAAGCTTGTTTGCTTGGGCTGCTTCGGCCCTGATGGGTCTGGCTTGGCGAAGTTCGGCACGCCGTGGCGGCCGCCTTTGTTTGAGTTGGCCTGCGCCCCACGCAGCGGCCTGCACTGGGGTGGCCTTGGCCACTTTGTATGGTCTGTTCAGTGGTTGGGGTTTACCGGCGCAGCGCACCATCATCATGTTGTGGGTGGTGGCACTCTTGCGATGGCGAGGCGCCTATTGGCCCTGGATTTGGATCTTGGTCGCTGCATTAGGGGTTGTGGTGCTCTGGGACCCATGGGCATTGATGCAAGCAGGCTTTTGGTTGAGTTTTGTGGCGGTCGGGGTTTTGCTGATCACGGGTGATCAAGCTGAAAGCAAGGGCACCGAGAGAGAGGAACAAAGCGCCGAAAAGACGCGTGGTGGCAGCTTCAAATCATTTCGCCTGAAAATGATTTCAGCAACTTGGGCGGCGATCACCCGCTTATGGCGTGAGCAGTGGGTATTGACAGTGGCCTTGCTGCCGCTCTGTGTCTTATTTTTTGGACAAATATCCGTGCTGGGTTTGTTGGCCAATTTGATTGCCATTCCGTGGGTCACGTGGGTGGTCACACCCTTGTCCATGGTGGGCGGTGTGTGGTCGCCGTTTTGGCATTTGGCCGCAGGGGCGCTGCAACCCTTGCTGTTGCTTTTGCGTCAGGCCGCAACGTGGACAGACGCTGTGTGGCTCATGCCGGTACCGCCCACCTCCTTGGCCGTTTTGGCCATGGCCGGTACTTTGTTGTTGTTGGTGCGCTGGCCCTTTGCCATTCGCTGTTGGGGTTTGCTGCTGGTGTTGCCGGCCATCGTTTGGCAACTGCCCCCCGTGCCTAGGGGGCAATTTGAGGTGCTGATGGCCGATGTCGGCCAAGGCAATGCAGTGATCATCCGAACTGCCCAGCATGCCTTGTTGTACGACGCGGGACCTCCATATTCTGAAGACAAGGATGCGGGTCAGCGGGTGTTGGTGCCGATGCTCGCGCGCATGGGACTCCAACTGGACCGCATGATTCTCAGTCATCGGGACACCGACCACACAGGGGGTGCGGCTGCCGTTTTGGTCTCTCACAAGTCAGCTGATTTATGGTCGTCGATTGAGGAGGGTCACCCTTTGGCATCTTTGCGAACCGTGACACGCTGCGAGGCTGGACAAGCTTGGACATGGGACGGCGTGCGCTTTGAGGTGATTCACCCATTGCCATCGGATTACACGGCGGTGACAAGGTCAAATGCCCTGAGTTGTGTTTTGAAAATTGAAGCAAGTCAAGTTGGCAATCTCAAGACAGACCGTGATGCACGCACAGGTCGCGCATTGCTGATGGGGGACATCGAGGCACCCCAAGAGGCTGCATTGCTTGCCCGAGCAGCTTTGGCGCCGGTTGATTTGCTCTTGGTGCCACACCACGGCAGTCAAACCTCTTCAACGCAAGCCTTATTGGAGGCGCTTCAGCCCAGATGGGCCCTTGTGCAAGCGGGTTATCGCAATCGCTATGGGCATCCTGCGCCCAAGGTGGTGGCGCGGTATGAAATGCAAGGCATTGCGATGGTGCAGAGCCCAGCTTGCGGGGCCGCCTACTGGCACAGTGCGATGCCAGAGCAACTCGGTTGTGAGAGAAAAATCAATCGCAGGTACTGGCATCACAGAAATGGCCTCCCATAGATCGGCTCAATAAAAGACAAAAGTGTGAATCTTCACTCATTGCTTTTGTGTTGGCCCTTGCTTGGTTTGAAGTTGGGTCTGAATGGCCTGCCCCAGCTCAATGACCGCCATGGCGTAGTAGCTGCTCCAGTTGTAGCGTGTGATGGCATAGAAATTTTCGGTTCCCACCACATAAGAAGGCGCTTCTGCGCCGTTGAGTAACTCAATGAGTGCCAAGGGTCCTTTGTGTTCTAGAGCTTCGCCCTCTAAAAGAGCCCCCTTGGCCATCAAGCTGCTGACACTGAATGTGGGAAGAATGTCGGGCGCCATGAGCGCCTCCATGTCAACCTGAGTCTTGTGAAATTGAACACTGTAATGCGTGGGCATCCCTGATTGCCATTGGAAGGCTTTGAAATAATGAGCCACCGAGCCAATCACATCTGCTTTGTTGTTAAAGAGGTCAATGTGTTTGTCACCATCGAAATCTACCGCAAACTGAGCCCAGCTTGAGGGCATGAACTGAGGCAAGCCCATGGCGCCTGCGTAGCTGCCCTTGAGGCTGCTGGGTTTGATTTTTTCTTTGGCGGTGAGGACTAAAAATTGGGCCAGTTCTTTGGAGAAAAAAGCTTGGCGTTCTGCGGCGCGTGGGTGGTCTTTGGGAAAGTCAAAGCTTAGCGTGCTGAGAGCGTCCAAAATGCGGAAATTGCCAGTATGCTGCCCGTAGAAAGTTTCAACGCCAATGATGCTGACGATGAGCCATTGGGGGACACCATAAATTTGTTCAGCTCGAAGAAGCAGTGCTTCATTGGCTTGCCAGAACTGCACACCCGCTTGAATTCTTCGAGGTTCAATGAACCTGGCTTGGTAAGCGGCCCAATTTTTCTTGTTCAATTGGGTGGGTGGCATGACCAGCTTTGGAATGCTGGGGATGAATCTGGCTTGAGAAATTTGAGCTTTGACCCATTTCACGTCCAAGTGATGCGTCTTGGCGGCGAGCTCAGCCCAGGCCATGGCATCTTTGTTCTTTTCGTAGGTGGCCCCTGCCGCAGGGCTAGTTTTAGAGATTTTTGATTTCTTTTTCTTTGACGGCTCGGCGGCTTGA
Organism: Comamonadaceae bacterium; assembly: GCA_947476015.1. Lineage (GTDB taxonomy): Bacteria > Pseudomonadota > Gammaproteobacteria > Burkholderiales > Burkholderiaceae_C > Limnohabitans_A. The sequence goes on along the minus strand of CANJOS010000039.1, from coordinate 15,067 downwards.
CCCGCTCCCGTCAAGCTTGCAATTAACAACAGCAAAATCAAAGACAAAATTCGCATGCCAAGAGTTTAGCCTTTGAATAGGGCGATGCATCGTGATAAGCTGGAATCTCAAAATCAGGACCTTCAAATTTCCCCATGGGCGCAACTGGCTACTTCACACATTCTGACTGCCGTCTTCATGAAATGGGGGAGGGCCATCCTGAGTGTCCGCAGCGACTGGACGCCATCGAAGATCGTCTTCTGATCACGGGTTTAGACCATGCGCTTGAGCGCAGAGAAGCTGCGCCTGCCTCCTTAGCGGACATCGAATTGGCACATGGTCGGATGTATGTGGCGTCGCTTCGGGGTTTGAGTGATGCCTTGATAGAAGACATGCAAGCGGGGGGGCCTGCGCGCACTGTTTTGGATCCGGATACATCCATGAACTCACACACTTGGAAGGCGGCGCTGCGTTCTGCCGGTGCAGCGCTGGCAGCGACCGACGCGGTCATTGCCGGCGAACTTGACAATGCTTTTTGCGCCATTCGCCCGCCAGGTCATCATGCTTGTCATGACAAAGCCATGGGTTTTTGCTTTTTGAACAATGTGGCTATCGCCGCAAAATACGCCCTCGAGCGTCACGGTTTAAAGCGCGTGGCCATTGTCGATTTTGACGTGCACCATGGCAATGGCACAGAGGACATCGTGGCCGGTGACGACCGGATTTTGATGGTGAGTTTTTACCAACACCCCTTTTACCCTGAAGGTGGCGCTCAGAAAGATCACGGCAATTTGGTGAATTTACCTGTGCCAGCCTATACCAAGGGCATGGACATTCGCGAAATGATCGACATGATTTGGGTGCCGCGCTTAGAAGCACATCAGCCTGAAATTATTTTCATCAGTGCGGGATTTGACGCACATCGAGAAGATGACTTAGGGCAGCTTGGCTTGGTGGAACAAGATTACGCTTGGATCACTCAGCGCATCAAAGACATTGCCAACAAATACGCCCATGGACGGATCGTGAGTTGTTTGGAGGGGGGCTATAACCTGAGTGCACTGTCGCGCAGCGTTGAGGCCCATCTTCGTGTTCTGGCGGATGTTTGATGGAGAAAAATTCTGTTGTGTCACAAGTTCCAAGCATGATGAACAACCCCCTTCGATGGTGGGAAAGTTTGAATTCTCAGCAGGCCCTTCAAGAAGTCGTTCTTTTTGCAGCATGTATTGCATTGGCATGGACTTTTGTTTGGGTCCTTAGGCGCGCCACACCTGAATGGCAACTCTCCATACTGTTGGGACGCCGATTGGTCGATGGCGTTTTGTTTCCCGTGGTCTTGCTCGGTCTTTCTTTTGCAGCGAGAGCCATTTGGGCAAGCAGGTATCCCGTTTGGATTTTTGATTTTTTCATTCCTGTTTGCTTGTCACTTGCCGGCATCCGCTTGGGAGTCAAAATTCTTCAGGTGGCTTTTCAAGAAGCTGAATGGGTTCGCCCTATCGAACGCAGTTTGTCATGGATCGCATGGGGCGCCGTGGTCTTGTGGCTCACCGGATTGTTGCCCCTGGTTCTTGAAGCGCTAGATCAAATTCATTGGAAAATTGGTGCGTCGCATCTTTCTGTGAGAACTTTGATTGAAGGCGCCCTCACCGCAGGCGTGGTGATGTTGCTTACCTTGTGGATTTCCGCTGCGATTGAAGCAAGATTGTTAAAATCTTCCTCCGGCAGCGAGCTTTCATTGCGCAAAGCGGTCAGCAATGCCGTGACATCCTTGCTCATGTTTGTCGGCTTGATGCTGTCTTTGTCTGCGGTGGGAATTGACCTCACCGCCTTGTCCGTTTTGGGCGGCGCTGTGGGCGTTGGCATTGGCTTTGGTTTGCAAAAGTTGGCGGCCAATTACGTGAGCGGGTTTGTGATCTTGGCAGAGCGCAGCATGAGAATAGGCGACTCTGTGAAGGTGGATGGTTTTGAGGGGCGCATCACTGACATCAATGCCCGTTTCACCATCATCCGCGCACCGAATGGGCGAGAGTCAATTGTGCCCAATGAGATGCTTATCAACAGCCGTGTCGAAAACTTGTCTTTGGCCGATGCGCGCGTGTTGCACAGCACATCGGTGTCTGTTGCTTATGGCAGCGATGTAGGGTTGGTGATGCGCTTGTTGAAGCAAGCCTGTGAAGCTCAGGATCAGGTGTTAAAAGAACCAGCCCCGTTTGTGACACTGACCCATTTTGGCGCAGACGGTTTGGAATTTGGTGCGCACTATTGGATGGATGAGCAGCATGCTGGCGCTCTGACATTGAAGTCCGACATCAATTTGGAAATTTTGAAGCTCTTGCATGCCAACGCAATTGAAATACCTTACCCGCAGCGCGTGATTCACACCGTGTGAAGTTGAGTGCGCAACACGTTGGCACATAGACTCACCGCCGTGTTGGCCTCGTCCATGACCCGGCCCATGGTCAAAAAGCCATGAATTTGCCTTTCAAAGCACACATATTGTGAAGGTACCCCTGCTTTTGACAAGGCGTTGGCATACATCAAGCCTTCATCTCTCAGCGGGTCAAAGCCAGCCGTCATGATGAATGCGGGTGGCAGATTGGCATGGCTCTCTGCCAACTGTGGTGAAGCACGCCAGTCTTTGGCATCTTCAGTGTTTCGCAAATAGTTCTCTGTGTAATAGGCTATCGATTCTTTGGTGAGCATGTAGCCCTTGCCATTGGCGTGAAAAGAAGCCGTATCGGGCCACATCAAGGTGGCAGGGTAGATGAGCATTTGAAATGCCGGCTGCACTGTTCGGCCCCGAAGACCCAAGCAGGCTGCAGCCGACAAATTGCCTCCCGCGCTGTCACCACCAATGGCAATTCTCCGAGAGTCAATGCCTAATTCAAGGGCATTCTGAACTGTCCAATCAAAAGCTGAAACACAATCTTCATAAGCTGCAGGAAATTTGTGCTCTGGGCCCATGCGGTAATCTACCGAAACGACCACCACTTCAGCTTGGAGACACAGGCTTCTGCACAAGACGTCATGCGTGTCGAGGTCGCCAATCGTCCAACCGCCGCCATGGAGGTAAAGCAAGCCAGGCAGCGCTTGATGTGATTGGGCGGCATGTGGGTGGTAAATCCGCACAGGCACATTCACGCCGTTGTCAGACACCACGTTGTCTTCTACCTTGAACACTTCGGGTGCATCGGGTTGTGTGAAAGTGCGCCTAGACCTGTAAGACGCTCGAGCTTCCTCGGGCGTCAGGGTGTGCACAGGCGGAACACCTTTGTCAATGATGAGTTGCATCAAAGCTTGAGCTTGTGGGTCCAACATGGCACGTTCTTTCAAATCAAAGTTTTGTTAAGAGTTCATCAAGGAGGGCAGATACAAGCTGAGCGAAGGAAAGAACAGCAAGATGGCCAAGGTTACAACTTGCATGGCCACGAAGGGCCAGCATCCGCGGAAAATGGTGCCCAGGCCCACCTTGGGCAGCAGCGTGTTCAATACAAACAAGTTCATGCCCACGGGAGGCGAAATGAGTCCGATCTGAATGACCATCACGATCAAGACACCAAACCACACGGGGTCAAAACCCAGCTGCATCACAATGGGGAAGAACAGAGGAATGGTCAACAAGACCATGGTGAGTTCTTCCATGACGGTGCCTAAGATGATGTAAATCACCATCATGGCGCCGACCACCATGACAGGTGAAAGTCCCAAATGGGTGATCCATTCCTTCAAGTCGCCTGGCATGGTTGTGAAGTTCACAAAGTTTGCAAATACTGTGGCTGCAATCAACAAGGTAAAGAGCATGCCTGTCGTGCGTGCAGACTCCACCAAAATGCCGATGAGGCTATCCCATGTCAGCGCTTTGCGCGCCCAAGCAAACAAGAAGGCACCTGCGGCGCCCATGCCAGCACCTTCGGTCGCCGTAAAAATGCCACCGTAAATACCACCTAGAACCACAAACACCAGAAATAAAACCCCCCAGATGCCGCGCAATGCTTCCATGCGTTGCGTCCAGGTAAATTTTTCACCAGCTGGCGCGTGCTCAGGAACGCGTGAGGTCATGATGACCACTGCCACCATGAGCAAGATGGCAGTCAAGATACCAGGAATCACACCCGCCGCAAACAATTTTCCAATGTGGGTTTCGGTCACGATGCCGTAAATCACCATGATGGTGGAGGGCGGAATCATGATGCCCAGCGTGCCACCTGCGGCGATTACGCCTGTTGACAAGGCATCGCTGTAGCCCAATTTTTTCATGGAGGGGTATGCCACCTTGCTCATGGTGGCTGCCGTGGCAATAGAGGAGCCGCAGATGGCGCCAAAGCCTGCGCAAGCCGCAATGGTGGCATGGGCCAGCCCACCGCGGCGATGACCAATGAAGGTGTATGCGGCATGAAATAGTTCATGCGCCAAACCTGCTCGGGCCACAAAGTTGCCCATCAAAATGAACAAAGGAATGACAGACAGTGTGTACGCAAAGCCTGTTTCTTGCACGACTTGTGCAGTGCTTGCCAGAGCCGGCATCCAGCCGCGTGTGAGTCCGATGCCCACAATGCCCACGATGCCCATGGAAAAAGCCAGTGGCATGCGCAACAGTGCCAAGCAAAAGATGGCAATGAAGCCAATGAGTGCTTCAGTCACAGAACACCCCCTTCAGATTCTTCGTCTTCACCCAGTGGGTTGAAGACGAGAATCAAATGAACGATGCCCGCGAGTCCGCACATGAAACCCATGCCCATGATGAATGGGGCTTTTGAAATTTTGAGCTGTGCAGTGGTTTCGCCAAAAGAGGCAAAGTCAATGCCGGTGGAGAGCATGAGCCATCCCAACGCAAGCAATGCCAAACTGCAAAGAAAGTTGACCAATGCTTTTTGAAACTTCACAAAGCCTTTGGGCCAGAAGCTGTCAAGCGAGTCAAACACCACATGTTCTGCCTTGCGAGAGACCAGTGGCAGCGCGCCAAAAATGACCACCACCATGAGCAGTTCCGTGAGCTCCAAGGAGCCAGGGATGGAGTGGTCTAAAAGTTTTCTGCCAGAGACATCAAAAAATGTCAAAACCATGATGGCAAAAAGTGCAAGCCCAGAAATCAGGCTGCAGAGTTGATCAAGAAATTTGTTCACTAAGATTCCAATGTGACATGAAAAACGGTACCTCTCAATTTTGACAGGTACCGCTTTCACCTCCATGACAAACGCCGCAAGGCGTTTGTTGTCATTTATTTTTCAAGCTTGGCAATTTCAGCTCGGAACTCAGCCAAAACCTTGGCGGGGTCTTGTAGACCTTTGGCCTTAGAAGCAACAACCCAATTTTGCTCCAAGGATTGTGTTTTGGATTTCACGTCTGCCACAAACTTGGCATCTGCCTTGGTGACCTGCACGTTGTTGGCTTGCATCAACCCAAAAGCGCGGCGGTCGACTTTGTCCCAGCCACGACCAAAGATACGGGCTGCGGTTTCGCCTGAAATTGCATCGACCGCTTTTTTGTCCTCTGGCGACAACTTTTCATATTTGCCTTGGTTCATCATGAACACGAAACTGGTGTTGTACAAGCCGCCTGGGAACGTGGTTGCGTGCTTGATGATCTTGTCAATCCTGAATGATTCAGTTGACTCGGCGGGAAACAGGGTGCCATCCATCACGCCAGAAGCAAGCAATTCATACGAATCGGGCGCTGGCTTCAATGTAGCATTCATGTTCAAAGCTTTGGCCATGTCATTGACCATGCCGCCGCCGACACGGAACTTAAGACCGGTCAAATCTTCAACTTTGACAATGGGGCGCTTGACGTTGAACACGATGCCGGGGCCGTGTGTAAACAGACTCAGTACTTTCACGCCTTGGTGCTCCGCTGCAAATTCAGGATGCTTGCTAGAGACCCGGCTTAGAGCCACAGAAATAGATTCAGCACTGTTGCCTAAAAAGGGCAGTTCAGTCATTTGAGTGTGCACAAATCGGCCGGGGGTGTAGCCGTGCACTGTGTATGACAAGTCGGCCAGGCCGTTTTTCACGGCATCATAGGTGCCTGGCGCGGGTGAGACACCGCGGGGCAAGATGTTGCACTTGATGCGACCCTTGGTGTTGTTTTCCAATAAATCGCACCATTCTTTTTGAGCCATGGACGCCGTGTGGGTAGGTGGCAACCAGCTTGAAACAGTGAGGACTGTCTGGGCTTGCGTTGGGGCGGTAAAGGCTGCAAAAGCCAGAATTGCTAAAGATAAATAAGACTTTTTCATGTCATGCTCCGGTCCGTGAATTAAGCTTGAAGTTGGGCTGCCAATTTGAAGGGGGTTTATCAATAAAACCCTGCCCAGTGCATGGTAATCCCAATTAGCCAACCGGTTGGTCGGTGAATTCCCGAAGTTTGTCAATTTCAAGAGGCACACTTCAAGCTGTTATAAAATCAGAACGATCGTGCTTTTTTACATTCGGGTCTTGAGAAAATCAAACCATAATGCACAATTGACGTTTACGTTAACGTCAATTCAGTCTGCCAATGTCGCAGTTTTTATTTTGGAGATGAGCCATGAAGATTCTTGTTCCCGTGAAGCGGGTTGTGGATTACAACGTGAAGGTGCGCGTCAAGTCTGATGGTACAGGCGTCGACATCGCCAATGTCAAGATGAGCATGAACCCCTTTGATGAGATTGCTGTAGAAGAGGCGGTGCGCTTGAAAGAGAAGGGCGTAGCGACCGAAGTGATCGCTGTTTCTTGCGGTGTGACGCAATGCCAAGAAACATTGAGAACTGCCATGGCCATTGGTGCAGACCGCGGCATCTTGGTTGAATGTACCGAAGAATTGCAACCCTTGGCTGTTGCCAAACTGCTCAAAGCCTTGATCGACAAAGAACTGCCAGGTTTGATTATTTTGGGCAAGCAAGCCATTGACGATGACTGCAACCAAACGGGTCAAATGTTGGCAGCTCTGGCTGACTTGCCACAAGCCACCTTTGCCTCCAAAGTTGAAGTCATCGATGGCAAAGCACAGGTCACCCGTGAAATCGATGGCGGTTTGGAAATTTTGTCTTTGTCTCTGCCGGCTGTTGTCACCACCGACCTGCGCTTGAACGAACCCCGTTACGTGACTTTGCCCAACATCATGAAGGCCAAGAAAAAACAACTGGATATTTACAAGCCTGAAGACTTGGGTGTGGATGTCACGCCTCGCATCACTACTTTGAAAGTATCTGAGCCTCCCAAGCGCTCCGCTGGCATCAAAGTCCCCGATGTGGCAAGCTTGGTCGATAAATTAAAGAACACAGCGAAGGTCATCTCATAACTTTGCGGGACAGACCAAGATTTGCGCAGCAAATTTGCTCTGTCCTCAACTGATATAAATTGGGATAGACCAAGATTTGCGCAGCAAATTTGCTCTGTCCTCAACTGATCAAGGAATTTTCATGGCTAATTTAGTAATTGCAGAACACGACAACATATCCATCAAGGGTGCAACCCTCAACACCGTCACAGCCGCTTTGGCTTGTGGGGGTGATGTTCACGTTTTGGTAGCAGGTCACAATGCGGGCGCTGCTGCGCAAGCAGCGGCAATGATTGCAGGCGTTTCTAAAGTCATTCACGCCGATTCAGAAGCACTGGCCCATGCTTTGGCAGAGAACGTGGCAGCCCAAGTGCTGGCCATTGCTGGCAACTACACCCACATTTTGTTCCCAGCAACCGCTGGTGGTAAAAATGTGGCGCCCCGGGTTGCGGCCAAACTGGATGTGGCGCAACTCAGTGATGTCTCCTTGGTGGTTTCTGCCGATACATTCGAGCGTCCCATTTACGCTGGAAATGCCATCGCAACGGTGCAAAGCAAAGACGCGATCAAGGTCTTGACAGTCCGCACCACCGGTTTTGATGCAGCGCCATCCAGTGGCGGATCCGCCAGCGTTGAGTCCGTCTCCGCTGCTGCTGACAGTGGCAAAAGCAGTTTCAAAGGAAGCGAGATTGCCAAAAACGATCGCCCTGAACTCACGGCAGCGAAGATCATTGTGTCGGGTGGCCGTGCCTTGGGCAGCGCTGAAAAATTTGCAGAAGTGATCACGCCTTTGGCAGACAAACTGGGTGCAGCCATGGGTGCTAGCCGAGCTGCGGTTGATGCCGGCTATGCCCCCAACGATTGGCAAGTAGGTCAAACCGGCAAAATTGTGGCCCCTCAGTTGTACGTGGCCGTCGGAATTTCAGGTGCCATTCAGCACCTGGCAGGCATGAAGGACAGCAAGGTCATTGTGGCCATCAACAAAGATCCTGAAGCACCGATTTTCAGCGTCGCTGATTTTGGTTTGGAGGCTGATTTGTTTGTTGCAGTCCCTGAACTGGTCAAATCGCTGTGATGCGAATTGAACTGTATTGCATGTGAGCTTGAAAGGCATCCAATGAGGTGCCTTTCTTTTGTTTGGAGATTGAGATGAGTTACGTTGCACCCCTGAAAGACATGCTCTTTAACATTGAGCACTTGGCGCAAATTGAACAAGTGGCGCAGCTTCCTGGATTTGAGGAGGCTGGCTTGGAAACTGCCCGAGCAGTGCTGGCAGAGTGTGCCAAGTTGAATCAGGATGTGATTGCGCCATTGAACTGGGATGGTGATGTCAATCCCTCGGCTTTCTCAAATGGGGAAGTGAAAACAACGCCAGGGTTCAAGGAAGCCTTCAAACAATATGGTGAAGGGGGGTGGCAAGGATTGCAGCATCCCACAGATTTTGGAGGGCAGGGCCTGCCCAAAACCATTGGCGCTGCTTGCGGTGAAATGCTCAACTCTGCCAACATGAGTTTCGCGCTGTGCCCACTTCTCACCGATGGCGCCATTGAAGCCTTGCTTACAGCAGGCTCTGACGAATTGAAGAAGATTTATTTGGGGAAATTAATTTCCGGTGAATGGACCGGGACCATGAATTTGACAGAGCCTCAAGCTGGCTCGGATCTGGCCTTGGTGCGAACCCGTGCTGAGCCTTTGCCTGATGGCACCTTCAAAATATTTGGCACCAAAATTTACATCACCTATGGTGAGCACGACATGGCTGAGAACATCGTGCACCTGGTGCTGGCCCGCGTTCAAGGTGCACCAGAAGGTGTGAAAGGCATCAGCTTGTTTGTGGTGCCGAAATTCAGGGTGGAGGCTAACGGCTCCCTGGGTGCTCGCAACGATGTGCACTGCGTGAGCATCGAACACAAAATGGGCATCAAAGCCAGCCCCACTGCCGTGCTTCAGTATGGCGACCAGGGCGGTGCATTGGCTTATCTGGTGGGCGAAGAAAACCGCGGTCTCGAGTACATGTTCATCATGATGAATGCTGCACGGTATGCAGTGGGTGTGCAGGGCATTGCCATTGCAGAGCGTTCATATCAAAAGGCTGTGCAATATGCCAAGGACCGTGTCCAAAGTCGTCCCGTAGATGGCAGTATGAACACCTCTGCGCCCATCATCCATCATCCGGATGTGAAGCGCATGCTGATGACCATGCGCGCCAGTACCGAGGGCTGCCGGGCCTTGGCGACCGTGGCTGCTGCTGCATATGATGCGGCCCATCATCACCCTGACGCTGATGTACGCAAACAAAACGCGTTGTTCTATGAATTCATGGTGCCACTGGTCAAAGGCTACAGCACCGAGATGAGCTTGGAAGTGACCTCTCTTGGCATTCAAGTGCATGGCGGCATGGGATTCATTGAAGAAACGGGTGTCGCACAATACTATCGAGACGCCAAAATTTTGACCATTTATGAAGGTACAACGGCCATTCAAGCCAACGACTTGGTGGGGCGTAAAACAGCACGGGATGGAGGTCAAACTGCCAAGGCTTTGGCCGCTCAAGTTGAGGTCACCGAAAACGAATTGCTGGCACACGCTCATGCTGACGCACAAGCTGTAGGGCGCCGCTTGAAAGCAGCACGTTTGGCCTTCATTGACGTGGTTAATTTTGTGGCAGGCAACTCCAAGGCACTGCCCAACGATGTGTTTGCTGGCAGCGTGCCTTACCTGATGTTGTCTGGTAACTTGATGGCTGGTTGGCAAATGGGGCGCGCCCTGTTGATTGCGCTCACCCAAAGTGCCCAAGCTCACGACAAGGCCTTCATGGATGCCAAAGTCACCACGGCGCGTTTTTATGCGGACCATTTGCTCAGTCGTGCGCCTGGCTTGCGTGACAGCATTGTGGACGGCGCAAAGTGTGTCACGGAGCTTGCCTTAGAAGCTTTTTAAATAGCACTTGTTATTGTTTTTCCGACCGACTGGAGACCTCGCATGTCCAAACTACCCGCTGCATTGGCTCATTTGCCTTTTCCGGTCATTGCCTCGCCCTTGTTCATCATCAGCAATCCCAAACTGGTGATTGAGCAGTGCAAGGCCGGCGTTGTGGGTTCCATGCCCGCCTTGAATGCGCGTCCTGCAGAGCAATTGGAAGAGTGGCTCATTGAAATCACTGAAACATTGGCAGCTTACAACAAAGCCCATCCTGATCAACCTGCAGCCCCCTTTGCCATCAATCAAATTGTTCACAAAAGCAATGACCGTTTAGAGCATGACATGGCACTCTGTGTGAAATACAAAGTGCCGATCATCATCACCTCCCTGGGGGCGCGTGAAGACATCAATCAAGCCGCACACAGCTACGGTGGGGTGGTGTTGCACGACATCATCAACAACAAGTTTGCCCACAAAGCCATCGAAAAGGGTGCGGATGGTTTAATTGCAGTGGCTGCGGGTGCGGGCGGACACGCCGGTGAAAAAAGTCCGTTTGCTTTGATTCAGGAAATTCGCCAATGGTTTGATGGACCTGTTGCGCTGTCTGGATCGATTGCCAGTGGTGATGCCGTCTTGGCAGCGCAGGCCATGGGTGCAGACTTTGCCTACATTGGCTCTGCTTTCATTGCAACACTTGAAGCAAGGGCTTCAGATGCCTACAAACAAGCCATCGTTGATTCAAATTCAGATGACATTGTCTACACTAATTTGTTCACGGGCGTGCATGGTAATTATTTAGCGCCCTCCATCAAGGCCGCCGGGTTGGACCCGCAAAATCTGCCTGTCTCTGATCCTTCCAAAATGAATTTTGGAGGCGATGCCAAGAAAGCTTGGAAAGACATTTGGGGTTGCGGTCAAGGCATTGGTGCTGTCACCAACGTGGTGAGCACAGCACAGCGGGTGGCGAAATTAAAGGAAGAATATGCTGCAGCTCGCGCTCGCTTGGCACTTTAAGCTCAGAGATCTTCTCGGTGAAATCTGAGAGATCAGAGGTCATCGATCTCTTCAAGGCACTTGCGTGCCTGTTGATCGTCTTGCATCATCTTGCCGTTTACAGCCCGATGTCAGACATCGCCTATGAATTGGCACCCGCAGTCGAAGATTTTTTATTTGAGCATGGCTTGCTCGCTGTACAGGTCTTCTTGGTCGTGGGTGGTTATTTGAACGCCAAGTCATGGGTGAAAATTTTATCGCATGCGCAGTTTCAATTTTTACCTCGTTTGTTCGCAAGGTATCAGCGACTGGTCATTCCATTGCTGGCAGCGCTGACTTTCACTGTGTTGGTGAGCGCCATCATTCGGCCCTATTTTGATCATTCATCTTTGTCGGCAGCACCCACAGCGCTGCAAGTTGTCGCACATGTCTTGCTGCTTCAAGATGTGCTCTACCTTGAAGCTTTTTCTGCGGGCGTTTGGTACGTGGCCATTGACTTTCAATTGTTTGCCTTGGCCTTGGGCTGTGCCTGGGTGGCGCATCGGTGGCAAGGAATTTCAGGCAGGGGTTCTGTCGTTCGCAAAGCCATGTTTTTTTGGTTGCTGCTCACATTGGGTTCCTTGTTTATTTGGAACTTAAATCCACTCGGTGAAATTTGGGGCAGCTATTTTTTCTGCGCTTACGGCCTGGGCTTGTGTGTCGGTTGCTGGCGCTATGCTGATTTCAAAATCAGTCATCAGTCCTTGGGTCTTTTGATCTTTTTCACAGGCGCTTTGGCGATGGCCTATGAGCCCAGAATCAGGTTATTTGTTGCATTGGTGACTGCCATGCTCTTGGCTTTCTATGAGGCCACCAATTGCCAGAAAATTCCAAGACTTAAAGCGAGATGGATACAAATACTGTCCAGTGCGTCCTATGGTATTTTCCTGACTCACTTTGGCGTGAGCATCGCTGTCAGCGCTTTGGTATTTAATTTTTGGTCTGAAAACACTGTTGTGAATGTCTTGGGCTTGCTGCTTTCTTTGGCGCTCTCAATTGCGTTGGGTTGGCAGTTGTATCGGCACATTGAAAACCAAGTGCCTAGCTGGAAGCGTCTCATGCAATGGACCAGTACGTTTGTACTGGCTTGCACTGCTGTGATGGTTTTCAGCTAAGGGAAAGTGCCTGACTTTCTTTGACTTTGCCATGGATATAGGCCAGAGCTGCTTCTACTTGATCGATCAAAATCAAACAGAGGCTGCCTTCTGATAGCCTCGCCAATGCGGTGTCGATGGCGTTGAACTCACCTTGTATGGCTTCAATGTGGGTGGTGCGTGAAGCGCCTTGAAGACCTTCCCGAAGAAGTTGAACGACTTCTCCGTCACTGCGTCCGCGCTGGCACGCATCTTGGTACAAGATGACCTCGTCAAATGCGGAACCTAAAATTTGGGTTTGGTCTCGGATGTCTTGATCACGTCTGTCGCCGGCGCCGCTGATGACCACCACACGTTTTGAGGCTGGCATGTTGTCAACTGCGTTGACCAAGGCTTGAATGGCATCAGGATTGTGACCATAGTCGGCAATCAAGGTAGCGCCTTTGTAATCAAACACATTGAAGCGACCGGGAACTCCTTGGATGTCACTGATGAAGGTAGACAACCCTTGTGCAATGGTGTCCCAAGGAATGTTGAGAGCCCATGCAGCCGCCACAGCCGCCAAGACGTTCTCAGTTTGGAAGCCAATTTGACCTTGACGTGTGAGAGGAACTTCGGCCAGTGAAATGCGGAAGGATTTTTTAGCTTGTTGCGCCACGATCTGACCGTTCTGGGTGTAGACCACGCGTTTGCCTTGAGCACGATGGGTTGCCAAAACTGGATGGTGTGGGTCGAGTGCAAAAAAGGTGACATCGCCAGGACACATGTTGGCCATCATGGCCACTTTGGGATCGGCAGCATTTAAAACGGCCATGCCATCAGGTGCCACATTCAGCACAACCACGCGCTTTAAAACTGTGAGATCTTCTAGCGTGGTGATGTAATTCAAACCCAAGTGATCGCCCGAACCCATGTTGGTCACAATGGCTACTTGGCATCGATCGAAGGCCAGCCCTTCTCGCAACAAGCCGCCCCGTGCAGTTTCAAAAACCGCGGCATCCACATCGGGGTGCATCAAGACATTTCGAGCACTTCGAGGGCCGCTGCAATCGCCTTCGTCAATTTGACGTCCATTGACGTAAACGCCATCGGTGTTGGTCATGCCGACTCGAAGTTGATGGGCTTTGAGAAGGTGTGCGGTGAGGCGAACGGTGGTGGTCTTGCCATTGGTACCGGTTACGGCAACGATGGGAATTCGACCATTCTCCCCATTGGTAAACATGGCGTCGATCACTGCTTTGCCCACGTTTCGACCTTTACCGAAAGACGGGCTGATGTGCATGCGCAAGCCTGGGGCCGCGTTGACTTCAACAATGCCACCGTTTTGTTCTTCAAGAGGTTTGAGAACAGATTCACAAACCACGTCCACGCCACAGATGTCAACCCCCACCATTTGCGCTGCAGCAACTGCCCGGGCAGCTACTTCAGCATGCACATCGTCAGTAACGTCTGTGGCAGTGCCGCCAGTCGATAAATTGGCATTGTTCCTTAAAATAACACGACGACCTTTTTCGGGGACTGAGTTAGGCTCGAGGTCTTGCAACTTCAAGCGGCCGATGGCAATGTCATCAAATTTGATTTTGGTGAGCGAGGTAGAGTGTCCATCACCTCGGCGCGGATCGAGATTGACCTTTTCAACCAATTCTCGAACCGTCAGTACGCCGTCGCCAACCACCAGGGGTGGCTCCCTTCTAGCAGCGGCAACCAATTTGTTGCCAACCACCAAGAGGCGGTAATCGCTTCCAGGTAAAAATTTCTCGACCAACACTTCGCCATAACGGGCTGCGGTTGCGTAGGCTTGGTTGAAAAGTTCACGTTCTGTGATGTTCACGGTGACACCTTTGCCTTGGTTGCCATCGACAGGTTTCAAAACCACAGGCAAACCAATGCTGAGCGCAATTTGCCAAGCGTCCTCTGTGTCTTTGGCAGGCCGCCCGATGGGGACAGGGACACCCGCTGCCAGGAGCAGAGACTTGGTGAGGTCTTTGTCTTGTGCAATTGATTCTGCAATGGCACTTGTCGTGTCTGTTTCTGCAGCTTGTATGCGCCGCTGTTTGGAGCCCCATCCAAACTGAACCATGCTGCCTTCTGTGAGCCTGCGGTAGGGAATGCCCCGCAATACAGCGGCATCGACAATGGAACCGGTTGAGGGGCCTAAACGCTGATCCTCATCAAGATCTCGCAATTCTTTGAGTGCCTGACTCAAATCAAAGGGAGTGTTTGTTTTGACAGCGAGGCAAAGTTTATCAGCCCAACTTAAGGCCAAGCGACCTACAGCTTCTTCGGTGTATTGAACGGCCACTTGGTAAACGCCTTCGTCTTGTGTGGCCGTTGTACGACTGAAAGTGACGGGGCATCCGGCCTGGTTTTGTAGTCCCAGCGTAATTTTTTCAAGTGCATGTGCCATGCTGGGGGGTTGACCGGGGCGGGACCCTTCAAGCGGTCCCACCGATGGAAAAATACGGCGCAACTTCTTTTCGAACTCATTGCCAGGCATCATTTCACATTCTTCGGGATCGCATCCTACGATGGCTTCAATGCTGGTTTGACGGCTCCATAAATTGGGCCCCCGCAAAGCTCGAATTCTTGAAACTTCCATGGAACAGTGATCCTGATAGAAAGGTCTGTTGCAGACTTAATTTGAATGACGACGCGGCGATGGCTTCAATGTGAACCAGGGCTTTGACCGAAGCTCTTAATGCCAGCACGGATTAAATCGGTTGGGATGCCGATAGCCCAGGCCGCTCCAGAGGCTGCCAAAACTTCCATGCACTTGAGGTGCT
>CANJOS010000038.1 GCA_947476015.1 Comamonadaceae bacterium | reverse complement strand
GAATCAATTGGAAGGCGCAGGGACTTGAGACGAATACCACTGCGACATTTTTTCGCCTGTCATGAAACAAACCTCAGGCGTGCTCATGAGCAAGTCCAACATTTTTTCAAAGCTTTCAAAGCGGTGCGGAACGCCAATCAAATGGGGGTGTAAACCTAAAGACAGCACGCGGGGCTGCTTCAAGCATTCACGCCTGAACAAACTCAGTGTGTTGGACAGTCGTTGAAACATTTCATTGGAGGCGTGTTTTTCGACAGCGTAGATGATGGAGTCATTGACTTCCAAGTTATAGGGCAATGCCATGAGAGGGCCATGCTGGGTCCTCATCCAGTGCGGTACGTCGTCTACCACCCAATCAAAAACATATTCGATGCCTTGTTTTTTCAAGATGTCGGGGGTGTCGTGCGATTCGCGAAGGCCCGGGCTGAGCCAGCCCTTGGGACGTTTGCCAGTAAAGGCCTCAATCATGTCGAGGCTGGTGGCAATCAGAGATTCTTCGCCATCTGTATGGTTCAGTGCCTTTTGATGAACGCCGTGGCCAATGAATTCCCAACCCGCTTTGTGCATGGCTTCAGCAGCGCGCGGATAAGCTTGAATCACGCCCGCATTGAAGCTGGTGGAGGCAGGTAAACCTCGGCTGCTGATGGCGTCAATGAGGCGGGGCAAGCCAGCACGCATGCCGTAATCGGCCCAGCTAAAGTTAGGCACATCAGGGACAGTTTCTTTCCCGTGAGGGGGTGTGATGATGGTGCGCGGCATGCTGGCTTCAAATTGCCAGTGCTCAACATTGACCACCAAGTGGACCAAGATGGCCCCTTCTTTGGGGGCAACCAGTTGGGGACCTTCATCAGAAAAGCGATAGGGAATACGTGGATTAGCCATGCGTGTGTCGAATGAGGTTAAGGATCTCGAGCTTCATGGCACTGAAGGCCTCGCTCGCGGTATCAGCCACGGTGCGTGGGCGTGCTAAAGGCACCACAAGTTTGGATTGGATACGGCCAGGTCGGGCTGACATGACGTAAATGGTGTTGGACAAAAAAATGGCTTCATCGATGTCATGCGTCACAAAAATGATGGTCGGCTTGAGTTTTTGCCAGACCGACAACAATAGCTCTTGCATCGTGAGTCGGGTTTGCGCATCGAGTGCACCAAAGGGCTCGTCCATCAGCAACACACGTGAGCCTAAAGTCAAAATGCGTGCAATGCCCACACGCTGGCGCATACCGCCTGAAAGCTGCACTGGCAGGTGTTTTTTGAAGTCCTGCAAACCCACAATGCTGATCATCTCGTTGGCGCGCTCCTCGTATTCGGCTTTGGGCAAGCCTTGAACTTTGGGGCCAAAGACGACGTTTTCCCAAACGGTTAACCAAGGGAATAAAGCCGCTTCTTGAAACACCACGCCACGGTCTGGCCCCGGCGCATGCACTGCTTGTTGGTTAACCCGCAAGACGCCGGAGCTGGGTGACTCAAACCCTGCAATCAGATTGAGCAGAGTGGACTTGCCACAGCCAGAAGGGCCCAGCAAGGCCACAAATTCCCCAGGCGGTACTTCGAGGTCAATCCGGTCGAGTGCCATGACCGGAGGCTGGCCGGGATAGGTTTTACAAAGGTCTTGAACAAAGATGTTTGACATAAAAATTTCAGTGACTTTGCAAAATTCGCCAAACCAGCATCTTGCGTTCGATGAAAACGATGATGCGATCGCTGATGTAACCCATGGCACCAATAGACACCATGTCTGCCAGCACAATGTCCATGCGACCCACATAGTAGGCGTCCCACAAAACATAGCCTAAGCCCGATTTCACAGCCACCATCTCAGAGACGATGACCGCTGTCCAGGAAATACCCAAACCAATGCGCAGGCCTGTAAAGATGGATGGCATGGCAGCAGGCAACACAACGCGAAGGAGCAGTTGCGTGCGACTGGCGCCCATCATCAAGGCGGCGCGCACTAAGTTGCGGTCAACATCGCGAGCCCCTTGGGTGGTGTTGACCACGATGGCGTAAAAGCCACCCAGAAAAATTAAGAAAATGGAGCCAATATCGCGAATGCCAAAGACTGCAATGGAAAAAGGCAACCACGCGGTGATGGGAATCGGACGCAGGCTTTGAATCATGGGGTCGAACATCTGTGAGATGAATTTACTCCAACCAATCAATAAGCCTAGGGGCACGCCAACGAGCGCAGCCAGCGTAAAACCTTGGGCGACTCGCATGGAGGAGTACTCCACATTGGCCAACCAAGTGCCCAGGTAGGGGTTAAGTCCCAAGCCTGGTTTGGCAAAAATCCAGCTGTGCCAACCTTCGAGAACCTTCAGGGGTGTGGGCAAGATGCCGGCCATGTCGGGCATGCTGCCCATCACTTGCCACAAGACGACGACGACGGTTGGAATCACCAATCCGAGCATCAGTTGCTTGAAATGTACCGTCGTCTTCATGGTGTCGTCCTGCGATTACTTCTTGATTTCTTTGGCCATGCTGTCGTCATACAAGTCGGCAGCTTCTTTGGTCACATCTTTTTGCACAATGCCTTGTTTGAAAGCGGCTTCTGCCAAACGACTGACTTGCTCTTTGGTCAACACGCCACCCAATTTGATAATCTTGGCAGACTCTTTGGTCACGTTCATAGGCAAGCCTGTGTACTTGGAATAAGCATCGGCAAACATGTCATTGTTCTTGGCCATTTGCTCTTCTACTTTGAGGTAAGCCCACAAGAAACGTTGCACCAACTCTTTTTTAGTGGTCATGGCTTCGCGTGAAGCGGCCAGCATGCCCAACTCAGCGCCCACAGAACGCGACTGACTGTAGTCGAGTTTGGTTGCAAAGTAGGCATCACCCTCGGCAACAGCTTGTGATTCAAAGGGCTCCCACAGCACCATGGCATCGATGTCGCCGCGCTTCATGGCTTGAACAAAGGCTGTGCCACCACCCTGAACATTCACAGGTGAGAAAGCGGTGTAGGGGATATTTTTCTCAATGAGGGTCATGGCCCACTGAAACCAAACGGCAGAACCAGGTGCAATGGCAATTTTTTTGCCATTGATATCAGCCCAATCGTCAATCTTCACGCCCTTGCGAACGACTAAAAATTTGGAAGAACTGCCAACACCGGTCAAGCCAACCAGGTTTTTGCTGCCTTGAGCAGCCACAATGGCCAAGTCGCCAGGGCCCACCGCAGACACATCCACAGAGCCAGACAACAAAGCTGTACGGGCATCGGCATAGCGAACAAATTCAGCGCGTTTGACTTCGATGTTGAGCTTTTTCAACTCTTCTTCGAGCATCAGCATGGGCGAAAGGTGGCCCACCTTGACATAGCCTACGGTGAGCACTTCTTTTTGTTTCATGGGCGCCGGGGAAGGCCCCACCGCCAAGGCCGCTGTTGCAGCCAGTGTTAACACAATCGAAAGCAGGGTTCTTAAAGACTTCATCTTCTTCTCCATGGGTGGTTTGAAATTCAATGGCCGGTAAACTTGGGGAGCCTCTTCTCTGCAAAAGCCTTTCGGCCCTCGGCATAGTCGCTGCTTTTAAAACACGTATCAATGGCCTGATCGATGCGCGCAATTTGAGTTGTGTCGCCCTCTGCGATGCAAAGCATGGCTTGCTTGGCAGCCTGAACTGTCAAAGGGGCATTTTGTGAAATTTGAAGCGCCACCTCAGCGCAGTACTCAAAAATATTTTCGTGAACAGCGTTGACGATACCGATGTGCGCAGCCTCAGAGGCGGTGTAAATTTTTGCAGTGTAGAAAGCCTCAGCTGCTGCTGTGGGTCCGAGGTTTTGCACAATGCTTTTCATACCTCGGTAGCCATAACCCAGACCTAAACGCGCCGCAGGCATGCGAAACTTAGAGGCGGGGCTTGCGTAGCGCAAATCACAACTTAAAGCGAGGCCCAAACCGCCGCCATAGCAAATTCCGCTGATGGCTGCAATCACTGGCACTCTGCAACGTGTGATGGCCTCTTGAGCTTGCGCAACGCTTTGGTTGTAATGCGCCACCGAGGCTTCAGAATTTCGTTGAGTTTCAAACTCACTGATGTTGGCGCCTGAAACAAAAGCTTTCTCGCCAGCGCCGCGAAGAATCACGGCACGAACTTGAGTATCGCTTTCGATTTTTTCGAAAGCTTGTTTGAGATCTGTCCACATCGACAAACTCATGGCGTTGTAACGCTCAGCGTCGTCGATCGTGACCACACTGACGTGTTTCTCGTGCGTGACATGAATAACACCCATCTTCAAACCACCTCTTGTGTGTGAAATTGTTGAATCTCAGATTCCGAATAGCCTGCTTCTCGGAGCACTTCATCGGTATGCTCGCCCCATCCTGGTGCGGGCGCTACCACTTGTGACGGCGTTCGCTCCAAAACCACGGGTTGTGTAATGTATGCAATTTCTTTGCCAAAGTTTGTCATCAAGGTTTCTGTGACTTTCAAATGCTTCACTTGTTCATCTTCAAAGACCTCAGGAACTGAATAGACCGGCCCCGCAGGGACGCCCACTTCGTTCAGTAAATCAACCCAATGCTTGACGGTGTTCTTCTTGAACTCTATCGCAATCTGTGCATTTAAGCGACTGCGATGTTTGACACGCAAGGGTTCAGTTTGAAACTCGGGGTCGGCATACCAGTCTGGCTTGTTCAGCACATCGCAAAATCGTTTCCAGTTGCCCTCGCCTGAAGCACCCAGGTTAAAACAGCCGTCATTGGCATCAAACAAGCCCATGGGTGAGCTGGTGGGGTGGTTGTTGCCCACTTGGACCGGGATATCGTCGTCATTGAGGTAGCGCGCCATTTGGAAATCCATCATGGCAATTTGCGAATGCAACAAAGAACTGTGCACCCATTGGCCTTGACCAGAGACTTCGCGCTCCAACAGGGCCACCAAGATGCCCAGTGCGCAGTACAAGCCCGCACTTAAATCGGCCACCGCCAAGCCGGCGCGAATGGGGCCGTGCTCGGGCTCACCCGTGACACTCATCAAGCCGCCCATGCCTTGAATAATTTGATCAAAGCCGGGTCGCCAAGCGTAGGGCCCATCTTGGCCAAACCCAGAGATGCTGGCCAAAATGATGCGCGGGTTGACCTTGGCCAAAGATTCGTAATCGAGGCCCAGTTTGTTTTTGACGTCGGGCCGCCAGTTCTCCACCACCACATCCGCCTTGGCCACTAAGCGCATCAGTACATCGATGGCGCCCGGTTTTTTGAGGTTAAGGGTCATCGACCGCTTGTTGCGGTTGATGTTTTGAAAGTCTCCACCCTTGCGATTCGCTGCAAACATAGCCTCATTGGGATCGACCCCAGGCGGGGGTTCGACACGAATGACATCCGCACCAAAGTCGGTCAGGATGCGCACGCAATTGGGACCCGCGCGCACCCGCGACAGGTCAATGACTTTGAATCGAGAGAGGGCGCTGGAAGCTTGAATTTTTGGCATGTGTTCAGAGGTTCCAAAAAGTAAATGGAGATTGCTCGGCAAAATTAAGCAACTGATGCTCGGCAAAAGGTTTGGCCAAGACTTGCACGCAAATGGCGCGTCCACGCGCATCACGGCCAATCGGCAGGTTAAGAGATGGCAAGCCCAGGTAATTCACAAAACCCATGAAGCGGTGCATGGCAAACAAGGCTGCACGATCAAAAGAGGGGTGCCCGATTTCCACGGTTTGCCAATCGGGCACAGGGTCTGCAAGTGAGGGCACAATTAAGAAATCAGCATCGCTGAAATGTTGGTTGACAAAGTCTTGTAGAAGGAATGGTCGAGAGTGCATGGACTCTTCGTACCAACGCTGCGGAAGACCCAAGCCCATCAGTCCGATAGCTTGAACACCAGGTTCGGCAGAGCCTAGTTTCAAAGAAGCATGGTGGGTTTGAGCAGTCTCATAAAACAACACGCGTTGGGCATGCCTGTTGAGTACATCAAACGACTCGGCCATGTGGATGTCACTGACATGGGCATCTAACTGCGAGATCCAAGTGCGAATGGCCAGGGCAACCGAAAGGGCAACACCTTTTTCGGGCAACCAAAGTTGGCAATTGATGGACTGCTTGGCAAGCTGACGGGGCAGTTGGGGGCACAAAGCGGCCCATATTTCCCGGGCGTCTTGTGGAAAACGGCTCAAAATACCCACGCTGTCGAGTGAAGGTGCCAAGGGCGCACAACCCTGAGTGCTGACCGCACCGTGCGTGGTTTTGAGCCCCATCAAGCCGCAAGTTGCTGCGGGTATGCGAACTGAGCCTGCGGTGTCTGTGCCCAAGGCCGCGTAGCTCATCCCTGCAGCCACGGCCACAGCAGATCCGCTGGATGAGCCGCCCACCGCAGCATCTGCATCCGTTGGATTGATACAGCGGGCAAAGTGCTTATTTTGAGATGTGGCGCCACAAGCATGAGGCGCCATCACAAGGGTGGCCCATTGATTGGCACCTGCTTGTTGCAAAGATAAATTTGCTTTTGCTGGGCCAATACCCTTTTGAGCGAGGCCCATGCCGATGCCGCAGCCAGGCTCACGGTCAGTGAGTTGAAAGATATCTTTGTGTGCCAAGGCAATGCCTGACAACGGGCCGTCTAGGGGTGGAGAAAGTGACAGCTCTTCAACCACACAAGGAAACTTGGCATTCAAACTTCGACCTCGATGAACCTGAGCCAACAAGGCGTCTTGGACGGATACATGTCCCGCCCGGATGTTGGCTTGCAGTTGAGTCATTCGCGCAGGCAGTTCAAACATGGGCGAAGCTTTTCAGCAGGTCGTCAAAGTTCCCATCTGGTTTCAGATGGGCGAAAGGGCTTGCCGGCGTTTGGAGACGTGCCAAATTTTTGGCTGCTGCCATCAGGATGGCTTCAGTAGGCTCATAAGCTTGTTCAGCAAAGGCGTTCTTGGCCAGTGCAATGAACACAGAATGAAGCTCAAATTCGGTTGGCATGAGGTTGTGCTTAAAATGTTTTTATTTATATTGTGT
The DNA here is from genome assembly GCA_947476015.1 of Comamonadaceae bacterium. GTDB lineage: Bacteria > Pseudomonadota > Gammaproteobacteria > Burkholderiales > Burkholderiaceae_C > Limnohabitans_A. Next base: position 13,831 of record CANJOS010000038.1, on the reverse strand, counting down.
ATATTTATAACCGATATTTATATTTTTCGGGTCAAAAAAATACTTACTTTTTCTGAGGGATATGATGAAAGTCAGTGACCAAATCAGATTGCGCATTGAATCTGCCATCTCATCAGGCGAGCTGTTGCCGGGTGATGCCATAGACGATGTGGCCTTGGCACACCATTACAAAGTTTCGCGCACGCCAGTTCGAGAAGCCTTGATTCAACTTCAAGCACAAGGCATTTTGAGCAGCACGCCCCGAGGCGGCTCCATGGTGGCCAAAATGAACTTGCAACAACTGCTTTCCTTGTGGGAACTGCTGGCCGAGCTTGAGGGCATTGCTGTGCGGCTGGCCTGTGAACGCATGACCAACGACGACACCAAGGCTTTGATGAAGTTGCACCGCAGTAGCAAAAAAATTGCCGACAAAGAAGACATGGACGGTTGGCAAGAAGCCAACTTGAAGTTCCACGAAATCATTTACGAAGCTGCACGAAATCCTTTTTTACGTCAAGAAGTGTTGCGCATACGCTCGCGCACAGGGGTCTATCGCCGTCATGCGTTTGGGGCTTTGGGGCGCATCAAATCCTCATACGATCAGCATGAAAAAATTGTAAATGCCTTGGAAAAACGGGATGCTGAGGCTGCTTCTTCGTGCATGACGGACCACATGCGCCCTGGGCGCGACTCCAAAACGCTGAATGACTTCATCATGAGTTTGCCGCGCGAGTTGCTGGCTGTTTAAGCTCAGAAGAGCTGCGCTGCCGCTTCGATGTTGTTGAGCACATGCGTTTCGATGAACTGCGCTGCACCCGTGATGTCACCTTGAGACAACAAAGCCATGATTTTTTCATGCTCGTCAATCGCAGTGCTACTTTCAAAACGTTGGGTGAGCAGCATGTACCGAACTGGTTGTGCCATTTCATTGAGAGGCTCGATCACTTTTCGAAGGGGCTCATTGTCTGCCGTCTCCATGATGGCATTATGAAATGCAATATTTGACTCCAGATAGGCTTCGATATTGCGTGACTTGAAGTGGCCCTCCATGCTGCGGTTGATCAGACCAAGTGCATCAACCAGACTGTCAAGAGACTTACCCGACAGGGACTCCACTGCATGCCGTTCAAGTACTGCACGCAATCGGTAGATCTGCTTAATCAGTTCTGCTGAGTACTCCCTGACCCGAAAGCCACGGCGGGGCACGTGCGTTACCAAGCCGCGAAGTTGCAACAAGCGCAGGGCTTCCCGCAATGGGCCTCGGCTGGTGCCATATTCCGCTTCAAGCTGTTGCTCACGCAATGGACTGCCCGGTCCGTAGCGACCGGTGATCACGCCTTGCCTGATCTTCTTCATCAGGGAGTAGGGAATAGGCTCGGGTATAGACCTGTTCATGCTTGAAAAGGGTGAACAGTTCGCCAGTGCTGGGCCACATCTTGCCGACGGCACAGCCAAACCTTGTCGTGCCGACGAACATGCGCGAGAAAGCCGGCGAGTGCATGTGCTCGCGCAGGGCGTCCCGTGATGCGGGCATGCAAGCCGATGGACATCAATTTAGGAGATGTTTCACCTTCCGCATAGAGTCGATCAAACGTGGCGGTCAGATAGTTTTCGAAGTCAAAGGGCGTTGAAAAACCTCCTGGCGCGGCAAACTTTCCATCGTTAGCGTCCATGGTGTAGGGAACAATCAGGTGCGGCTGGCCTGACACCTCAACCCAATAAGGTAATTCATCGTTGTAGGCATCAGAGTCGTAAAGGAAACCACCTTCTTCCACCAACAATCGCCGTGTGTTTTCGCTTGCTCCGTAGCGACAGTACCAACCAACAGGACGCGCCCCTGTTGACCGCAGCAGCGACTCGATGGCCAGGCCCATGCGCTCTTTTTCTTCGTCGACCGACAGCTTGAACTGTTCCTCCCATCGGTAGCCATGGCAGCAGACATCAAAACCTGCATGGGCAATGGCTTCGGCGACTTTCGGATTTCTTTCAAGGGCCAGTGCACAGCCGAAAATGGTGGTGGGGGCCTCAAACTCACGCAGCACTTGCATCAGGCGCCAGATGCCCACGCGGCTGCCGTATTCGTACATGCTTTCAAAAGCCATGTCCCGCTGGCCAGAGGGAACCCGACCACCCGGTGCCTCGGCCAAGCCCAATTCTGTTCGACCATCGCCATCTAGGATGTTGTACTCAGAACCTTCTTCGTAATTGATCACGATCTGCAACGCAAGCCGTGCGCCACCAGGCCAATGTGGCTGAGGAGGGGTGGGTCCATAGCCAATGAAATCGCGGGAAGGGGTCCACAAGGAGGTCATAGGTTCACCGTAAGTAGCTAATGTCAGGATGACTGCTGTGGACCATCGATCAGGGTTTCAAGCCCAATCGTGTCGCAAGAGCCAGCAAATTTTTTGCCTCCGTGATGAAGGGGCCATCGACCAAGCGCCCATCAACGGCAAACGCACCAACTCCCGCACCCAAATTGATCTCGGCAGCTTGCACAACTTTCATGGCGTGCGCCAACTCGGCTTTGGTCGGCACGAAAACTTCGTTCATCACTTCAATCTGAGAGGGGTGAATACAACTGCGACCTGCAAAACCCAATTGCCGCGCGGCCATTGAATCAAGCCTGAAACCTTCGCTGTCTTGGAAGTTCACATAGGCACCGTCATAGGCGGCAATACCGGCTTCTCCAGCCGCCATCCGAACCGCATTTCGAACGAACTGAGTCGCAGAAGGCTCGCCCGATAAAATGCCCAAGGGCGCAAAGAGGTCGCCATAGCCAATTTGCAAGCCCACCACACTGGGATGAGACAAGGCAATTTCTGCCGCCATCCTGAGGCCGCGCGGAGACTCAATATTCGCCAGGATGCCCACGGGCTTTTTGATGCCTCGCTCTTTCGCTAATTTGGCAATCTTTTCAGCGGCCAAGCACACCGCCTGCGGTGACTCCACCATGGGCAGGTTGATGAGATGCAGAGAGGGCCAAATTGTGGCATTCAAATCTGCATCAAAATGAGCTGTGTCCAACGCATTCACACGCACAATCAAAATTTGCTGAGTCTGTGAGGCGCGCGCCAAAATGGGGTCGGCTGAATCACCCCGTAGAAAATTTTCCAGCGCAACGCGGGCCATGCCTTTGCTTTCAATGGCCACGGCATCTTCCAGGTCGAAAGAAAGCGCATCGGCTGCACTTGCCATGGCCTTGCTGAACAACTCCGGCCGAGAGGCGGGAACAAAGAGTTTGGATCTCATGCAGTGACTGTACCGGCTTTCACATCGCCTAGGTACTTGAGCGCTTCTTGCACTGTCACGACATCGGCAAACTGCCGGTCCATGTCGAACAAAGAGATGGCGTGAGAAATAGGAATTCTGTCAAACACAGCCTCTTGCACGACAATGGCTCGGAGGTTGTAGGAAGAAGCGTCAAAGACGGTGGCCCGAATGCAATTGCTGGTGGCGCCGCCAACAATGATGACGGTGTCTATTTGCCGATCGAGCAAATACCCAAGCAAAGGGGTGCCATGAAAACCGCTGGGCTTCTTTTTCACAAAAACAATGTCTTGCTCACCTGGTTTGAGTTCTGAAACCATTTGTGCGCCGGTCGATCCTGCAAGGCACCAGTGGTCACTTTCAAGCAAATCTCGTTTGCGCGCATAAACACCGATGTCACTTCCCTTAGCGTCAAGCTCAAACAGGCTGAAAAAGCAAGGCACCTTGGCAGCTTGTGCGGCCTCGACAATGCGGGCAATTTCGCCAACTGCCTTTCGACCTGTATCGCCACAACTCGATGGCCATTTCTCATCGGCGCCAGCCTCGCCCACCATGTACTTTTGCGCATCGATGACTACCACAGCAGCACGCAAGCCAAATCCCATGCGCCTGCCAAAACGACCACGCGTGACCACGGCATGGTCGGCCGGTGTCAAAAAAGAGTCCCAAATTTTCATACGCTGCCTTTCAGTAGATGGCCTGGAATGCGAATCAGCTGGTGGCGCCTGCGGTGCGCAGGGCCTGGATATCTTCCAATGTGTAGCCAAGGCCGGTCAATATTTCATTTGAATTTTCACCAAAGGTTGGCGCAGCGCGCAAGGCTACCTGCTCGCCATGGCCAAACTTGATGGCCCGAGACAAACCGCGATAGCTTCCAACGCTTGGATGTTTGAAGGTCGCAACCATGTTCTCAGCCAAGACCTGAGGATGGTCAAACATGTCTTCAATTTCAAGCGCTACCGCACAGGGTACACGGTCGCCAAAAATTTTCTCCCATTCAAGCGCGGTGTGGACTTGAAGTGCCTGTGTCATCTTTGGGATCAGTTCATCAGAATGCTCCGCGCGAAGTCTCACCGTTGCGTATCGCGGGTTGGTGGCCAGCTCGGTTAAATCAATCAACTCACACAGTGCCGTCCAAAAATGCGGGGTGTTGGCAGAGATGTACAAGCTGCCTTCAGCGGTGCCGTACAAGCCAGTGATACCCCCAGAACGCATGTCGCGATAGACGTCTCTGGGTTCATCAGCGGCCCAAATAAAACGGGCCGACTGCATGGCAAGCGCACTGCGCAGCAAGGAGATGCCAACAAACTGGCCTTTCCCAGTTTGTTCGCGTTGGTAAAGCGAAGAACTCACGCCCCCTGCCAACAATGCCGCAGCGTAGTAGTCCACAACGGAGCCATAGACAATTTTTGGATTTTCCTTAGAGCCTTGCAAAGTACAAATGCCAGACATCGTTTGAAGCACCTGGTCGTAACCGGCTTTTTTGCTCAAGGGCCCAGTCTCGCCATAACCACTGACAGCGCAATAAATAAGCCGCTCGTTCAATGCCCTGATTGCTTCAAAACCGATACCGAGACGCTCAGCCACACCAGGGCGAAAATTATGCACAAGCACATCGGCATCACTTAGCAAACGCAAAAGTACATCGCGTGCAGCAGGCACCTTCAAGTTCAACACAATCGACGACTTACCGCGGTTCACGCCCAGAAAGGCGCGACCTTCAGCCTTTAGGGTAGAAGGATAGGATCGCAGGTTATCGCCCGTCGGCGGCTCCACTTTGATGACCTCAGCACCTTGATCAGCCAACAAGGTGCAACCATAGGGGGCAGCAATGTAGGCGCTGAGATCGATGACGCGGATACCTGAAAGAGGTCCAGTGGTGCTCAATTTGTACCTTGTGAATTTGAAACTTTGTCTTTAAATGGGCCTAGTGCGATGCGTGCCGCGCTCCACCATCGACGTAGATCACCTGCCCAGTGATGTAACGAGAAAGCGGTGAAGCAAAGAATGCCACCATGACCGCCAAGTCATCAGGTTCACCAATGTAGCCTGCAGGACAATTGGCCGCCACCCACTTTTCCTGAGCCTCTGGCGTAGGAAGCAATTTCTTGTCTATCTGCTCGGAGTGAATGCGCCCTGGCGCAATGCTATTGACCGTGATGCCGTGTTGCCCGACCACACGCGACAAAGCTTTGGCCCAAATGTGCGTAGCCCCGTTGGGCGGCACCCCACCGTTCATGGCCACGGGCTCATCACCCCCGGTTATGTTCACAATTCGACCGAAACCGCGCTCTTTCATACCCTCAAGAAACACATGGGCCAATTCGCGCGCCGCATGAAAATTCAAGTACATGGCGTCTTCCCATTGCGCCAGCGTGCCCAAACCATCAAAGGGTCTTGAACCCCCCGCGTTGTTGATGAGGATATCGACATGTCCATGGTGTGCAAGAACCTGCGCCAAGACCTTCTGAGGCGCTTGACGGTCGGTGATGTCGCAAGACACCACCAGCGGACGCAGTCGTCCACTGGCCTCTATTTCAGAGGCCAGTTCGTTGAGCAAGGCTTCACGCCGAGCCAAGATAATCAGTTGACAACCCTCATTGGCCAAGCGGATTGCAATTTCGCGCCCAAGGCCGACACTGGCGCCAGTGACCAGTGCAATTTTTCCAGACAAACGTAAATCCAAACTGATCTCCTCAATTAACTTAGCACTTACAAAGCATGCGTGTCAGAGCCCCAGATAGGCCTTGCGGATACGGTCATCTCCTGCAAGATCTTCTGCATTTCCTTCCAATGCAATTTGGGCGTGTTCAAGGACATAGGCGTATTTTGCCAACTTGAGCGCTTGGGCGACATTTTGTTCAACCAGCAACACACCGATACCCCGTTCAGCGATGGTTTTAATAACGGACATGACTTGTCTCACCACAATCGGGGCTAAACCAAGTGAGGGCTCATCGAGAAGCAGGTATTTAGGCTGAGACATCAGGCCCCGCGCAATGGCGCACATTTGTTGTTCGCCCCCAGAAAGGGATCCTGCGCTCTGGGACAAACGCTCTTTCACTTTAGGGAAAATACTCAAAACCCAGTCTAAATTTTGAGCAAACTTAGCATGGCTGCGTTGGGCGTACGCGCCCATTTCTAAATTCTCGCGCACGCTCATGAATGGAAACAAATGGCGTCCTTGGGGGACCTGAGACAGGCCCGCTTCGACACGCTCGTGTGGTGCAATGGCGCGAAGGTCTGTGCCATCAAGCGAAATGCTGCCTGATTTCACATCGGCCAGCAAGCCGCAAATGGCGTTCAGTGAGGTGGTCTTGCCCGCACCGTTTGCGCCAAGAAGTGACACGATTTGGTCTGGTGGCACCGTGAAACTGACGTCCCTCAGGACCACAATGTCACCATAACCTGCTGTCAGATTTTTAATTTCGAGGCTCATCAGTCGTCACTTCCAAGATAAGCGGCGACCACTTTGGGATCGCGCACGATCACCTCTGGAACATCCTGAGCGATCTTGACCCCATAGTCGAGTACAACAATTTTTTGAGCCAAAGACATCACAGCGTGAAGATTGTGTTCGATCATGATCACCGCCAGTTTGTCTTCTTGCGCAAAGTTGCGGATGAGGTGAATGCTCTCCTCAACCTCTGACGCATTCAGACCCGCCAAAATTTCATCCAGCAAGATGATTTTGGGTTCAACAGACAGTGCCCGTGCCAGTTCCAAACGCTTTCGAGACTCCAAGGTCAGACTGCCTGAAAGGCGGTGCATGAGGTCGCTCATTCCCACGCGTTCAACGATGTGAGCAGCCTTTTCCCTTGCCACTTTGAGTGAATTGTTGAGCAGTGCACCGACCATGACATTCTCATGAACCGTGAGTGTGGTGAGCGGTTTGACGATCTGAAAAGTTCGCCCAATGCCAACACGTGCGCATTTGGCAGCACGTGCATTGGTGATGTCCTGCCCGTCAAAAAATAAGCGCCCCGAATCTGCTTTGAGGTGGCCGCTGATGATGTTGAAGAGGGTGGTCTTGCCTGCGCCATTTGGACCAATCAAACCCACGATTTCGCCGGAGTGAACGTCGAACGAGACCTGGTTGACGGCAACCAGGCCGCCGAAACGACGCACCAAATTGTCGATTTGCATGAGCGGCACGGCGCCGTCCTTGTTGACGGGAGAAAAGGAGGTGGCTGTCATTTTTTTCGCCACGCAGTGTAAGTTCCCACCACGCCTTGCGGTGCCACTAAGACAACAGCCAGCAGCACCCCGCCATAAATCAGCAATCGGGGCCCACCTCCCAAAAATGCACTGAGCGCACCATCTAAAGGTGTCATGATCAGAGAGCCTACGATGGGACCGAAGGGCGTGCCCAAACCACCAATCAAACTGAACAAGGCAATCTGCACAGAAATATTGATCGAAAAAACGCTGGGTGGATCAAGGAACAAAATGTACTGAGCGTAGAAGAAACCGCCCACCGACGTGAGCGCGGCGCTGATCATGGTGATGATCAGTTTGATTCGAACAGGTTCAACCCCCATGCTTTCAGCCGCATCTTGGTCATCGCGCATGGCAATGAGGTACAGGCCAAGGCGACCCCGGTGAATCCATTGGGTAATTCCCAAAACCACCATCATCAAAACAAAGGATGCAAGGACGTAGGCCCAGCGTGATTCAAAGATGAAATTTTCAAGGCTTGGTTTGAACGGCAAAGCGATGCCACTAGAGCCCCGCGTCACGCTGTTCCAGTTGTTGGCCAGAATTTCCATCACGATGGGGAACACCAGTGTTGCCAGAGAAAAGAAGGCGCCTCGCAAGCGGAAACAAGGCCAACTGATTAACACCGCAGTGCTGGTGGTCAAGAGGACACCAAAGACCAAGCCAAGCCAAGGAGAAATACCGAAAGTTGCGTACAAAACAGCCGTTGTGTAGGCGCCAATTCCGAAGAACGCCGACTGCCCTAAAGAGACCAATCCGCCGTAACCCGCCATGAGGTTCCAAGCGCCACTCAGGGCCGCCCACAAAAAAGTCATCACAATGATATTGAGGTAATAGTCGTTCATCACTTCATCCCAATGTCTTCAGTTCCCGCACGACCAAACAAGCCCTGGGGTCGAATCAGAAGAATCACAATAAACAACAACAAGGCGACCACATCCTTGAACTCAACTGACAGGTAAAAACCAGTGAGTGTTTGCGCTACGCCAATGATCAAACCGCCGACCACCGCACCCGCCACGCTGCCCATACCGCCCAGCACGACCACGACAAACGCAGTGATGATCAGATCCACACCGACGGTGGGGAATGTGTAGTACATCGGGGTCAGAATGCAGCCACAGATGGCCGCACATCCGACGCCGCAGCCAAATGCCAAGCGATTCAAACGTTTGGTGTCAACGCCCATCAAGCTTGCTGCATATCTGTTTTGTACCATGGCTCGCAAAGCACGTCCTCCGCGGGTAAAGTGCAAAAAGCCAATCAAGCCTGCCGCCATGACAATGGCAGCAATGAACGCAAACAAGGATGTTGCTGACAAAGACAAGCCAGCAATCGTGAACGACTCGGAGGTGTATGAGGTCGTGACTGAATGGTAATCAGGCCCCCAAAATGTCAGGGCCAGATTCTGCATCAAGACAGACAGTCCAAAGGTGGCAAAAATTTGCATTGAATGGGCTGCAAAAAGAATCCGCTGAATCACATAACGCTCGACCAGCATGCCGATGAAAAAAATCACCGGAACGACCACCAACGCGGAAAGATAAGGGTCAATCCCTAACATTGTATTGGCCCAAAATGCCCCAAACATGGCCAGCATGATGAACTCACCTTGGGCGAAATTGACAATCCGCAGAACACCAAAAATTAAGGTCAAGCCTATCGATAGAAGGGCGTAAACCCCGCCTATCAACAAGCCTGATGCAATCAGTTGGGGAAGTATGGAAAGCACAGCGTCGCCCTAAGGTCAGTGGATCAGTTGCAGATTTTCAGCGCTTGTCCCAGGCCGGCAAGGGCATGAGGATGGCGTCTGTTGTTTTGGTTTTGTCTGGGCTCACGACCACCAGTTTTCCGTTTTGCCATTGCTGTGCAACGGGGTAGGAACGAATGTTTTGTCCGCGCATGGGGTCTGATTCACCAGCGAATTTGACGCCCCAGCCTAGCGCAGTTCCGCCATCAGGAATGTCCAAAGCTACTGCTGCTAAACGCACCTTCTCTGGGTCCAGTGAGCCTGCCTTGCGCAGAACGTTGTCAAGCAGAACATAGGTTCCAACAAAACCCTGCGTTCCGACATAGGAGGGTGGTTTCCCGTGCGCTGACTGAAAGCGTTTCTTGAAGTCTTCCAGCTGCTTGGCGGCGTCCTTGGACAATGCAGATGTATTGATATTGGCGGAACCTTCGGTGTCGAAGATCCCATTGACTGCGCTGCCGAGACCCTCTGCAAAACTGGCAAGCCCGTAGATACCGCCTGTGCCGATGAAGGCATCGACGTTCACACCCAATTGCTTCATTTGACGCTGAATGAGCAAAGCATCGGTTGCATAAGACGAGGCAATCACAATGTTGGGAGCCTCCGCTTTCATCCGCAGGATGAGTGGTGAAAGGTCAGTGGAAGTGGCCTTGTAGGCTGTCTTCGCAGCGATCGCAAAGCCCAATTCTTTGGCCCTTGTTTCTGCAGCGGTTGCGACTGAAGTCCCGTAATCAGAATCTTCATGGATCACCATGATCTTGATGTCTTTGACGTCTTTTTTCAGACTCTTGGCGATCACGTCTTTGGCAAGACCAGCCGCCAACTGCCCATTTTGGGACGCAGTAAAGACCACCCGAAAGTAGTTTTTGAAACCTCGCTTGGTCAGTCCATCAGAAATTCCACCAGTTTCCCAGTAGATCCCGCCACGGCGTTCAACCACTTGGCTTGCGGCAAAAGACAAACCACTCGAATAGGTACCGGTGATGACCTTCAGATTTTCAAGCGATGAAAGGCGCTCGGCTTCAGACTGCGCTTTGTCAGGTGTGGATGCATCACCTGTTACAAGTTCAATCTTGTTGCCAGCGATACCGCCTTGTTCGTTGATCATGTCAACTGCGATCTTTGCGCCGTTGAGGTTCTCAGTACCCAGCAACGCAAGCGAACCAGTCAACGGGTAAAGTGCACCAATCTTCCACGAGGCTTGCTGCGCATGCAAGGGCGTGAAAATGAGTGCTGTCATTGAGGCTAATAAAATTCTACGTAAATTCATACTTGACTCCTTCTTGAATTGTCAACATTGACTTGCCAAACTTCGCTCTTGTAAACCATCCGAACGATCGAGGTGGGCGGTGGTCTGAGCATCGCCAAAAATGCGGTTGGCCAGGCTGACATGCTCAGAAAGCATGCAACTCTTGCCTTTAAAACCAAAAGATCGGGCCTTGACGGCGTCTGCTTCAAAGGCGGCTAGGTCGTTCATTCCATGGGGTGTGCTGTCCAGTGCAGAGACGCCTGCCTCGGCTGCGGCCAGGCTGAGGGATGCGCGAATGAAGTCAAGGCCAGTGCCCGAGCGGTCTATGCCAGTTGACATGGCCAGATCTCCTGCGCCGAGTTGCAAAGCGAGCACGCGGTTTGAGGCTGCGCCAATTTCACACGCATTCCTGAGTCCACGGGCAGACTCGATGGTTGGAACGATTCGAATGCGGCGCCCAAGGCCCTCAACCGCCTCGATGTGGGAAAGCAGTTGCTCCAATAACTCCATATCAGAAGCAGATTCCGCTTTGGGAAGATTGATCAGGTCGACGTGTGTACTTGCCAAGGCCAAGATGTCTGAGACCAAGTGGGAACTGTTGAGACCATTGATGCGGACCCAAACCTGACAAGGCAGTCGATTGGTGCGCAAAAAATTCGAAACACTTTCTCGCGCTCGCGCTTTATGCGGCTCAGCAACCCCGTCTTCTAGATCGATAGACAACGCATCCGGCTTAGATTGGATGGCATCTTGAAGTTGATCAAGGCGATCTCCAGAGATGAATAACTTGCTGCGAGGGACATGCATTGGGCCACTTTAATGCAGCAATCAAAAATTGTCTACAATTTTTAATCATGACTGACGTCAGGGAAAACGCGTAAAAAAACACGGTGCAAGGAAAAAACCAAGCTAAAAGGATTAGTTTTCTAAATTGGGCTGGCGGGTTAAGTCAAGCAGACGCGATCTTCAAACCATTGATCTTCATCAGCAAATAGATGTACTTGAGCTCGGCCTTCTCGCAATCAGGTGCACCCACCTGACGAGCCAAGGCATTGGCAGGAATGTGGACGAGTTTTCCTTCTATTTCAACTTCTACGCGGAAATAGCAGGGGTTAAATTCCTGAAATGAAATGACCGTACCCCAGCGGCCAACAGGCCAAGGTTTTCGGATCACGACAACTTGATCGCCTGGGCGGGCCAGGAAATCAAAGTTGTCCTCATAAGCTTGCTGAATTTCATCGCTCGATGTTTTGGCACTGGCTCTGGCGAAATCGTTAGCAAACGCTATAAATTGTTCAGCTTTCATGCCTATAGGATCGACACGAAATGGCATTTACTTGAGTGACACCCAAACTTTTTGTCACCTTGCATGGCATTGACCGAGACAGTTCATGTTGGCGCCATCGCTGTCAACCCTTTGTGGCATGATTCTTTGTAACTTTTTCTAGCGATAAAAAAGAATATGAACCCATTAGAAAAGAGCCAAAACAAGGCAGATGTGTTGATTGTTGGTGGTGGCCCTGTTGGTATGGGATTGGCCATTGAACTCGGACAGCGCGGCGTGAAATGCCTGGTCGTTGAGCGCTATGTCAAGCCCCAACCGATTCCAAAAGGTCAGAACCTCACCCAACGAACGTTGGAGCATATGCATTTTTGGGGCGCTGAAAAACAGTTGCGCGCAGCGCGAACCATTCCGCCAGAGTACGGTATTGGCGGTTTGACTGCTTACGGAACTTTACTCAGCCCCCACGCCCATGATTGGTTGCAGCGCGACTTGGTCAAACCTTATTACTACACAGCAAACGAGCGCTTGCCGCAGTACGCGACAGAGGCCGTGCTTCGAGAGCGCGTGGCGCAGTTGCCATCGGTTGAAGTCTTATACGGTTTCGATGCTGAAACCATTGTGCAAGACGATGAGGGGGTCACTTTGACTGTCTCTGAACGTGCCGCTGTCAAAAGCAGCATGCCGCGTGTCGTTCGTGCAACCTATGCAGTGGGGTGTGATGGCAGTGGTTCTCGCGTCCGTCAACAGGCTGCCATCACGCAAACCCTCACATCGCACGATCGAACGATGGTGCTTTTGGTTTTTCGTTCCACGCAACTGCATGAGTTGTTAAAACGCTACCCAGGCAAGTCGTTTTACAACGTTCTGCACCCAGCGCTTAAAGGCTACTGGAAATTCTTTGGCCGGGTTGATCTCGGGAATACTTGGTTTTTTCATGCCCCTGTACCCGCTGGAACCACTGCCGATAATTTTGACTTTCGCGCCTACCTTCACGAGTCAGTCGGTACCGAGTTTGAAGTGGAGTTTGAGTACATCGGTTTTTGGGATTTGCGATTTGCCTTGGCTGACAGTTACAAAGCAGGGCGTATTTTTGTGGCTGGCGATGCGGCTCACAGCCATCCGCCGTATGGCGGATACGGCATCAATTCTGGTCTCGAAGATGTGCGCAATATCGGCTGGAAGTTGGCTGCCGTCTTAGAGGGCTGGGGCGATGCAAATCTGTTGGATACCTACGATGCAGAACGCCGCTGGGTGTTCCGGTCCACCATTGATGACTTCATTGCCAAATCGATCAAGTCCGATGGTGACTTTTTGGAAGCCTTCAGCCCAGACCGTGACCTTCAAGCTTTCGAGTTGGCGCTCAAAGAGCGCGCAAGCGGTGCTGTTTCAGAAGTGCACGCCTTCGAGCCCAATTACGAAGGTTCCCCCATCATTTTTCATTCCGATGTTGCGCCTTCAGATGCGCAAACATCCCATAGACATCCGAGCGCCAAAGGCAATCACCGTTTCGAGGCCAATGCGGGTCACCACCTTGCACCCGCCATGCTGAGTTCTGGCCAGAATGTATTCGAGAAGCTTGGCTCTGGATTTACGCTTTTGGCGTTGGGTGCCCATCCCGAAAGTGTGAATGCATTCCGTGTTGCAGCCAACGCAATGAATCTACCTTTGACCATTGTTGAGGACAGCTTCGAAGGTGAGGTCAAACGTTACCAAGCCCACTTTGTACTCATTCGCCCCGACCACTTTGTGGCTTGGACATCCCTTGATGCTCAGCTTGCGTCCCATTTGCCAAAGCAGCTATTGAACCTTGCAAGAGGCGCACTAGAAAATTGAGATCTGACCATGAAAAAGGCCGCTAGGTGGTTAAACCTAGCGGCCTTTGTCGTTGCATCTGGTGGAGCTGGCGGGAATTGAACCCGCGTCCACAAGCCATTTTCGTACAGTTCTACATGTGTAGTCGTCTGATTTGAGTCTCATCAAATCAATCGCGCAGCGACACGCTATTGACCCAACCAGCATCCTATTTTCTCGCGTCACACCAAGGTGCCCGATGTGACGCCAGCCCATATGTTTTACCTTGCAG
>CANJOS010000037.1 GCA_947476015.1 Comamonadaceae bacterium | reverse complement strand
CCATAAAGCCATGGCCGATGCAGGATGGCTTGGCATCACCATGCCGACCGAATATGGCGGATCCGGCTTAGGCGTCACCGAAGCCAGCATCATGATGCACGAAGTTGCCAGTCATGGTGGGGGCATGGCCGCAGCATCTTGTGTTCACATCAACTTGTTTGGGCCCCACCCTATTGTGGTTTTTGGCAATGACACACAGCGCCAACGCTGGTTACCGCCGCTCATCGCCGGCACAGACCAATGCTGCTTTGGCTTTACTGAACCTGATGCAGGTTTAAACACCACAGCCATCAAAACTTTTGCTGAAAAAGTTCCAGGGGGTTATATCGTTCATGGGCAAAAAGTTTGGACTTCCACCGCTCAGGTCGCCAACAAGATCATGTTGCTGACACGAACCACGAAGTTGGAAAACTGTAAGAAGCCAACAGAAGGCATCACGATTTTCTACACCGATCTTGATCGAAGCAAAATTGAAGTCCATAAAATTCCCAAAATGGGCAGAAAATGTGTTGACTCTAATGCGATTTTCATTGATGGCTTATTCATCCCTGATGAAGATCGCATCGGTGAAGAAGGCAAAGGATTTTCTTATATCTTGCACAGCTTGAACCCAGAGAGATTGCTGGTAGCTGCAGAAGCAATTGCCATCGGTCAAGACGCCTTGCGACGAGGCACACAATACGCACGCGACCGTGTGGTATTTGACAGACCCATTGGACAAAATCAAGGGATTCAGCACCCTTTGGCTGAGCGGTGGATGAATTTGGAAGCCTCATGGGCCATGGTCATGAAAGGTGCATGGCTGTACGACAACCATCAACCCTGTGGTGCAGAGGCCAACACCGCAAAATTTTTGGGCGCACGGGCAGGCTATGAAGCCTGCTTGCAATCAGTTCTCACACACGGCGGGTTTGGCTATGCCAAGGAATACCACGTTGAACGCCTCTTGCGGGAGGTCACCGTGACACGCATTGCACCGATCACAGAACAACTCATTCTGTCTTTTATCGCAGAAAAGGTTCTCGACCTTCCTAAATCTTACTGATACACAGACCAAGGCAACAACATGATTAAACGCGATCTCTTCAATTCTGAACATGACGCCTTTCGTGACACAGTCCGAAAATTCATTGACAAAGAAATCAGCCCCTACCATGCTGAGTGGGAAGAAGAAGGGGTTGTACCCAGAGAACTTTGGCTCAAAGCAGGCGCAGCCGGAATGCTGTGCTGTACTGTGCCTGAAGAATACGGCGGACTGGGACTTGACTATCTTTTCGATGTGGTTGTGTTTGAAGAGATGGCTCGGTCTGGCTTTACAGGTCCTGGTTTTTTGATTCACTGTGATTTGGTTGCAACCTATCTCAAATCATTTGGCACAGAAGAACAAAAAAAACAATGGTTGCCGAAAATGGTCAGTGGGGAATCCATTGGTTCATTGGGCATGACCGAGCCCCATGCAGGTTCAGACTTGAAGGCGATCAAGACTCGTGCTGTGCGTGATGGCAATGACTTTGTTATCTCAGGGCAAAAGGTGTTCATTTCAAACGGCCAACTTTGTAATCTGATTGTGTTGGCCACCAAAACAGATGCCAGTGCCGGCGCCAAAGGCGTTACGCTGTTTTTGGTTGACACCAGCCTGCCTGGTTTTCGCAGGGGACAAAATTTAAACAAATTGGGCATGAAGGGACAAGACACCTCCGAACTTTTTTTCGATGAAGTCCGAGTGCCGGCAGCGGCCATGTTGGGTGAAGAAGGTCAAGGCTTTGCGCTCATGATGACCAAACTCGCACAAGAACGTTTAGCGCAAGCTATTCGTTCTGCCACCGTCTCCGAAACCGTGGTGGATTACACCCTAGCCTATACAGCTGAACGCAAGGCTTTCAACCAAACCATTGCCGATTTTCAAAATACCCAATTCAAGTTGGCTGAACTCAAAACAGAAGCAGTGGTCGGCCGAACCTTTACGGATCAATGCATTAAATTGTTCTTAGAGGACAAATTGGACCCCGTCGATGCAGCCATGGCCAAAATGTGGCTTAGCAACACGCATTGCAAGATTGTTGACGAATGTCTCCAACTCTTTGGCGGCTGGGGCTACATGTGGGAATACCCCATCGCCAGAGCCTATGCAGATGCCCGTGTTGTGAAAATTGCAGGTGGCTCCATTGAGGTTATGAAGCACATCATTGGCCGTCACATGCTGGCCGAATATCGCAAAAATAACAGCTGATTCATTTTGTATTAGGAGACTCTCATGTCAATGGCACCTTCGGTTTTCAGAGATGATGTTCTGGCAGGCAAACGGATCCTGATCACAGGGGGTGGCACTGGACTTGGCAAAGAATTAGCGCGCTCTTTCATCTCTCGTGGCGCTGCAGTTTATATTTGTGGTCGCCGTCAAAACGTTTTAGATGCCACGATTGCAGAGTTAAATGAAGCAGCCGCCCTGGGAGGAACTGCCAAGGCTTTCATTTGTGATGTCAGAGAAGCCGATCAGATTGAAGCCATGGTGGATAAAATTTGGTTGGAAGGGCCTCTCACTGGTTTGATCAACAATGCTGCGGCCAATTTCATTTCGCCCTCAGTTGATATCAGTCCCCGAGGTTTTGCAGCTGTCCGATCCACCGTCATGGATGGCGCACTTTTTGCAACTCTGGCATGCGGTCGTCGCTGGATCAAAGAAGATTTGCCGGGTTCAGTGGTCAGCATGTTGGTGACTTGGGTCTGGACCGGATCCGCTTATGTTTTGCCTTCTGCAATGGCTAAAACTGCTGTCCACGCCATGACCATGTCATTGGCCGTTGAATGGGGCAAATACAACATCCGAGTGAATGCTGTTGCACCTGGTCCCTTCCCGACAGAGAGTGCATGGGAAAAATTAGCGCCCATTCCTAAAGCGAATGTCGGTGCTGCCTCTGCAGATCAAGTGCCCTTGGGAAGGTTTGGAAAAATGCCTGAGCTTTGCAACCTGTTAACTTTTTTGCAATCAGACGCTTGCGACTACATCACTGGCGCTAACATTGCCATCGATGGCGGCCATCACTTGGCAGCTCCCAGCACTTTTGCTGAACTCGGAAAACTCACGGGTGATGATTGGGCAGAAGCCAAAGCTTTGGTCCGCGGCCGTGCAGAGCAAGAGAAGGCACAGCGCAGCGCCGGCTGATGAACACAGCAACCCATCAACCAAGCAAAGTCTGGGACCTTCGCCAGCACGCTCAAAAGTCACCCCATCAACTGGCCGTTTCTTGTGGCGATGCAAATTTAACCTATGGCGCGCTAGAAACTCTCGCCAACCAAATTGCGGCCCTCTTTCGTTCTTTCGGTCTTGTTCGTGGTGATCACATTGCGATGCTCATTGGCAATCGCCCTGAAGTATTGGCTGTGGTCTGGGGCGCATGGCGCGCAGGCCTTTACATCACACCCATGTCAACAGCGCTCACCCTGACTGAAATCACTTACATGGTGAACGACTGTGATGCCAAAATGGTTCTGGTTGATGAGGCCTTGGGCGAATCTTCCAAAAATCTTGCAAATCAAATCTCATCAGACACATTGCATTTTGTATCGGTGGGTGGTGCAGTGGAAAACTGCACAGATCTCAACGCAATGACGACATCTTTTTCAGGCGATCCCATTGACGATGAGTGCCCCGGTGCACTGATGATGTACACCTCTGGCACTACTGGCTACCCCAAAGGGGTCATTCGCCCCCTGCCAGATGCAAAGACCAGGGGAACACCCTCGTTTGCAGCCGATCTCATTGCGCTCTTCGGCATGGGTGGCGATGATGTTCGGTATCTTTCTACTCAACCGCTTTACCACGCTGCTGCGCTGCGGTTTGCCTTGGCCGTTACTGCCGGTGGTGGCTATGTTTGCATCATGCAGCGCTTCAATGCCGAACAGGCCATTGAATTGTTGCAGTCAGAAAAAATCACACACAGCCAATGGGTTCCTGTGATGTTTCAACGGTTGCTTAACTTGCCGTCCGATCTGCGCGAGACCTTTCACGCACCCCATCATCGCTGCGCCATACACGGTGCAGCACCATGTGGCATAGCACTCAAACAAGCCATGATTGATTGGTGGGGCCCCATTTTTCTTGAATATTACTCAGGCAGCGAAGGTGTCGGTTTAAGCTTGATTGACTCACACGAAGCCAAAACTCATCCAGGTTCTGTTGGCAAAGTGGTAAAGGGGGTCTTGCATGTGGTTCAAGGCCCCGAGGCTTTGACTGAATTGCCGCCAGGCGAAGTGGGGATGCTTTACTTTTCTGGCATTCCGCCATTTCAGTATTACAAAGAACCTGAAAAAACAGCCGCACGAACCCATGTGCATGGATGGCAGACTCTCGGTGATCTTGGCCATGTTGACAACGATGGCTATGTTTACTTGAGCGATCGCCTGGATGACATGATCATTTCGGGGGGTGTCAACGTCTACCCGCAAGAAATTGAAAAGGTCATCCAAGAGGTAACCGGTGTATTGGAGTGCGCTGTTGTGGGCATTCCAGATCCAGAATTTGGTGAGCGGCCCGTTGCCTTTGTGGTCCCAGAATCTGCCCACAGCCCTGCCAGTTTGTTGCAGAGAATTCGACAACAATGTGAGCAGCATCTAGGGCGAATTAAGCGTCCTGATCGCTATGAGTTAATCGTCCAATTGCCCCGAACACCCACGGGAAAACTACTTAGACGACAACTTCGGAATTACATTTAGGGATTGTCATGTCATTAGCCCTCCACTTTTTACAAGGAAAATCATGAATCTTCAACGTCGAAATTGGGTATTGACCAGTCTTGCAATGGGCCTCACTGGTCCTTCATCAATATGGGCCCAATCCAACTGGCCTGACAAACCCATTCGGGTCATTTCAGCAGGCACGCCGGGCGGTAGCAGTGATATTTTTGTCCACATCATTGAAAGCCGAATGAAGGACAAACTGGGGCAACCGCTTTACATTGACAACAAACCAGGTGCAGGTGGAATGACGGCCGCAGGTCTTGCTTCGGTGGCACCCCCCAATGGGCTGACTTTGTTCGTGAGCAATTTGGCGACCAATGCCATTGGCGTTTCACTTTATTCAAAGCCCACTTTCAACCCTCAAAAAGACTTACCCCCAATTGCTCGACTTGTCACCATGACAAATGCTGTAGCAGTTCGTGCAGATTCTGGCATTCAAAATATGCAGCAATTGATGGCAATTTTGAAGAGCGACAGGAAAAGAGCATTTTACGGATCAGCAGGAATTGGCACTTCGTCTCACCTAACAGGTCACATGTTCGGAAAGGCCATGGGTGCCGATCTCACACATGTGCCTTACAAAGGGACGGCCGCCAATCTCAATGCACTGCTTGCTGGCGAAGTTCTATTTTCCATAGACAATTTGCCCATCTATACGTCGCATGTTAAAGCCGGCACACTCAGGTTACTGGCCGTGACGCAGGCACAACGCTTGAACAACCTACCTGAGATCCCCACAGTGCAAGAGGCCGCAGGTCTGCCAGGCTTTGATGTGTTTTCTTGGTTTGGACTCTCAGCCTCTACCGGGACACCACCTGCTATTTTGGAGCGACTAGCTGCTGAAGTGGTGGCCACACTCAAAGAGCCGGAAATTGCAGAAAAAATTCGCGCTGTAGGTGCCGAACCTGCGCCTCTAGGGCCTAACGAATACAAAGCCTTCATTAGCGACGAAGTCCGCAAATGGTCGGCCATTGTGAAGTCGTCTGGCGCTTCGGCGGATTGATTACTCTGGTAAACAAACCAATCTCTTTAAGCTCCTCATTCAAGGTTTTCCAGGGTTTTGCTTTGCGACCACGCCCAGCATGTTGTAAGCTTCACCCTCATTCAGGATTACCACAACCATGAAAGTTCTTTTCTCTTCACTGCTGCTGCTCTTACCACTTTGTGCCTTGGCCGAATGGGAGAAGGTGGCAGAAACGCCTGAGGCTCACTTCTACTTTGACTCAGAGACCATTAAAACAGCTGGGAACATCAAGATTCTTTGGGTTCTCACTGACCTTAAAAAGTCGACCAGTGCGGGCGAAAAATCTCGCCGAAGCCGATATCAATTTGACTGCAAAGAAGACCGCATCAAGCTGATCACCCTCACCACCTATTCAGGGCAAATGGGTGAAGGCAAACTGCTTTACATGCAGGCCAAGGGGTCGTGGATGGAAGCCTCGCAAAATGCGATTGGTTTGGTGCTGAAGACTGTGTGTGAAAAATAAGGCAGTCAGCCTGAGCACTTAGGTCGAAACAAGGTCAAAACACACCAGATTCAATGTGTCAATATCTTGGCTAAGAACTGCTGCGATCTCTCTGATCTGACGGTTGAGAAAAATTCAAGCTTGCTGCAATCTTCCACCAAGCGACCCTCATCCATGAAGATGACTCTGTCGGCAACTTGCCTGGCAAACCCCATTTCATGGGTGACGCACAGCATGGTCATACCGTCTTTGGCCAACTTCACCATGACTTCAAGCACCTCTTGAATCATCTCAGGGTCAAGCGCAGAGGTGGGCTCATCAAACAACATGGCAATGGGGTCCATGGCCAGAGCTCTAGCAATGGCAACACGCTGTTGTTGACCGCCTGAAAGTTGCGCGGGATATTTATGAGTTTGTGCCAAAAGGCCGACCCGATCCAACAGAGCCATTGCTTTTTCAATCGCGTCTTTCTCTGATCTCTTTAATACTTTTTGTTGGGCCAGCGTTAAATTTTGAAGAATGGTCAAATGAGGAAACAGCTCAAAATTTTGGAAAACCATACCCACTTGTGCCCTGAGCATCGACATGTCAGTATCCTTGGCGCCCAAGATTTTGCCGTTGATCACAATCCTTCCCCCGTCAATTTTCTCAAGACCGTTGACACACTTGATCAGTGTGGATTTTCCAGACCCTGAGGGGCCACAAATGACCACCACCTGCCCGCGTTCAATTTGAGCCGACACATCATGCAGCGCTTGAAATGAGCCAAAACGTTTGTTGATATTTTGTATTTCAATCATGTGATTTATTTAAAACGATTTAGAGAAAATGGCTCATGATTCGCCAGACTTGTTCTGCCCATGACAAGATCGGCCGTCATTCGTGCAACCACGGGTGAAAGCGTATAGCCGTTAGATGTCACAGCGTTATAGAATCCAGGAAGATGCGGTACAGCGCCCATGATGGGTGCACCATCAATGTTGATGTTCATTGCGGCCCAAGTTCGAAGCACTCGAAGCCCCTGGAGTTGAGGTAACACGCGCTGAGCCACCCACAAATTGCCCTCGACACTTTGTCGCATGGCTGTATTGAAGCGTCGCTTTTCATTGTGCGAAGCAGTCCAGCCACCCCCAACAATCAGTCCCCCAGTGACAGCTTGCTTCAAACTTAAGTGTCGATCCGCGTGCGCTACGAGTTGCTTCACCAAGGGAGGCGCTGTTTCTGTCACGATCATTTGAAGCGGTGCACTGTGAACTGGCAAATCCACGCCAACCATTGCCGCAATTTCTCGGCTCCA
The DNA here is from genome assembly GCA_947476015.1 of Comamonadaceae bacterium. Lineage (GTDB taxonomy): Bacteria > Pseudomonadota > Gammaproteobacteria > Burkholderiales > Burkholderiaceae_C > Limnohabitans_A. The sequence goes on along the minus strand of CANJOS010000037.1, from coordinate 13,316 downwards.
GGGTCCAGCAGCATTGATCACTAGCCCTGCCTTCACCATCCCTCTGTTTGTGCTTATGTGCCAATCATTTCCAACTCGCTCGATCGATTCAACGCTTGCACCGCGTGAAAACCGAACACCCATTTTTTTGGCTGCATTGAGAATGCCATAGGTCGCTTTCAACGGATTGATCTTGCCCTCCTGCGGCGCATACTCTGCCCCCAACATGACATCAGAAATGGCCGGCGCTAGATCTCTCAGAGTAGAGGCATCAATGATTTCATTTTCAATGCCAAATTGCCGCTCTAAATTTGCCTTGGCTTTGAGAAAGTCCATGCCAGCCTTGGTGTCTGCAACCATCAAGCCGCCAGTGATGGAGATTTCAAAATCGCTGTCAGTGTCTCTTTCCAGTTGACGCCACAAGTCGACTGAAAGAGGCCCTAAGGGCAAAGTTTGTGCAGCCGGTCCGCCGCCTGCTTCAGCCTTGGCGCCAAAATCAAAAGACAACAACTGAACATGAAGACTTCCCGCATTGGCGCCTGATGCTTGAAGGTTTGCTTCATCTCGCTCAATGACCAAAACGTCCTTGCCTTCCTTGGCTAAGTAATAAGCCAGACATGCGCCCATGACCCCAGCACCAATGATCACCACTTCGGCCTCTTGGGTAGGCAAATGACCCGTTTCAATCGAGCGTGCGAGGTTGGGCGTGATGGATCTTTTGTGCCCGCCCCATTCTGGCTTTTCGAAAACCATAGATCCAACCGGTACCGGTTTCAGCGGCAATCGAGGAGCGAAAAACTGTTCAACGACAGGTGTTCGACCTGTCACTTCTTGAATTAACTTCGATGCTGTACAGGCGCAGTACCGCCCCTGACATCGCCCCATCCCTAGGCGCGTCATTCGCTTCAAAGTTGCCAAGCTATCAAATCCCTGAGCAATTGACGCTCGCAATTGGCCGACTGTGATTTCTTCGCAGCGACATGCAATGGCTTCATCGGGAATTTGAGACAACAAAGGCGGTGGTGCTTTGAAAATTTGCCATAAAGCCTTTTGAAACTCAAGTGATTGAGAAAGACTCCTTTGAGACAACGCAAGGTCTGCAGAAGCAGGGTCCTTGTTTAAATCTGCAGCAACGGACAATCCTGCCAAACGCCCTCTCGCCATGGCAACCCTTGCGCCGCCAATTGCACTGCCATCACCTACTGCGAAAACATCCCTGATGCTCGTGCGACCCTCGAAAGAGGTGTCGGTTTGCAGGTAACCGAGTTGTTGGTCTACAAAAGTATGGTCACAGCCTAACGCTCTCGCCATTTCTGTAGAAGGAATGAAGCCATACCCCAAACAAAGGGTATCGGCTTCAACTTCAACTCTCTTGTCTAAGTTGAGGAGGCCCTGTGAATTGACAGGGGCGAAATGAACTTTTCGCAGCGTATCCTCGCCAATGACCTTTTCAATGGCGTGAGCCCATTGAACTTGCACACCATTAAGTCTCAATTCCTTCAGATAATTCAAGCCTTGAAGCATCAAGTCAGGTGAACTTTTCCAAGCCTGAAACATTGATTTCCATTGCGACAAGGAAGGTGCTTGTGCAGATTCAATCAAAGCAACAACCTTCACGCCAGCTCTCAACATTTCAACTGCCAGTTGCAAATTCAAGGGGCCGTTTCCTGCGATCACCACTCGCATTCCTGGCGAAACTTTGTAAGAGCGAACCAGTGTTTGTGCTGCCCCCGTGGTCATCACACCTGGAAGCGTCCAATTTGCAAAGGGCACTGGGCGCTCATATGCACCCGTGGCCAAAATAAGTTTGGAGGGTCTGAAAATAACTTCTGCACCATTGACAAAAGCTACCACTTCATTGGGCGCATCTGCACCCCAAACTGTTGTGTCTTGAAATATTCGAACGCCCAACGCCAACGCTGATTCCGTGAGAATTTTTCCTTGCGCAAATTGTGCGTCGCTGGGCTTTGCCGTGTGATGTGATGGTGCAAGTGGCTTGAAGTACTGCCCTCCAGATTGCGGCCTCTCGTCCAGCACGATGACGGAAACACCTGCTTTGGCTGCGGCAATTGCAGCACTCAAACCGGCAGGGCCCGCACCGATGATGAGCAAATCGACAGGAACTTCCTGAGGACTCGTAGTCGCTGGGGGATTGCAAAGTGGCATGAGAGGATCTGAGTCTGTCCCCAGTGGAATTTCAGATCGAACCCTCTGTCCGTGCTCGACTTTCTCAAGACAAGCTCGCACACCCTCCCGACCGTCCACAGTGACAACACATTCAAAACATGAGCCCATGCCGCAATAAAGTCCACGAGGTTGGCCGCTTCGTGAGGCTCTGATGGTTTGAATGCCATGCGCATGCAAAGTTGCTGAAATGGTCTCGCCATGGAGCGCAGACAGGGGCGTTCCGTTGAAAGTAATTTCAACTTTTGGGTCACTGACCTGATGATCTGCTTGTTTGACTCGCATGAACTTAAAGCTTAATTTGCTGTCGCTACGACAACATCATAGCGCAGTTGCAAGCAACGTATACTGCCGGTATACTGGTCGCTTACTACCTCATTCCCCCTACAAGCATGAGCCAACAAAACAAACAAAAACCCTGGCGAGGCACCTACACGGTTCTCATCACGCCCTTCACCGCGGATGGCCGCAAAGTTGATGAGATTGCCCTGAGACGATTGGTGGATTGGCAAATTGAACAAGGCATCCACGGCCTCATTCCGCTGGGAAGCACGGGTGAATTCCTCTCAATGACCCTGGGCGAGCAGGAGCAGGTGATTGAAATTTGCGTCAAGCAGGCAGCCGGAAGAGTCCCTGTGTTGATCGGCACAGGCGCCGAATGGACAGACGAGGCCGTGATGAAGGCTCAATTGGCGGAGAAAATGGGCGCCGATGGTGTGATGGTCATACCGCCTTACTACAGCACACCCACACCTGACGAATTATTCGAACACTACAAAAAAATTGGGGAAGCCGTGTCCTTCCCCATCATGATTTACAACAATCCTGCAACTTCCAACGTTGACATGACACCTGAAATTGTTGCGCGTTTGGCTCAGATTGACAACGTTCGCTACATCAAAGAATCAACTTTAGAAGTTACACGGGTAAGGGACATCATTGAGCTTTGTGGCGACAAGATGACGGTTTTCGCTGGCATTCTTGGCTATGAATCATTTTGGCTGGGCGCACAAGGATGGGTTGCAGTTTGCTCCAATTTTTTACCAAAGCAATCAGCTCAGTTGTTCGAGCTGGCAGCTGATGAAAAAAATCAGCCTGCGGCTCTTGCGCTTTACAGACAAATACTGCCCTTGGTCAAAATGGTGGGGGGCCATCGTTATGTTGCGGCCAGCAAAGTTGCCCTGGATTACATGGGTCTGCCGGTGGGTACGCCACGGCCACCGAGACTGCCACTGCCGCACGAAGATACGATAGAAACAAAGAGGCTTCTGGATGCCCTTCATCTCAAAAATTCAATTCCTCGCCCTCAATAGTTCTTGTTTTTTTACCTAGGAGATTCACCATGAAAAAGAGTTTTACTGGATTTAACATGTGTTCCACGCTGGCCCTCCTTGGGCTACTTGCAGTGAGCAACACAGCATCAGCGCAAGCATGCGCACCCAAGGTTGCAGCCACTGAATTGGTCAAACCTGGAACCTTGGTCATGTCGACCAATCCTACGCTACCGCCCATGCAGTTTGTAGACAGCGCGGGTGTCCTCAAGGGCATGAGGATCACTTTGGGAGATGAAATTGCCAAGCGCCTTTGTCTCAAATCCGAATACATCAAAATTGAATTTTCTGCGATGGTTCCCGGACTTCAAGCGGGTCGCTGGGATGTCATCAACACAGGTATTTTCTGGACAGAAGAACGTGCAAAATTAATGCAAATGATTCAATATGAAGCTCAAGCCATGAGCATTTCAGTAAGCAAGGGCAACCCTCTCAAAATTTCAAAGCCTGAAGATTTAGCCGGTCGCACAGTGGGTGTCGAACTGGGCGGCTTTGAAGAACGCAAACTGAAAGAGCTAGACGAATCACTCAAGGCCAAAGGCCTCAAGCCCATCAACATCAGAACCTTCGATAATTTCGCAACGGCTTATCAAGCACTGCGTGCTGGGCAAACAGAAGCCAGTGTTTCAATCGACTCAACTGCAGCAGAGTACGCGAAACGCGGGGAATTTGACCGTGCCATCAGCGGCATGTTTGCAACGCCAGTTGCTTTGGCCATGAAGAGTCCTGCTCTGGCAAAAGCAATTGAAGGGGTCTTCAATGAGATGCAAAAAGATGGCAGCTATGCCAAGCTGATGTCCGAATATGGCTTATTGGCCAATAAAGACCCCATCAAAATTAACGGTCCGACAAAGTAATTCACCCAAACCAAAGCTTGCTTAAGCAAGCTTTGGTTTTTTGACATCGGATGCGAAGGAACATTCCATGAAAGCTTGGGACTGGAATGGGTTTTTTGAGTATTTAATTAACCCCTATTTGTTGCAGGGTGCTTTGGTCACGCTGGGACTCACCATTGCCGCTGTCGCCGGGGGATTGATGGTGGGCGGATTATTGTCTTTGATGAGACTTTCCAGTTTCAAATCATTGGTCTTGATTTCAAAAGCTTATCTATGGGTCTTCCGAGGCACACCGCTGCTGGTTCAACTGATCATCATCTACACGGGCTTGCCCCAGCTTGGCATTAAATTTTCCGTCATGGAATCCGCTTTATTGGGTCTCATCCTGAATGAAGCAGCCTACATGTCAGAAATTATTCGAGGCGGAATTCTGGGCGTATCGCCTGGCCAAAGCAGCGCAGCCAGAGCACTCGGTCTGAACTCCTTCCAAACCATGCTGCATGTTGTTTTGCCGCAAGCTATCAGAATCATCATCCCTGCTCTGGGCAACAGCATCAATGGTTTGTTGAAAACAACCTCTGTTACCTCGGTTATTTCAATGGAAGAACTGCTTAGAAAAACTCAAATATTGATTCAAGAAAAATTCATGGTACTTGAGTTGTTTGCAGTTGCTGCACTTTACTATCTGTTACTGACTTCTTTGTGGGACATTGTCCAAAGAAGAATTGAAGCTCGCTATGGCAAGGCTTATAAATCCATTTCGATATCAGAGGGTCATTGAGAGCAGTCAGTCACAGTCTTTCTTTGATCAAAAAAATGAATCCAACTTTTCCAGAAAGAGTGGAAGCGCCACCCAAACTAGCAGCGCAAGCTTATTCTCACTTGCGCACTCTGATTCTTGGACGACACATTCTGGGAGGTACCGGCCTTTCTGAAGCAAGACTTGCCCTAGAGCTGAATGTGTCTCGCACTCCCATGCGCGAAGCCCTGGTTCGTCTAGCCGGCGAAGGCTTGCTTGAAAAAACCACCAACAACGTCTACAGAGTGCGCTCCGTTTCAATTCCTGAGTTTTTTGAATGCATGGAAGTTCGTGAGGTTCTCGAATGCTATGCAGTTGAAAAAGCCATTGCAGTGGCCACCGATGACGACTTGAATATGCTCCTCACTGAATTAAAAAGTCTCCCGCCCTCCACTGCAGACGATCTGGAGCATTGGCAATTTGACAATCGTTTTCATTCGTTCTTCGCCTCTACTGCCAACAATCAATCACTTGCGCAAGCCATACAAAAAGAACGGGTGGTCGCACGCCTTTTCCGTATTTCCTCCTCATTTCACCGGCAGGTTGAAAGCGATGAAGAACACATTGCCATCATTGAAGCCGTCATCAAGCGCGATGTGAGTTCTGCCAGGAAAGCCATGAGATTTCATTTGCAAAACCTTCAGAACGATGCGAAGCGCGAAATTGCGAATCAAACTTTTCGAAGACCCCTCAATTAGGAATTGTGATGACCGAATTTGACACTGTGATCCGAAATGGCACAATTGCCACGGCTTCAGATACTTTTGAAGCAGACATTGGTATCTCTGAAGGAAAAATTCAAGCGATTGCCCGAAATTTACCCAATGGCGTCAAAACAATTGATGCCAAGAACATGCTGGTCCTCCCGGGTGGCGTAGATGGCCACTGCCATTTGGATCAACCCACAACAGATGGTTCCGTTTGCGCCGATGATTTTTATACCGGCACAGTGGCTGCGGCCTTTGGGGGAACGACAACCGTCATTCCTTTTGCCTGCCAGTTTCGAGGGCAAGCCATGCAAACGGCTGTTGATGACTACCATCTCAAAGCCTCTGGCAAAGCAATTGTTGACTATGCGTTTCATTTGATTGTCAGTGACCCAACAGAAACAACGCTTTCAGTTGATTTGCCCAGACTGATTGGTGAAGGGTACACGTCGTTCAAAATTTACATGACCTACGACGATATGAAGTTGAACGACAAGCAAATTATTCAACTCTTGAGTGTTGCACGCAAGCATGGTGCGCTGGCCATGATTCATGCGGAAAATACTGATTTGATTGCATGGTTAACTGAAACGCTGTTGGCAAGCGGTCATACCGAACCTCGTTATCACGCGGCTTCACGACCCATGTTGGTTGAGCGTGAAGCCACGCACAGAGCCATTAGCATTGCTGAATTGGCAGACGTGCCTATTTTGATTGTGCATGTTTCAGGCCGAGAAGCCGTAGAGCAAATTCACTGGGCTCAAGGTCGAGGTCTCCGCATCTACGCTGAAACATGCCCACAGTACATCACCCTCACTGAAGCTGACCTGGCAAAGCCTGGTTTTGAAGGTGCCAAATGCATTTGCAGCCCGCCCCCTCGCGACTTCCAAAATCAATCCGTCATTTGGGATGGATTGGCCAGCGGAATATTCCAAATATTCTCTTCTGACCACGCGCCTTTTCGATACAAATCTGAAACGGGCAAGATGTTAAAAGGCGACGAGACACCGTTCAATTGGATCCCCAACGGCTTGCCAGGCATTGAAACTCGTTTGCCTATTCTTTTCTCCGAAGGGGTTAAAAAGGGACGAATCAGTCTCCAAAAATTTGTAGAGCTCACCGCCACCAATCCCGCCAAAATGTATGGCTTGCACCCCCGCAAAGGCAGTATTTCAATCGGCAGTGATGCAGATTTGATCGTTTTTGATCCTGAACTCCGTCGCATCATTCGAAGTGAAAAACTTCACCATAACGTCGACTATTCTCCTTATGAAGGCATGGCTGTTGATGGCTGGCCTGTTACCGTATTATCACGAGGCGAAGTGTTAATTGAAAACAATGAGCTGTTGGCCAAGCCTGGAAGAGGGCAATTTTTGCCATGCCTTAAACCAGACATGGCCCGGCCAAAAGTCATCTAATTCACGCCGCTTTGCACAAGCCATCAAACCTTCACAAAATTGTCCAAATGACTCAACTGCCAAAACTCAAAATTACTGCGGGTCCCTTTGTTTTTGATGCACAACTGGAAACCGGACTTGCCCCTCAAACTTGTGCAGCCATGTGCAAGCTATTCCCCTATCAGCAGAAATTAATTCATGTGCGCTGGAGTGGTGAAGGCGTTTGGATACCCTTGGGCGATGAACATTTTGATTTGAAATGGGAAAATCACACGAGCTATCCCGCCCCAGGGCAAATGATTCTTTATCCTGGCGGAATCAGTGAATGTGAAATCTTGTTGGCTTATGGCAGCGTTCACTTCGCAAGCAAGCTTGGGCAACTGGCTGGAAACCATTTCATCACCATCACCTCGAATTTAGACAAACTCTCTGCGCTGGGTAAGCTTGTCCTTTGGGATGGCGCCCAGGATATGAGGATAGAGATGGTTTAATTTCCAATCGCTCAGCCATCCGCTTCACCTCAAGTTTCATCGCTTTATCCTAGGAAAACAAATCATGCGTTTCATCTCTTTCGAACAAAATGGTCAACAAGGTGTCGGCTGGCTGAAAAGCATCCAAGCCTCCGAGTTTGTAGACCTTCGGGCATTGGGCGGTGCTTACGCTTCGGACTTAAAGACGCTCATTGCCACGCCGGGTGCGTTGAATGCTGCTCACGAGGCGGCTCTTGCTGCGCCCGCTTCGGCTGTCAAGCCCCTCAACAGCGTCAAACTCCAACCCGTCATCCCAAATCCAGGGAAAATCGTATGCATGGGATTGAACTATGCCGATCACGCCAAAGAAGGCGGCAACGCACGGCCCGAATACCCCAGCTTTTTCATGCGCGGCGCCACTTCCATGGTGGGCCATCAAGGCGCCATCATTCGTCCCAAAGTTTCCTCTCACCTTGACTATGAAGCCGAATTGGCCGTTATCATTGGCAAGCGCGCACGGCATCTCACGAAAGAAAATGCCCTCGATTGCATTGCAGGCTACGCTTGTTTCAATGACGCCAGTTTGCGCGATTACCAACGCAAAACAGCGCAGTGGACCATTGGGAAAAACTTTGACGGCACGGGTCCTTTTGGCCCCTGTATGGTCACACCCGATGAACTGCCTCCCGGCGCGGCCGGCTTGCGCATTCAATCGAGACTCAATGGGAAGATCATGCAAGACGCCAACACGCATGACTTTTTGTGGGACGTGGTGGAGTCTTTGCGCATCATCACCGAGTGTCTGACCCTAGAGCCAGGCGATGTGATCATCACCGGCACGCCTGCAGGTGTGGGTTATGCCCGCACCCCTCCGGTTTGGATGAAAGCTGGCGATGTGTGTGAAATTGAAATTGAAGGAGTTGGCATTTTGTCCAACCCCATTGAAGATGAGCAATGAAGTTTCAGCCCATTTTGCCGGTGAAATTAATCTGCTTTTGCGCCTGAAGTCTTCACAACGGCAGCCCACTTTGGAACTTCTGCCTTCAAAAATGTGCTGAATTCAGCCGTCGTATTGGGGTTGCTGGCCATGCCCAATTGTGCAAATCGGTCCACCACCTCGCTAGACGCCATGGCCCGATTGATGGCGACATTGAGTTTACTCAACACTTCGGGCGGCGTACCCGCGGGCGCAAAAAAACCAAACCAGGTGTAATCGTCAAATTCTTTGTAGCCAAATTCTGTGATGGATGGCACATCAGGCAACAAAGGTGAGCGTGTTGCACTGGTCACAGCAATGGCCTTCAATTTGCCCGATTTGATCATGGGCACCGCTGGCGGCATGGATGTCGACGCAATTTGAGTGTGCCCAGCCACCACCGCATTGATGGCTGCTGCAGGTTGGTAAGGCACATGGACAATTTCAACTTTGGCGGCAGTTTTCAAGCGTTCCATGGAAAGGTGCGTGGTGGTTCCAATGCCAGAGGATGCATAGCTGAAAGGTGTCTTTTTTGCAGCCTCAACCAACTCAGGCAAAGTCTTGGCGGCCACACTGGGATTGGCTGTGAAAATATTGGGCGTTTTGGGCCCAAGGGCGACAGGGACAAAGTCTTTGAGAGCGTCATAACCTGCATCTGCGTAAAGCGATGGGTTGACAGCAAATGCCACACTGTGAACCAAGATGGTGTAACCGTCTGGCGCAGACCGCTTTACTTGGGTTGTTGCAATATTGCCCCCGGCCCCTCCCTTGTTTTCGACAATGAAATTGCCACCTGTGATTTCGGATAATTTTTGAGTTAGGGAGCGCGCCACAATGTCTGTCGAGGAGCCCGGCGCAAAAGCCACCAGCAAGGTGACTGGTTTGGTTTTAGGCCATTCACTTTGAGCCCAACTGGTGAGTTGCAAACACGCGATAAGACCGCACCCAAGGACTGTTTTGAAAATTTTTGTCATTTGTATGTCTCCTATTTTTTTGGAATTACTGAAAACTCAAGCCTGCTTCACCAAACAAAAATCAAATGCCACTTGTTTGAAAGGTGTTGTCAAACCAAAACGGTTTGCCACCTCTGAATCTTGGCAAGGTTTGACATCCACAATCAAACCAGGACGAACGCCGAACACGGTGTCATTGTCGATGTAGTCAGAGCCTGCAGGAAACAACTCAGTCACCAAGCCCACATAGCCTGGCGCGCTGACAATGACATGGTAGTGAGCAGGCCGCCATATGTTTCGATTGCTGGCAGCCAACAGTGCACCAACGGGGCCATCCGTTGGAACAGTGTAAGGATGGGGACGAATGGTGAGCAAATTAAACTCACCCTTCTCATCGCAAACCAGTTTGCAACGCAAATTCTGCGGGTCTTGAGCTGAATCTTGTGCAGGATACAAACCGTTATCAGCGTTTTGCCAAAAATCAATTTGGGCATGCGCAATCGGATTTTGATGAACATCCAAAACACGGCCATGCAACCAGACGCGTTCCCCCGCCTGTCCATCGGTTAAATCGCAACCATTGGCCCGGACATTCGAGTCGTGATTGTGAAAGGGCCCCAAAACACTGCTTGGCGTTCCGCCGGGTGGTTGGGACACCACGTCCACCATGGATGAAATGCCCATGACATCTGAAAACAAGCTGAATTCATTGCGCTCGTCCGTGGTGATCTTGGCAGCGGCAGTTAAGAACTCTAAGCCTTTCAACCATTCAGCTTTGGTCAAATGCGATTCCGCCACAAAGGCGTGCAAATGTTTGACCAAAAGACCCATGACATGGCCCATTCGAGGGTCGGTGGCATGGGCAAAACTTTCTATGGCGTCCACAGTAACTTGGGAGTCAGACAAATGATTAGGGCTAGCTGGCATCATGAATTCCTGAAAAGGGCCCCATTGGACCCGCCAAGCAGATGATACAAGTGATCGGTGAGCACTTAGCCCCCATTCAGAGGGGGTCCGCCATGAAAGATTTGAAGGCCGAGACTGAATCAAAATGTGCTCGTCCCTCAAGTTCAGACAAGGTTCGCCAAACCTCGACCAAATTTTCACCAACCACCGCGGGCGTCTCAACAGGCCATGAACGCGCATACCGGCCACCCCCCGCCACAAGGACCTGACCATTGAGCGAACACTCAGGGCTCAATAACCAAGCCACAGCTGGTGCTATAGATTCAGGCGTCAGGACCTGCGCCCAGGCCTCCGGTAAGTGAGATTGCGTCATTTGAGACAAGGCATAAGGGGAAAGCGCATTGCACTGGATACCGTGTTTGGCCCCTTCAATTGCCAGAGAACGAACCAGAGATTCAATCGCCCCCTTGGAAGCAGAATACGCCGTTAAGCCATGGTTACCGAAACGGCCCGCACTGGAAGAACTGGCCAACGCACGGCCATATTTTTGCCGACGGAAAATAGGCCATGCTGCATGGAACAGCGACAAAGTACTGACCAGACCAGCATCGATGATGCTTCGAAGTTGGTTTAAATCTAGGACATGAAATGCTGCCTCTTGCGCAATGGCTGCATTGGCGTAGACCATGTCCAATCTGCCCCACTCTTGGACCGCTTGTTGCACCATGCGTTCGCCCGATTTCGGATCTGACACATCGTCGTAATTGACCTGCGCCACGCCGCCCTCAGCTCGAATCATTGCCACCAATTGCCCGGCACTGGTCTGATCGTCACTCTCCCCGGGGTGACGGCGGTTGTTCACCAACAGCTTGGCACCACTTTTTGCCAGGTGGAGGCTGGCCGCTCGACCGATACCCTTTCCAGCTCCCGTCACTATGGCGACCCTGCCCTGCAGGGAGTTTTGCCCATTGGATGAATCAATCTCTGCCATGAAAAGGTCTCCACCATAAATAGCCCAACTGTTGCACTGACACACCAACGGGTCAAGTCAGCTGATCAGTTAGTCACCTTTGTTACTGACCCCTATCGCATTCCCTCTTGCGAACAGGTGGCAAGTTCCTTAAGGTTGAAAGTTAAATCACATGTGGAGAACCTGATTGTGAAAAAAGAAGTTGTGAACACCTATGCTGGCGATGTTGTAGCGGGCGATCACCCTTACCTTCAAGGTGCATGGACACCCCTCTGGGAAGAAGTCAATGCCACCGACCTGAAAGTATTGGAAGGTGAAATTCCCAAGGACATCGATGGTGTTTACCTGCGCAATACTGAAAACCCCCTCCTTGAAGCCAAGGGCAAATATCACCCCTTTGATGGCGATGGCATGCTGCACATGGCAGCTTTCAAAGATGGCCAGGTCACTTACCGAAATCGCTTTATCCAAACCAAGGGTCTTCAAGCAGAAATGGAAGCGGGCCGCGCATTGTGGGCAGGACTCATGGCTGACCCTGCTTTGTCTGAACGCGCCGGCTGGGGTGCACATGGCAGCCTGAAAGATTCATCAAGCACCGATGTGGTGGTTCATGCGGGGCGAGCCCTCACCACCTTCTATCAATGTGGTGAAGGCTATCGTCTCGACCCCCTCAGCTTGAAAGATGAAGGCCTGTGTCCCTGGTCACCCATCGACGGTATTTCGGCGCATTGCAAGGTCGATGAGCAGAGCGGCGAATTGTTGTTCTTTAACTACTCCAAGCACGCCCCCTTTATGCACTATGGGGTGGTCAACAAGCACGATCAGTTGGTTCATTACGTGCCGATTCCCTTGCCTGGACCGCGCTTGCCGCATGACATGGCGTTCACAGAAAACTACGCCATTCTCAACGACTTCCCGCTTTACTGGGATCCCGACATGTTGGCCCAGGGCAAGCATGTGGTGCGGTTTTTCAAAGACACGCCCTCCCGATTTGCGATCATTCCCAGACGTGGCAAAACAGAAGACATCCGATGGTTTGAAGCCGCCCCAACTTTCGTGTTGCACTTCCTGAACAGCTATGAGGAAGGGGACGAAATCGTTTTAGATGGCTACTTCCAAGATGAACCTATGCCGCGCAACTACGAAGGTGCCCCCAAAGGTTACGAGCGCATGATGTCTTACCTCGACCAGAAAAAAATGGGCTGCCGCTTGCACCGCTGGCGCTTCAATCTCAAAACAGGCGCCACCACTGAAAAACGCTTGGATGACAGAATTTTAGAGTTCGGCATGATCAACCAGCGTTACGCTTCCAAACCTTACAAGTTTGCCTACAGCGCCGTGCAGGTGCCTGGCTGGTTCTTGTTTCATGGCTACGTGAAGCACAACATGGAAACGGGAGAATCTTGGGAGATTCGATTACCCGAGGGGCAGTACGCCAGCGAAGCCCCTTTTGCACCTCGCATCAACGCCAAAGATGAAGACGACGGCTACTTGGTGAGTTTCATTACCAATGAAAATACGCAACAATCAGAAATTATTTTGATCGACTCCAAGCAGTTTGAAAAGGGCCCTGTGTGCCGAATTCAATTGCCCCACAAACTGTGCAGTGGCACCCATGCATGCTGGGCCAGCGGCACCGACTTGGCAAAAGGTGGCCTGTTGTCACTCAACCCTGCTTAAAACCCGTGCTTTGCACGGAGGAAATGATTTGGAGAACACCATGGGACTTGAAACGATTGTCGAACCGCAGCCCTACTTGATTGAGAACCCTAACCTTCAAGATGGCTATGCACCTGTTCATAACGAGT
>CANJOS010000036.1 GCA_947476015.1 Comamonadaceae bacterium | reverse complement strand
CTTTCATCACTTGCACATTTTGCATGAACTTCAGGTCAACATTTCAGTTTGAACGCAGGGGTCCTCAAGCGCCTATGATCACCCTATGCACAGTTCACTCTCAAACCCCCTCCCAAACACACCTGCTCAAGCCGTCTTGACCCATTTGAAATGGGAAGAAAATGGCCACCACTGCGAGGAGGAGTGGCGCAGCGAGCGTGGTGCACCCGTCCCCAAAAGGGTGGTTTTGGCAGACGATACCTTGAGTGCCGACAGCGCCTACCGCTTGGCCTGTGCGGGGACCGGCATGCTATGGCGCGGGGACTTTCAAAATGCACGTTTGTTGTTGCAAGCCTTGGCACGTCGATGTGATGCCCCCAAGAAGGTTCGCAGAGCGTCCAAAACCAATCCAGAGCTGACGCCCACAGCACAAGAAAATTTTCACCTGCATCGTCAAGCGCAGTCGCAGCGCGCGCGCACTTTGGGCATGATCTTGATTCAAATCAATCCAGATCGTCAAATCAGTCTGCGCCGTGCCCCCGATTGGCGCGCCGCCATGAAAGAAGCTTGGGGCCCTGCTGGCACCACCGGTTGCGTCACCTCTTTGCGTGAACTTTTAGGACTGGTGGGTGCCCATGAGTGGCACGAGAAAGGCATCGAAATTTCTGCGCTGGGCGACGCACCTCGCAACAGAATTCACCCCAGCTACGGGGTTTTCTCACCCGTTCGCAGTGAATACATTCAACTGGTTTTGGATGCACCCTTGCCCAGTTCAGAATTGGCTTTTGACATTGGTGTGGGCACGGGCGTTTTGTCTGCCATTCTTGCAAAGCGGGGCGTCAAAAGGGTGATCGGCACCGATCTCGATCCACGCGCCTTGGCATGCGCCAAAGAAAACATTCACCGATTGGGGCTGAGCAGCAAAGTTGAAGTTGTCCAAGCCGATCTGTTCCCTCAAGGTCAAGCCCCCTTGATTGTGTGCAATCCACCTTGGCTCCCTGCTCGTGCCAGCGCACCCATTGAACGCGCTGTCTATGATGAAAACAGCGCCATGCTGAAGGGCTTCTTAGCAGGCTTGGCTGAGCACCTCACACCCCAAGGTGAGGGCTGGCTCATCTTGTCAGACTTGGCTGAGCACTTAGGCTTGCGATCACGGGCTGAACTGGAAGCATGGATGGCATCGGCAGGGCTGAAGGTACTGAGCAAAATCGACACCAAAGCCGAACACAAAAAAGTTCAAGATGAGAGCGACCCCTTGCATGCGGCGCGCGCAGCAGAGGTCACTTCATTGTGGCGACTGGGCCTTGTTTAAGCCTTGACGGCTTCGGGTGTTCGCACCCGAATGTGCAACTCACGCAATTGCTTCTCATCCACGGGGCTTGGCGCTTGCGTGAGCAAACACTGAGCACGTTGTGTTTTGGGGAAGGCAATCACGTCACGGATGGACTCGGCGCCGGTCATCAAGGTGATGATGCGGTCTAAGCCGAAGGCCAAACCACCGTGGGGTGGCGCACCATATTGCAAAGCATCGAGCAAGAAACCAAACTTAAGTTGCGCTTCTTCAGGTGTGATTTTCAAAGCGTCAAACACTTTTTGTTGCACGTCTGCGCGGTGAATACGCACTGAACCGCCACCAATTTCCCAGCCGTTCAAAACCATGTCATAGCCTTTGGCAATGCACTTCTCTGGCGCCGTGACCATCCAATCTTCGTGGCCATCTTTGGGTGCTGTAAAGGGGTGGTGCACAGCGGTGTAACGCTGTGATTCTTCATCGTATTCAAACATGGGAAAGTCGACCACCCACAAAGGTGTCCAACGGTTTTCGAACAAGCCCGATTTTTTGGCAAATTCGCTGTGGCCAATTTTGAGGCGCAGTGCGCCAATGCCATCGTTGACCACTTTGGCTTTGTCGGCACCGAAGAACAAAATGTCGCCATCCTGTGCGTGGGTACGTTTCAGAATTTCGGCAATGGCGGCATCGTGCAAGTTCTTCACGATGGGGCTTTGCAAACCGTCGCGGCCTTTGGCCACTTCATTCACCTTGATCCAGGCCAAGCCCTTGGCACCGTAGATTTTGACGAACTCGGTGTAGCCATCGATTTCTCCACGGCTGATTTCAGAGCCACCAGGTACACGCAAAGCCACCACACGGCCACCTGGCGTTGTTGCAGGCGTGCTGAACACTTTAAAGTCGACATCGCCCATGATGTCAGTCAGTTCAGTGAACTCCAACTTGACGCGTAGATCGGGTTTGTCAGAGCCAAAGCGGTGCATGGCTTCTGAGTAGGCCATGACGGGGAAATCGCCCAAATCGATGTTCAAGACTTTAGAGAAAATCTGCTTGATCATTTCCTGAAACATGTCCCGAATTTCTTGCTCGCCCAAAAAGGACGTTTCAATATCGATCTGGGTAAATTCAGGTTGACGATCGGCACGCAAGTCTTCATCTCGGAAGCACTTCGTAATTTGGTAGTAGCGGTCGTAACCGGCGACCATGAGCAATTGCTTGAACAATTGGGGCGATTGTGGGAGTGCAAAGAAATGGCCATCGTGCACACGGCTGGGCACCAAATAATCGCGAGCACCCTCAGGCGTGCTCTTGGTGAGCATGGGCGTTTCAATGTCAATGAAACCATGCTCATCTAAAAACTTGCGTGTTTCCATGGCCACCTTGTAGCGCAGCATGAGGTTGTTTTGCATGTAGGGCCGGCGCAAATCAAGCACGCGGTGTGTGAGCCGAGTGGTTTCAGACAAGTTGTCGTCGTCTAGCAAGAACGGGGGCGTGACGGACGGGTTGAGGACCGTCAATTCGTGGCACAGAATTTCAATCTTGCCGCTTTTGAGGCCGTCGTTGGTGGTGCCATCAGGACGGGCTCGGACCAAGCCTTTGATTTGAATGCAAAATTCATTGCGCAAGCCTTCCGCAGTTTTGAACATGTCGGCACGGTCAGGGTCGCACACCACTTGCACATAGCCTTCGCGATCGCGCACGTCAACGAAGATCACGCCACCGTGGTCACGGCGGCGATTGACCCAACCGCACAAGCTAACGGTTTGACCCATCAAGGCTTCGGTAACAAGACCACAGTAGTGTGAACGCATTGACATGGGAAAAGTTCTTTCAATTGAAAAAAGTCAATTGGCATTTAGCCAATTTAAACTGAGGGGGAAGGCTCTGCTTTGACAGGCAAGGCATCGGGGCCACCGGGTACCACCACCCCCATCGAGATGATGTACTTGAGTGCATCGTCCACCGTCATGTCCAACTCCACCACATTGGCTTTGGGCATGATGAGAAAAAAACCTGAGGTGGGATTGGGCGTGGTGGGCACATACACACTCACGCAATCGCTGGGTAAGTGGCGAGCCACTTGACCACCAGGCGCACCCGTTAGAAATGCAATGGTCCAAGAACCTTGATGAGGGTATTGAACCAAGAGGGCTTTAGAAAAAGCATTGCCACTGCCTGAAAACAAGGTGTCCGCTACTTGCTTCACGCTGGAGTAGATGCTGTTCACCACGGGAATTCGGGTAATGACTTTGGACCATTGGCGAAGCCACCATTGGCCAAAAATATTGGTCACGAACAAACCCGTGAAGTAAATGACCACGGCGACCAAGATCACACCCAGACCAGGGGTGTGTCGCAACGACACAGCCAAACTGTGCATGCCAGGAACCACCGCATCGAGGGCTCCTAATATGGCCAAGAAAATGCCATCCATGGTGCCTACCAACCAGGTCAGCAACCACACGGTGACGCCCATGGGCAACCACACCAGCAAGCCAGTCAACAGGTAATGGCGAATTTTTAAATTCATTCTGGGAACCTCAGTGGCAAGCGCATGATGCGGCACAGGCTGCAGGCGCTGATGGGGTCTTTGAATCTGCAGCTGTCTTAGCACCCCCAGTGTCAGATGAGGGCGAGGCAACCGCATCTGCCGGACCCGCAGTGGCACCGCCCTCGACAGCCGTTGGGGCTGCAGCAGCGGACGATCCACCTTTGAAATCAGTGGCATACCAACCTGAGCCCTTGAGCTGAAAACCAGCGGCTGTCAGTTGTTTATTGAAAGAAGGCGAACCACACGAAGGGCATTTTGTCAGGGGGTCATCTGACATTTTTTGCAAAACATCCTTGGCATGGCCACAGGATTCACACTTGTAGGCGTAGATGGGCATGTTGAAGGTTCTCGCTTGGCAATCACAAAACCTTCAATTATAGGTGGGTCCCTTGCAAAACATGGTGGGCGCCGTGCTTGTTTTTCAGCAGTTGTGGGGCCAAGGAGCCCAGAAGCATGCCTGCCAAGCTGGCCAGTACACCTGCTAACTGGGCCGGAAATTCTTCACCTGCGGGGGTCATGAGTAAGAAAAGCCATGTCAGCAGTCCCAATGTGATTGAAAGAAGGGCGCCTTGGGTAGTGGCTTTTGCCCAATAGAGTCCAAACAGCAATGGAATGAAGGCACCGACCAAGGTGACTTGGTAAGCGCCTGAAACCATTTCATAGATGGAGCTGCCTTGCATTTGAATGGCATACAGCAAGACCAAGGCGCTGAACACCAAAACCGTCACTCGCATGGCCAACAAGGACTGTTGATCTCCCTGATGTGGGAAAAACTGTCGCCAAATGTTTTCAGTGAATGTGACGCTGGGCGCAAGCAAGGTAGCAGACGCACACGACTTGATGGCCGACAACAAAGCACCAAAAAACAGCACCTGCATGACAAAAGGCATTTGCGTCATGACCAAAGTCGGTAAAACCTTTTGTGGGTCCTCTTGAATGAGTTGAGCTGCCTGGTCAGGCATGATGATCAAAGCACTGACAACCAAAAACATGGGCACAAAAGCAAACAAAATGTAGCAAATGCCGCCAATGAGAGGGCCCTTGGTTGCTGCATTCAAACTGTTGGCAGACATCACCCGCTGAAAAACATCTTGTTGCGGAATGGAGCCAAACATGATGGTGATGGCAGCCGCCACGAAAAACAAAATGTCTTTCATGTTGGGTTCAGGCAAAAACTTGAACAGGTCTTGGCTGACGGCCAAGGCCAGAACCTTGTCTGCGCCTCCAGCTTGATGGCCTGCAAACACCGCCAGCGTTGTCAAGCCGACAACCAAAATAATCATTTGCATGAAGTCAGTGATGGCCACGGACCACATGCCGCCAAACAAGGTGTAGGCCAGCACTGATACAACACCAATGGTCATTCCCAAGGGCATGCTGATAGCGCCATCTGAAAGTAAATTGAAGACCAGCCCCAGCGCGGTGACTTGCGCTGACACCCAGCCCAAATAGCTCACCATGATGATGATGGAGCAAATGACCTCAACCGAGCGGCCGTAACGCTCACGGTAATAGTCGCTGATGGTGAGCAAATTCATTCGGTACAACTTGCCCGCAAAAAACAAACCTACCAGAATCAAACAACTGCCAGCACCAAACGGATCTTCCACCACACCGTTCAAACCACTGTTCACAAATTTAGCAGGAATGCCCAACACTGTTTCAGAGCCAAACCACGTGGCAAAGGTGGTGGTCACAATCATGGCCAGCGGCAAGTGCCTTCCGGCAATGGCAAAGTCTGCCGAACTTTTAACCCGTTTAGCGGCCACCAAACCAATGGCGATGGTAACCAGCAAATAAGCGATAACCAAAGTCAATAACACAGCACTCTCCTTAGTAGATTGACTGAAATCTTTCAAAAGCCTGAAAAATAATCAGGGTTGAAACAAAACCAATGACCACATAAACAAGGGCTTGCAACAAGCGGTTGGTGCGTTGCTGTTCCGCCAACAAAGCAGCCATTTGACTGCTGTCTTTGGCGCTGACGGTGGCTTGCTTTAAATAGTCGTGCATCAGTCGGGGCAACTGCGGCAATATCTTGGCATATTGGGGCGATTGCTCCCGAAGTTGCTGGAAGAATCTTTTGGGCCCTACTTGGTCAATCATCCACTGCTCTAGGAAAGGCTTGGCTGTGTTCCACAAATCGAGTTCTGGGTCTAACTGACGGCCCAGTCCCTCAATATTGAGCAAGGTTTTTTGCAGCAATACCAACTGCGGTTGAACTTCCACGTTGAAACGGCGAGATGTTTGGAACAAACGCAAGAGCACCATGCCCAAGGAAATTTCTTTCAACGGCCGGTCAAAGTAAGGCTCGCATACTGAGCGAATGGCCGACTCCAATTCGTCAACGCGGGTATGGCTGGGCACCCAACCCGACTCAATATGCAACTCAGCCACTCGCTTGTAGTCGCGCCTGAAAAAAGCACTGAAGTTTTGCGCTAAATACTCTTTGTCGTATTCAGTGAGGGTGCCCACAATACCAAAGTCAAGGGAAATGTAGCGACCCATCGTTTCCGGCTCAATACTGACTTGAATATTGCCAGGGTGCATGTCAGCATGAAAAAACCCATCGCGAAATACTTGTGTGAAAAAAAGCGTCACGCCATCTTTGGCCAACTGCGGAATATCGACGCCCGCGGCGCGCAATGCATCCACCTGACTGATCGGCAAACCCTTCATGCGCTCCATCATGATGACTTCAGGGTGGCAGTAATCCCAATACATCTCTGGAATTAAAACCAAGTTCAAACTCTGCATGTTGCGACGCAACTGCGCACCGTTGGCGGCCTCTCGAACCAAATCCAACTCATCGTGCAAATGTTTGTCAAACTCAGCCACCACCTCGCGGGGCTTCAGGCGCTTGCCATCGGCACTGATTTTTTCAAGCCAGCCGGCCATCATGCGCATCAGGTTCAAATCTTTTTCAATGGCCTTCAGCATATTGGGCCGCAGTACTTTGACAGCCACCTCTTGGACCACCCCGTCTTTGTTTTTCCACAAAGCAAAATGCACTTGCGCAATGGATGCGCTGGCCACAGGCACATGATCAAAGGACTCAAAGATTTCAGACACTGGCCTGCCAAAAGCTCGCTCAATGGTAGCTACGGCGATGTCTGAGCTGAAGGGCGGAACTCTGTCTTGGAGCTTGGCCAATTCAACGGCAATATCGTCAGGCAATAAATCTCTGCGAGTCGACATGACTTGTCCAAACTTCACAAAAATCGGCCCGAGTTGTTCAAGTGACAGTCGCAAACGCTCACCGCGCGAGAGTTTGTAAACACGACCCAAGGTCAGCGCCTGGGAAAGAATTTTAAACAGCGGCTGCTTGAAGTTAGAAAGCATCAACTCATGCAGGCCAAACCGCCAGACAGTCCACACAATGAAAAAGCCCCGAAAAATTCGGTTCATAGGGCAGTCCTGTGAAGATCGGCGCTTGGTGCAGGTTTGCGAATAAATTGCTGCACGGCCTGAACGGCTTGTCGGCCCATTGAAACCAAAGTATTGGCCGCTGCATCGCCCAGTAATTTTGACAAGTCTTCCTCAAAATCCCATCGAACATGGTCAATCAACCAATTGACTTCGGCAGCCAATTGAACGTCACCCTCAATGTGAACGCCCGGCTTTTCGCCTTGAAGCACCAACGAGGCCATGGCCAAGGGGGATGCATCCGTCAGACTTAATTTGAGGTCAAATTTTTGCTGGCTCACACGCTCCAACAAACCCGCAGGCGTGGGTGAGAGCTGAATGACTTTGTCTTGCCATTGCAATTGAATGCAACGCCCCTTTTGACGCTTGAGCCTGTTTTGCGCTTCAGGTTCAGCGCCAATGACGTGATTCAAAAACAAAACCAATCGATTGATAGACTCGTCCAGCACCCAAACAGGGGGCTGAGAGTGAGTAACGAATTGCTCAATTGCTTCACTCACGAAAGAAAAAGGGGACTGTGTTGCCATAGTCCCCAATTATTCCCGAAAGACTGCCCAGTGCCAGCCCTTCAGTCAGAATGTCTTTAATTTATTGCAGGGCTTGCACGCCTGCAACCAACCATCCGCTGTTGCCGTTTCTGGGTTTGGTCATGTTCCAAACCTCGCGGAAAGGACTAGGCGCAGCATCGGCTTCCTCACGGATAACGCCGTTGAATTCAACGCTGGCCATGTAAACCTCGGGCAACTCTTCAATGCCCAACAGCTGAGCATCCAACTTAACCACTTCGGTTTTGTTAGGTTGGCCGGGGAAATTGGCTTCCCGTTCTGCCAGCTGGCTCTTGATTTCAGACAACATGCCATCGGTCATCATGGCCTTGAGTGAACCCATGTCGGCACGATCCCAGGCGTCTTGCAACGTAATGAAGTTGCGCTTGGCAGCCTCGATAAAGCTGACGGTGTCGAAGCCTTCAGGAACGCCCCAGCTGTGCGAACCTTGAAACGCTGAAGGCTGTGAGCCACCAATGGCAGATCCGATCATGGAGCCACCTGTCTGAGCCGTTTGATTGGCCTCAGGGCTTGAATCAAAACGCGTGCTCTGACCTTCCCAAGGTCGGGCCGAAGCATCGTTGCCCACTTTTTCAGGGTTGTATTGCGGCAAGCTTGCTGGCGCCTCAGCCGTTTGCCCTGCGCCTTGGTAGGCAAGGCCACCCTGCTGGGCCGACCCGCCTTTGCGCGAGCGCAGGAAATAACCAATCACGCCAACTGCCACCATGGCAAGCAATGCAAACATGAGCATGTTGCCGAACGCTTCACCCATGCCAAGGCTGTGCGCCAACCAAGCCAATCCCAAACCAGCGGCCAAGCCACCTAGCATGGCACCCCATGGTCGTTTAGCAGGTGCAGCAGCAGGGGCTGCAGGTTTGGCAGCCGCTGCTTGACTAGGCGCCGCCGCAGGAGCTGTAGGTTTGGCTGCTTCACGTTGCGTGACGTTGTTGGACTGTTGGCCTGAAGATTTGCCGCCGCCCATGCGCCGAGCTGCCTCTGCGTTTAAAGTGCTGAGGGCCAAAAACAGGGTCAAGATGAAGCTTAGAAATTTAGTCACTTTGTCTCCGAAAAAATCAGGGAAAAATCATCAGCATTTAATGCCTAGATGTAAGGCTACCACCCCTGCGCTTAAATTGTGAAATTCAACATGTCCAAATCCGGCACTTTTTATAAGGGCTTTCAGCGCCTCTTGCCCTGGATGCATCCGAATGGACTCTGCCAAATACTGGTAGCTGGCGGCGTCGCCCGCCACCCACTTTCCCAATTGAGGCAATATGTTGAAGGAATACCAGTCATAGGCTTTTTCCAAGGGTTTGGCCACCTTTGAGAACTCCAACACCAACAACTTGCCGCCCGGTTTGAGAACTCGGCACATTTCCTTCAGGGCCATGTCTTTGTGGGTCATGTTGCGCAAACCAAACGCCACGCTGACCACATTGAAATGCTCGTTAGGAAAAGGCAATTTTTCTGCATCACAGACCAGTGTTGGCAAAATCACACCCTTGTTCACCAATCGATCGCGTCCGGTTCGCAGCATGGCCTCATTGATGTCGGTATGCACCACACAACCCGCAGTTCCTACCTTTTTTGAAAAAGCCAAAGACAAATCGCCAGTGCCGCCAGCAAGGTCTAAGACTTGATCACCCTCTTTCAGGTTGGCCACCTGGACCGTGTAGGCCTTCCAAACACGGTGCAGTCCTGCCGACATGAGATCATTCATGATGTCGTATTGAGAAGCCACTGAATCGAAAACGCCCCTCACATGCTTGGCTTTATCATTTTCGTCAACGGTTTTAAAGCCAAAATGGGTTGCACTCATTTGCCAAGTCCGATCAATGTGAATGGCCACACGAAGCACCCGCAGCCATCGGCATGGCGTCATCGCGAAGCACGCCAGCAGCCAGCAAACGTTCGTTGTATTGGTCCCACAATTGGTCTTGCTCTGAGCCTAAATGGTACAAATAGTCCCAGGAAAAAATACCGCTGTTGTGACCATCTGAGAAAGTGGGCTGAACCGCATAATTTCCAACCTGGACCAACTCAACAATGTCCACCTCACGCTTGCCTGTCTGCAGCACCTCTTGCCCAGGACCATGTCCTTGCACTTCGGCAGAAGGCGAGTAAACGCGCATGAGTTCAAAGGGGATTCGAAAAGTTTGACCATCCGAAAAACTGACCTCTAAAGCATGGCTTTGCCCATGAAGGGTCAAGGCTTCTGGTGTGGGTGCACCTGTTGTCAATCCGGCCATAAGGCGTTCTTTCTTGATGCTCTCGTTAAACCAAAACGCGCTCAATACCACCGGCATTGGCAGCGGCCACATACTCCGGCATCCACTGCTCGCCCAAAATGTGCTTGGCCATTTCGACCACAATGTAGTCGGCTTCTAACAAGCCGTTTTGCAAGTCATCGCCATAGCGAGCCAAACCTTGCAAGCAACTGGGGCAACTGGTCAAAACCTTGATGTTTTCTTTCTCGCCCACCATGCCGGAACTGCGCATTACTGTTTCACTCTTCAGAATTTCTTCTTCCTTGCGAAAGCGCACTTGCGTGGCAATATCTGGACGCGTCACACCCAGAGTGCCCGACTCGCCGCAGCAGCGATCCGACTTCAACACTCGGGGCCCCAACAAAGACTTGACGGTCTTCATGGGGTCTTGCAACTTCATAGGGCTGTGACAAGGATCGTGGTACAGGTAGGCGCCGTTGTTGTTGAGCTTCATGCCTTTTTCAAGCAAGTACTCATGAATGTCAATGATGCGGCAGCCAGGGAAAATTTTGTCGAACTCATAGCCCTGCAACTGGTCATAACAAGTGCCGCAACTGACCACCACTGTTTTGATGTCCAAGTAGTTCAGGGTATTGGCCACACGGTGGAACAAGACCCGGTTGTCTGTGATAATTTTTTCGGCCTTGTCAAACTGGCCGCTGCCTTTTTGTGGGTAACCGCAGCACAAGTAGCCAGGCGGCAACACCGTTTGAACCCCCGTGTGCCAGAGCATGGCCTGGGTGGCCAGGCCCACTTGACTGAACAAACGTTCAGAGCCGCAACCTGGGAAATAGAACACTGCCTCTGATTCGGGCGTTGTAGCCTTTGGGTTGCGGATGATCGGGACGTAATCTTGATCTTCAATGTCGAGCAAAGCACGCGCTGTCTTCTTGGGCAAGCCACCGGGCATCTTTTTATTGATGAAGTGAATGACCTGTTCTTTGATGGGCGCTGCGCCAATGCTGGCAGGCGGAGCCTTGGTCTGCTTGCGTGCAAAGGGTTTGAGCAAGTCATGTGCGAAACGTTGCAACTTCATGCCCACGCCCACCATGCCTGCACGCGCCAGTTTGATGGTTTCAGGGTTGGTGGCGTTCAACATGAACATGGCTGCAGCATTGCCCGGACGGAACGTTTTCTGACCCATCTTTCGAAGCAAATTCCGCATGTTCATGGACACATCGCCAAAGTCAATTTTGACCGGGCAAGGTGACAGACACTTGTGACACACCGTGCAGTGATCGGCCACATCTTCAAACTCTTGCCAGTGCTTGATGGACACACCTCGGCGAGTTTGCTCTTCGTACAAGAAGGCTTCAACCAGCAGTGAAGTGGCCAAAATTTTGTCGCGGGGGCTGTAAAGCAAATTGGCACGTGGCACATGCGTGGCGCACACGGGTTTGCATTTGCCGCAGCGCAAACAATCTTTCACACTGTCCGCAATGGCGCCAATGTCAGACTGTTGCATGATGAGCGATTCGTGTCCCATCAAACCAAAGCTGGGGGTGTAGGCATTGGTCAAGTCGGCTTGAATGTCCAGGCCTTCTGGTCCCTTCACATGGCGCATCAACTTGCCTTTGTTGAATCGCCCTTCAGGGTCAATGCGCTGCTTGTAATCAGCAAACGGCTGCAGCTCTGCATCGCTTAAAAACTCGAGTTTAGTGATGCCAATACCGTGCTCTCCCGAAATCACGCCGTCCAAACTGCGTGCCAACACCATGATGCGCGCGACCGCTTCGTGGGCCGTTTGCAGCATGTCGTAATCGTCAGAGTTAACTGGGATATTGGTGTGCACATTGCCATCACCAGCGTGCATGTGCAAAGCCACCCAAACACGGCCTTTGAGAACCCGTTTGTGAATGGCCACACACTCGTCAAAGATAGCTTGAAACGCAGCGCCCGAAAAAATGGTTTGGAAATTTGCCTTGATTTGTGTTTTCCAACTGGCGCGCAAAGTGTGGTCTTGCAGTTGGGGAAACAAAGTTTCGACACCTTGCAACCACCCTTGCCACAAGTCACGAACATCTCGAACCACCGCCAAGGCTTGTGAAACGCGCTCCTCCAGTAATTCTGCTGAAGCAATTTCATGGGTGTCATCGTCTTTGCCCAAGGGCAAGTTGCCCTTGCTTAAAAAGAGTTCTAACTCGTTGCACAACTTGATCTTATTGCGCAAAGACAATTCAATGTTGATGCGCTCGATGCCGTCTGTGTACTCCGCCATGCGTGGCAGTGGAATCACCACGTCTTCGTTCACTTTGAAAGCATTGGTGTGCCGGCTGATGGCTGCCGTTTTCTTTCGATCTTGCCAAAACTTTTTACGTGCTTCTGGGCTGATGGCAATGAAACCCTCACCGCTGCGCGAGTTGGCAATGCGCACGAC
Source organism: Comamonadaceae bacterium (assembly GCA_947476015.1). Classification (GTDB taxonomy): domain Bacteria; phylum Pseudomonadota; class Gammaproteobacteria; order Burkholderiales; family Burkholderiaceae_C; genus Limnohabitans_A. The sequence continues at coordinate 9,133 of CANJOS010000036.1, read as the reverse complement.
TTCAGAAGTGACTTTGGCCACATCATCGGCGTTGTCGCCTGCAATATCGGCCAGCAAAAGCATCTTTGGAAAACCACCGCGCTTGGACTTGGTGGTGTAACCCACCGCACGCAAATAGCGATCGTCCAAATGCTCTAAACCCGCCAACAACACGCCAGAGCGTTTTTGTTCAGCGAACATGAAATCTTTGATTTCCACAATGCTGGGCACGGCATCTTTGGCATTGCCAAAGAACTCCATGCAAACCGTGCGGGTGTGGTCGGGCATGCGGTGCAGAACCCAGCGAGCGCTGGTGATCAAGCCATCGCATCCTTCTTTTTGAATGCCAGGCAAACCGGCCAAAAATTTGTCGGTGACATCTTTGCCCAGACCTTCCTTGCGGAAGGTGCTACCCGGAATGTCTAAGCGTTCTTGCCTGATCAGGGTGGTGCCGTTGGCCTCAAAATATTTCAATTCGAAACTGGCAACCGCCACATCATGGATCTTGCCCAAGTTGTGGTTCAGGCGGGTGACTTCCAACCACTGCGCGTCGGGCGTGACCATGCGCCAGCTGGCCAAGTTGTCAAGCGCAGTACCCCACAAAACAGCCTTCTTGCCCCCTGCATTCATGGCAATGTTGCCACCGATGCAGCTGGCTTCCGCAGAAGTTGGGTCTACGGCAAATACCCATCCTGCGTGCTCTGCGGCATCGGTCACACGTTGTGTGACCACGCCCACTTCAGTCCACAGGGTTGGCACTTGCTTGTCGAGCCCAGGCAGTTGCTTCATCTCAATGCCCGACATGGCATCTAGTTTTTCGGTATTGATGACTGCGCTGTTCCATGTCAGGGGCACTGCACCGCCGGTGTAGCCAGTGCCACCGCCACGCGGAATGATGGTCAGGCCGAGGGAGAAACAGCCTTTCACCAAGTTGGCCATTTCAGCTTCGCTGTCGGGCGTCAAAACGACAAAGGGGTACTCCACACGCCAGTCCGTGGCATCGGTGACGTGGCTCACACGTGACATTGCATCAAACTTGATGTTGTCTTTGGCAGTGAGTTTGCCCAAGCCTTTTTGCGTCTTGCGCCGGAGTTGGGCCATGGCTGTAAAAGTCTCATCAAACACTCTGACAGCATTGCCAGCCAAGACCAATAATTCACCCACCAAGCCATCGCGCAATGCATCTGCTTCGGGCGTGCGGCGTTTTTGCACTTCACCCAAGCGGTGTTTCAAAGCCTCGACCAGAAGCTTTCGGCGGCCTGGGTTGTCGAGCAGGTCGTCTTGCAAATAGGGGTTGCGTTGAACCACCCAAATATCACCCAAGACCTCATAAAGCATGCGAGCAGAACGGCCTGTGCGTCGTTCGTCTCGAAGTTGATTGAGCAATTCCCAGGCACGAGCTCCCAACAAACGAATCACAATTTCTCGATCGGAGAAGCTTGTGTAGTTGTAGGGAATTTCGCGCAAGCGAGGCGAAGAGTCGTCAGCTTGGAGGAGATGTTGGAGCGTGGTTGGAGCGTTCATGAGATTTAGATGTGATTTTACTTCAGGGGGGAAATCACGCGCCCTTGGTGGGGACTCCAAGCCAACCCAGTCAATCAATCCATCATTTTTTCATCATCGCGCTACAATAAAATTGCGTGTGACCATAGACTTTTGACTGGCATAACTGCCAAGAGAGAACTTATGAACTACAAAAAAACCATGGCAACTTTGGCCTTCGCCACCCTAAGTTTTGTCGCTTAAGCCCAAACTGAAATTCAATGGTGACACTCCATGGTTGGCGCTCTTGGCGAATAGATTACAAAATTGTGCAAACCTTCATTTCAATGCTGAAACAGGAAAACGTCTGTGGCCCTGAACACTGCTAAGCCACTCAAGCCTTGGCCCTACCCTCGTTGGATTGCCCACCGTGGCGCTGGCACACTCGCCCCAGAAAACACCCTTGCAGCGTTTCGAAAGGGAGCTGAACATGGCTATCGCATGTTCGAATGCGATGCCAAACTCTCTTCTGACGATGTGGTTTTTTTAATGCACGACGCCACTCTCCAGAGAACCACCAACGGCCATGGTATTGGCGGCGAACAAAGTTGGCAACAACTGTCGCAGTTGGATGCTGGCAGTTGGCACTCTCGACACTTCAGTGGTGAACCCCTGCCCACGCTGGCCAATCTGGCGCAATATTGCATTCGGAATCGCTATTTTCTCAACATTGAAATCAAACCAACGCCTGGCCTTGAATTCAAAACAGGCGAGATCGTGGCCCAACATGCGGCTCTTCTTTGGCACCATGAAAAAGTACCGCCATTGCTCACTTCTTTTCAAGTTGATTCTTTAAAAGGGGCTTTGCAAACCGCACCTCACTTGCCCAGAGGTTTGCTGCTCCACAACTTGCCCGAAGGGTGGCTAGACACGGCCAAGTCCTTGGATTGCACTGCCGTCGTCTGCCAATATGCTTTGTGGACACCCGACATGGTGGCCGCAGTTCACACCGCAGGCATGCGCTGCCTCAACTACACCGTGAACGACGAATGGGCTGTCCATCATCTGCTGAACATGGGAACAGACGGCATCATCACTGACCGGGTTGACTTGTTCAGCGCCGCATCTTAAGAAGGCACTGCAAGGCCCACTCCACCGTGGCGCACACCAGCACCAAAGCGCCATAAGTGGCCATCTTGCCGTCGTTGCCGGTCATGACCAAGCCAGTGATGAGCACCGCCAAACCCGCCGAAGCATTGAGAAACCAGCGCCAAAGCCATCTCACCTGAGTTTGTTGTCTGAACTGGAACGATCCCCAAGCAGTGATTCCCATAGAAAGCACCAGCGCAGGCAAGGCAAAGTTCATCAAATGCCAAAAAACCTCATCCCAACTCATGAATTTCCTTCTCTGTGACTGCAGGTTTTATAATCTGAAACATGGCAGTTTGGGCATTGGGGTTAAATCACACAACAGCCCCGCTCGATTTGCGCGGGCGGTTTGCGTTTGCCGTGGACCAATTGCCCCCTACTTTGCACCAACTCAGGGGTAATTTAGCCTCTCACACATCCCACGAGCCCGAAGCCGCCATTCTCTCCACCTGTAACCGCACAGAAATTTATTGTGCCGCAGATCAGCTGGCTGTCGACAGTACCGTGAACTGGTTGGCCAACGCGGGGGGGGTTTCTACCTCAGAATTGACAGCCCACACCTATTTGTTGCAAGAGGGTCATGTGGCGCGCCATGCATTTCGCGTGGCCAGTGGTCTCGATTCCATGGTTTTGGGCGAAGCTCAAATTCTGGGTCAATTGAAAGATGCTGTGCGGGCTGCTGAAGAGGCTGGCGCACTGGGCAGCACCTTGAACCAATTGTTTCAACGAAGTTTTGCAGTGGCCAAAGAAGTCCGGTCCACCACCGAAATTGGCTCGCATTCCATCAGCATGGCGGCTGCTGCCGTGCGTCTGGCTGGTCAACTGTTTGAAGATCTCACAAAAATCAAAGTGTTGTTTGTGGGCGCCGGTGAAATGATTGAGCTGGTGGTCACGCACTTCGCCGCCAAGCACCCTCGCAGCATGGCCATCGCCAACCGCAGCATGGACCGCGGTGAAAAACTCGCCAATCAATATGGTGCTGAAGTCATGCGCCTGTCTGAACTGCCCGATCGGCTTCATGAATTTGATGCGGTCATCAGCTGCACCGCAAGCACTTTGCCCTTGATTGGCTTGGGTGCGGTAGAGCGCGCATTGAAAAAACGCCGCAACCGGCCTATGTTCATGGTGGATTTGGCTGTTCCGCGCGACATTGAGGCTGAAGTCAAATCACTTGAAGACGTTTACCTTTACACCTTGGACGATTTGGCCAGCGTCATTCAAACTGGCCAAGCCCACCGACAAGCCGCAGTTGCAGAGGCTGAAGTCATCATCGATGCAGGGGTCCAAAGCTTCATGCACTGGATGGTTCAGCGCAGCAGTGTGCCGCTCATTCAGCAACTGAATGCACAGGCAGATGAATGGCGCGAGGCTGAAATGGTGCGCGCAAGAAAAATGTTGGCCAAAGGGGAGAACCCCGAAAAAGTCCTTGAAGCGCTTTCTCGTGGTCTGACGCAAAAAATGTTGCACGGCGCCATGGCTGAGTTGCGTGAAGCCGATCCCGAGCACGTAGCTCAAGCGTCTCACGCAGTTCAACGCCTTTTCCTGCGCAAAGAGCGCTAGCGAATTTCAACTCGCCTGCGCCGCATTGAGTCTTGCTCAATGTTTTTTGAATTTTCCCTTTTAAGTTTCATGAAATCCTTTTTACGCCATCAACTTGAACGGTATGCGCTGCGGCTAGAAGAACTTGACTTCTTGCTATCGCGTGAAGACATCATGGCTGACATGAGTCAGTTCTTGAAACTCTCGCGCGAACACGCAGAGGTGAGCGCTTTGGCCAAGCGGTATGCGCGTTACCAAGAACGCAACAGCGATTTAGAAGCCGCCAAGCTCATGCTAAACAGCAACGCGGATGAAGCGGACATGAAAGCCATGGCCGATGAAGAAATTCAGAGTGCCGCGCTAGAAATGGCTGAACTGGAAGTAGAACTTCAGCGCATGCTGCTGCCCAAAGATCCAGACGATGCACGCCCAGCATATTTGGAAATTCGCGCAGGAACAGGTGGCGACGAATCCGCTCTTTTTGCGGCTGATCTGCTGCGCATGTACACGCGTTTTTGCGAGCGCAAAGGCTGGCGCATCGAAATTATGTCGGAATCTGCCAGTGAGTTAGGCGGCTACAAAGAGGTCGTCATTCGAATCGAGGGCGACAACGTATTTGGCTCCCTGCGATTTGAATCGGGAGGCCATCGAGTGCAGCGAGTGCCTGCCACTGAAACACAAGGCAGAATTCACACCAGTGCTTGCACGGTGGCAGTTTTGGCAGAACCCGATGAAGCCCAAGCGGTGACGATCAATCCGGCTGATTTGCGCATTGACACCTACCGTGCCAGCGGGGCGGGAGGGCAGCACATCAACAAAACAGACTCGGCTGTGCGCATCACCCACATTCCAACGGGCATTGTGGCCGAGTGCCAAGACGATCGCAGCCAACACCGCAACAAAGCCAAAGCCATGCAAGTTTTATCGGCGCGCATCCAGGAAAAAGAGCGCAGCGAACGTGCGGCCAAAGATGCGGCTCTGCGAAAAGGGCTGATTGGCAGTGGCGACCGGTCAGACCGTATTCGCACCTACAACTTTCCGCAGGGCCGTTTCACCGACCATCGCATCAATCTCACCTTGTACAAATTGAGTTTCATCATGGAAGGCGATTTGGAAGAAGTGACCCAATCTTTGCAGAATGCCAGACAAGCTGAGCAATTGGCTGAGTTGGAATCTAATTTTTCTAACTAATCGATCTATGACTGTGTCTGATTGTTTAATGCGAGGCCAGGCTCTGGGACTTCCTAGGTTGGAAGCCCAAATTTTGTTTTTGCATGCCATGGGCAGATCTCTTCACGATCGAGCTTGGTTGTTGGCCCATGGCACCGATGAGGTGGAAGCAGAACACATTTCAAGATTTGAGACCTTTGCACGACGCAGGGTTCAGCATGAGCCAGTGGCTTACATCGTCGGTCAAAAAGAATTTTTTGGGCTCACGCTGCACATTGACAAGCGCGTTTTAGACCCCAGAGACGATACCGAGGTCTTGGTGGAATGGGCTTTGGAATGCGGCGCATCACTGGCCTCCCCCCGTTTTTTGGATTTAGGAACTGGCAGCGGTGCCATTGCTTTGGCCCTTCAATCTCAACGTCCTGTTGCCAAGGTCATGGGTGTTGATACAAACCCTGAAGCACTCAAGTTGGCGGCTCACAATGCCGAGAAACTAGGGCTTGAGGTGTCTTTTCTTCAAAGCGACTGGCTCAAGCAAGTGACAGGCGAGTTTGACGTGATCGCGACCAACCCACCCTACATTGAGGCCAAGGATCCCCATTTGGCCAAACTGCATCATGAACCGCTGTCGGCACTGGTCAGTGGTGAGAATGGGCTCAGAGACATCCAGATCATAGTTAAAAATGCCAGCCAACACTTGGTCAAAGGCGGTTGGCTGCTGATTGAACACGGCTGGCAGCAAGCCCCACAGGTTCGCGCATTGTTACAAAATGAAGGGTATGCCAACGTCCAGTCTAAATTGGACTTGGCCGGTGTTGAAAGGTGCTCGGGCGGTCAAAAATTGACCCTAAACAGCACAAGCCCTTCCAACATGAAATAATCACCCCATTGACAGTCAAAGAGGATTTCCCATGAGCGATACCCAAGCCCGCATTGATGATTTGGTTAAACACAACGAAGTACTGCTTTTCATGAAGGGCAGCGCCAGCTTTCCCATGTGCGGCTTCTCTGGTCGTGCCATTCAAATTTTGAAGGCATGCGGCGTCGATCCCAAGGCTGTCAAAACAGTCAATGTGCTGGACGATGCTGAAATTCGCAATGGCATCAAGGAATACAGCAACTGGCCCACCATTCCGCAGTTGTATGTGAAAGGCGAGTTTGTGGGCGGCTCTGACATCATGATGGAAATGTACGAATCGGGTGAGCTGATTCAAGTGTTGGGCACCACACCCAAAGAATAAGCACACTCGCTGTTTCATTTCCAGCTTCTCCTGTGAAGCTTGGTTCAAAATATGGTTTCAGTCCACCGACTGAAGCCATTTTTTTTGCGCTGCCAACACCGCTTGAGGGTATGCCGACTGCCCACGACTGCCGTTGTAACGGCCGAGTGCATAAAACAGATCGCCGTTTTCTCGTTCTATCATGTGGCGCAAGATCACGCATCCAAAGCGAAGTTGGGTTTGGGTGTGAAACAAGGCGCTTTCGTTACCGTCGCCAATGCTGCGCGTCCAAAAGGGCATGACTTGCATGTAACCCCGCGCACCTGCGCTTGAGATGGCATATTTCCTGAATGCGCTCTCCACCTCAATCAACCCCAGTACCAATGACAAAGACAAACCAGCACGCCTCGCTTCATACCAAACCGTGTGCAGAAACTCAGAGCGATCGTCTGGATGTTTCAACCATTGGCTTAAGCGATGAGAGGCTTTGGCCATCCATTCGTTGAACTGCTTTTTCTCGAGCGCAGTGTTGAGAACTGGCTCTGGCGGGCCACTCTGAGACACGGCCTGACTGAGCGCCGTTCGAACTGAATCTGACAGCGCCTCTTCCGCTTGGTTACCGGCCCAAGCGGTCTGAATGAAGAGCTGAATCAGCAGGAAAGAGGGCACTGCAAGGTTTGAGTAAACCATCCCGCGCCCACCCCCTTGCATGGCTTGGCGCAAAAATTTGCGTCGATGCAAATTCATGCGCTTGTCTCTCAGTGGGCCTGCGCCACTTTGCTGAAGACAAAAGCGGCAATGTCAGCAAGCGCCACAGCCGTGGCCGCTTCGTCACGGCGGTGTTGGTATTCCACCTTGCCTTCTTTCAGGCCACGATCGCCCAGCGTCACGCGGTGCGGCACGCCAATGAGCTCCCAATCGGCAAACATGGCACCGGGTCGCTCGCCACGATCGTCGAGCAACACGTCCACACCGGCGGCCATGAGGTCGGCATAGAGTTTTTCAGAAGCCGCTTTCACATCAGGGCTTCGATCGGCACCAATGGGACAAATGACCACCGTGAACGGTGCAATGGCGTCAGGCCAAATGATGCCCTTGGCATCGTGGTTTTGCTCAATGGCCGCTGCGGGCAGGCGCGTCACGCCAATGCCATAGCAACCCATTTCCAAGAATTGAGGTTTGCCGTTTTCGTCCAAGAATGTGGCGTTCATGGCTTGGCTGTACTTGGTGCCCAAATAAAACACGTGCCCCACCTCAATGCCGCGCTCAATGACCAAAGCACCTTGGCCATCGGGTGACATATCGCCCGCCACCACATTGCGCAAGTCGGCTACCATCATGGGCTCTGGCACATCGCGCCCCCAGTTCACACCAGTGATGTGATGGTCAGGTTGGTTGGCGCCACAAATCCAGTCGGCCATGACGGCCACTTCGCGATCGGCCACCACGTTCAAAGGCTTCTTTAAATTCAAGGGGCCCAAGTAGCCAGGCTTGCAGCCAAAGTGTTCGTCAATTTCTGTCAGGGTGGCAAAACGAAAGCCCACATTCAAGCCAGGCAGTTTGCCCACTTTGACTTCGTTCATGTCGTGATCGCCACGCAGCAACAGCAACCAAACCTTGGCGGCTTTGATGTTACCTTGCTCGTCGGTTTCATCGGTGGCCAAGACCAAGGACTTGACGGTCGTCGACAATGGCACGCCCAACAAAACCGCCACCTCCTCGCAAGTACTCTTTCCGGGAGTCGGCGTGAGGGTTTGGGGCTTAGACGCAGCAGGACGTGAATGGGCGGGCGCCAAGGCTTCCGCTTTCTCCATGTTGGCCGCGTAATCGCTGTGAGGGCAATACACGATAGCGTCTTCGCCCGTGGCCGCAATCACTTGAAACTCTTCGCTCAAATCGCCACCAATGGCACCACTGTCGGCCGCCACCGCACGGTAACTCAAGCCAAAGCGATCAAAAATTTTGCGATAGGCATCGGCCATGATTTTGTAGCTTTGCTTGGCTGAGACTTGGTCGCGGTCAAAGCTGTAAGCATCTTTCATGATGAACTCACGGCCCCGCATCAAACCAAAACGGGGACGGCGCTCGTCCCGAAATTTGGTTTGAATTTGGTAAAAGTTCTTTGGCAGTTGCTTGTAGCTGCGCAGTTCTTGGCGGGCCACATCCGTGATCACTTCTTCGCTGGTGGGCTGCACCACAAAGTCACGGCCATGGCGGTCTTTGATTCGCAAAAGCTCTGGGCCCATCTTTTCAAATCGCCCCGTTTCTTGCCAGAGTTCGGCAGGTTGTACCACGGGCATGGTCATTTCAATGGCACCGGCGCGGTTCATTTCTTCGCGCACGATGGCTTCCACCTTGCGAATGACGCGCAGACCCATGGGCATGTAGTTGTAAATGCCGGCACCCAAGCGTTTGATCATGCCGGCGCGCATCATCAGTTGATGGCTCACCACCTCGGCGTCTGCGGGCGCTTCTTTGAGGGTGGAAATTAAAAATTGACTGGCTTTCATGGGGTAATTCCAAGCGTACTCAGGGTGAGTCCTAATGCTGCACAGAACCGTCCGTGCATAATGGACACAGTTTAAAAATTTGGG
>CANJOS010000035.1 GCA_947476015.1 Comamonadaceae bacterium | reverse complement strand
TTTCTGTCTGAATCATTTCAATATTTCCCAACTTGCACCTTGTGCACCTTAGTCATCAGAACTTATTTAGCGCTTGTTCAGCGATTTAAAGCTTGACCACTCAAGGCACCAAGATCAGTCTTGGACCCGTCATCCACACCACGAACCACTCGCAGCGCTTTTGTTTGGGTAGATAACTCCGCTTTTTTAGAAGCGAAGCCCGCGATTGTTACAACATTTTTAGACTGTGTCAACACCCTTGGGGCCAAAAACCCCTCAATTTGGCTAATTTTTGAGCACTTGCTGCAAATTTTGGGTGGCTGCACCCAGGCCAATGCGCGCTATGGCCCCAATTGATAGGCTTTTGCCAGGGACTCGAACAAGGCCAATTGAGGGTCACGCCCAATTTCCTCATTCAATAGATGCGCCACGAGCGGAGCGGCCTGCAGGGCAGCGCTGGCGTCCAAAAACAGCAGGCGATTGCGCCTGGCCAAGACATCTTCCACGGTTCTCGCATATTCATAGCGCGCTGCAAACCGGACCATGGCCTCACTCAAATGGGGTGCCAGCCAGTTTTCGGCGCCCTCAATGTCTTGCAATGCAGTGGCATCAGATCCATAAGCCGAATAGGCAGAATGGCTTGCACCGGCACCATGGCCCCCATTGGCGGGCAAGGGTCCAGATTCGGCCAGGGCCTGAGCGCCCCACAAAGGCATGTTGGCCGTGACATCTTCGGTGCTGAGCGACAACAACTGCGCTTTTCGAATCGATTGCATCACATCGGCTGCCATGGCTCTGTAGGTGGTCCATTTCCCGCCGGTCACGGTCACCAGGCCGTTAACGCCGACCTTGACAGTATGTTCACGGCTGACATTTTGCGTGGCGGCCGAGGCCTCCGAAGGCGCTTCTGCTGCTTGGTTGGCCAATGGCCGCAAGCCCGCCCACACACTGGTCACATCACTGCGTTTGGGCACCTTGGCCAAGTAATAGACGGTCTCATTGAGTATCTGTCCTACCTCATCCTCTAAGGCTTGAGGCTCCCATTCAACAGACGCCTTGGGCGTATCGGTGGTCCCCAGCAAAACCTTGCCCTGCCAAGGGACGGCAAACAACACGCGGCCGTCTTGCGTATGAGGCACCAACAAAGCCGATTCGCCGGGCCAAAATGAAGCATCCACGACCAGGTGCACGCCTTGGCTTGGTCGGATGGTCTGCGCGGCAGTCGCATCAGGGCCGAGCTTTGACTTGGCTTGCAACATGGCCTCAATTTGATCGACCCAAACGCCTGCCGCATTGACCACACACCGCGCATTGACCTTGTACTCGATACCGGTCTCTTGGTCTTGGCAAGTTAAGCCCCGCACCTGGCCTGTATCGGCATTTGTTAACAATCGGGTCACAGGCATGTGGTTGAGCAAGAGTGCGCCCTGCGATGCAGCGGTTCGAGCCAATGACAAGGCCAAGCGCGCATCGTCAAATTGACCGTCCCAATATTGAACGCCACCCACTAAGCCAACCGATTTGACACCTGGCACGGCCTTGAGTGTTTCTGCGCGGCTTAAAAATTGAGTGGCTCCGAGCCTGGCAGAACCGGCCAATATGTCATAAAGTTTCAAGCCGACACCGTAGAAAAACTGGTCGAAGCGGCGGTAGGCAGGCATGACAAACGGCATGGCATGGGCCAGGTGAGGCGCGTTTTGAAGCAAGCGCTTGCGCTCCCGCAAGGCCTCCCAGACCAAGGGCAAATGGCCCTGAGCTAAATAGCGAACACCGCCATGAACCAATTTGGTGGACCGAGACGACGTTCCCTTGGCAAAATCATGCGCCTCTAAAAGCACCACTTTCAAACCACGCGCGGCAGCGTCCAGCGCAGTGCCCAACCCCGTAGCGCCGCCACCCACAATGGCGAGATCGAACATTTCGTTTTGTTCGAGGCGAGCAATAAGCTGCGCCCGCTCTGTGAGCAAAGGCTTCATGAAAAAATGCTCATTCTTGGGCCCATGCCCGAGAGCGATCAACCGCTTGACGCCAACGTGCGAAGCCTTTTTGTCTAGCGACAGCTGAGACTTGTGGTTCAAAACGGCGGTCTTGCGCCCACTGCGAAGCAATTTCCTCTGCATTTTTCCAAAAGCCTGTGGCCAGTCCCGCCAAGTAAGCAGCCCCCAGCGCTGTTGTTTCTGTCAGACGCGAGCGAACCACAGGCACGCCCAATGCATCGGCCTGCATCTGCATCAAAAGATTGTTTTGGCTGGCACCTCCATCGACACGCAACTCGGTGAGCGGCAAACCGCTGTCTTTGGACATGGCTTGAAACACATCGGCCACCTGCCATGCGATGGCTTCCAAAGCGGCCCTTGCGATGTGCGCACGGGTCGTGCCGCGCGTCATGCCAATCAAGGTGCCGCGCGCATGCCCGTCCCAGTCGGGTGCACCCAAACCTGCAAAAGCGGGAACCAAATAAACATCGCCGCTGTTGGCGACGCTGGCCGCCAAGGCCTCGACATCGCTTGCTTTTTGAATGATTTGCAATCCATCGCGCAACCACTGAACCGTGGCACCCGCCATGAACACGGAACCTTCTAAGGCATATGCAGTGGGAAAGGCTGCCACTTGAGGCCCTTGCCAGGCCACGGTGGTGAGCAATTGATTGCGGCTTTGTACCGCAACAGCCCCTGTGTTCATGAGCATGAAGCAACCCGTACCATAGGTATTTTTGGCCATCCCGGGTGCAAAACAGGCTTGGCCAAAGGTGGCCGCTTGTTGATCGCCGGCCAAGCCCGCGATGGGCACGGCAACCCCCAATAAATCAGGCGTTGTGGTGGCCAGCACACCTGAACTGGGCACCAGCTTAGGCAACACATTGACGGGGATATTGAAGCGTTTTAAAAGTGCGTCATCCCACGTTTGGGTGTGCAAGTTGAACAGCAGCGTGCGTGACGCATTGCTGGGATCGGTGGCATGCACTCGTCCGCCCGTGAGTTGCCAAACAAGCCAAGTGTCGATGGTGCCAAAGGCCAAATGGCCTTGCGCTGCCAAGCGCCTTGCGCCCGGTGTATGGTCAAGCAGCCATGCAATTTTGGTGGCCGAGAAATAAGCATCCAAGACCAATCCGGTTTTTTTCTGAATCTCGAGGCCATGACCTTGTAGCTTCAGTTGATCGCAAAGCGCTGCCGTTCTGCGATCTTGCCAAACAATGGCGGGGGCAATGGGTTGGCCGGTTCGACGGTCCCACACGACCGTGGTTTCGCGCTGGTTGGTGATGCCCATCGCTTTGATTTGATGGGCGGTGATGCCTGCCACCTGCAGAACCTCTTGCATGACTTTTTTCTGGGTCTGCCAAATTTCGAGTGCGTCGTGCTCAACCCAGCCTGGCTTTGGGAAATGCTGCGTGAATTCTTGTTGAGCAGTGGCAACGGGCAGGCCATCGTGGTTGAACAGCACCGCCCTTGAACTGGTGGTGCCTTGGTCAAGTGCAAGGATGTACGTCATAGGTCCAAGGTTAACCGAAACAGGCGCTCTGAAAAAGAGACAATATGCCCATCAAGTTCCGCTTATTTTATTTCCAAAGAATCCATCATGACCTTATTGGCTCAACCAGATTTCAAGCAAACTTGCTTGGCCTTCATCGGCGGCGGCAACATGGCGAGCGCCATTTTGGGTGGCTTGATGCGCGAAGGACTTGCACCCCAACAAGTGATGGTGATTGAACCCTTTGCAGAAACAGCTTCCAAATTGAAAGCCGAATGGGGCGTCGAAGTTGCCGCTTCAGCCCACAGCGGTTTGGCGCAAGCCGGTATGGTCATCTGGGCAGTGAAACCTCAAATTTTCAAAGAAGCGGCATTGTCTGTTACTGCCTTCACGCCCAAGGCCCTTCACGTGTCTGTGGCCGCAGGCATTCGCAGCGACAGCATTGCGCGTTGGTTGAACACAGAGCGTATCGTCCGCACCATGCCCAATACACCTGCACTGGTGGGGCAAGGCATCACAGGCATGTTTGCTCGTGAAGGAGTTTCTGCGCAAGACAAAGCTTGGGTGGCGCAAGTGCTACGAAGCACCGGCGAATGGCTTTGGGTGAAACAAGAATCCGACTTGGATGCGGTCACAGCCTTGTCCGGCTCTGGTCCGGCGTATGTGTTTTATTTCTTGGAGGCCATGACGGAGGCGGGTGTGAAAATGGGTTTGTCGCCAGAGCAGTCTGACCATTTGGCCAAGGCCACGTTCGGTGGCGCCACACATTTGGCGCGACAGTCTGCGGAAACTCCGCAAGTCCTGCGCGAACGCGTCACGTCAAAAGGCGGAACCACCTTTGCGGCCTTGACCTCTTTGTCTGAGGATCATGTGAAGGAAGCTTTTGTGAAAGCCATGCTGGCTGCCCAAAAACGTGCTGGCGAATTGGGTGATGAATTCGGCAAAGGCTGAACTAAAGATAATGAAGTACCACGCCCACAAACACAGCAAAACCAACCCAATGGTTCAAGCGAAACGCCTGAAAGCAGCCCTCGCGATTTCGGTCTTTGATGAGCAAAAAATGCCACGCAGCCTGTAAAGCGGCTGCGGCCAATCCCGCGCCCAAAAGCGGTTCTTGCAGGGCTTCCAAGACCACGCCCCAAATGACAATAAAGAGCGTGTAAAAAATCATGATGGCAGGCACATCCCATTCACCCAAAGTGATCGCCGATGTTTTCATGCCGATCTTTAAGTCGTCATCACGGTCCACCATGGCGTACTCGGTGTCATAGGCCAAGACCCAAAACAAATTGCCCAACAAAAGCGCCCACGCCTGCCAAGGTACTTCGCCCGTCACGGCAGCAAACGCCATGGGAATGCCAAAGCTGAACGCCACACCCAACACCGCTTGCGGCATGGCCAAATAGCGCTTGGCATAGGGATAAGCAAGCGCTACTGCCAATGCGGCAAACGACCATGCCAGCGTTTCAGCGCGCAAGCTCAAGACCAATCCAAAGGCCAACAGCGCCAGCAAAGCGCCAAACCCCAAAGCCTCTTTGACACTGATGCGTCCGCTCGTCACTGGACGCTCTGCGGTTCGCTTGACATGGCGATCAAAGTTGCGATCGGCCACATCGTTCAAACAGCAACCCGCGCTGCGCATCAGGATGGTGCCCAGGGTAAAGACACCCAACAAATGCCATCCCGGAAAGCCGCCCGCAGCCACCCACAAGGCTGCCAATGTGGGCCACAACAGCAAGAGCCACCCGGCTGGCCGATTCCAGCGAATCAAATCTAAATACAAGGCCAACTTTTCACGCATGAGGCGCCAACATTCTGTCAAAGCTTGTCGTCAAGACAAGCGAGTCACACCCGGCAGCTCGCAGGCATAAATGGCATTTCGAAGGGCGGCAATGGCCTCATAGCGCGTGAAGCTTTTTCGCCAAACCAAGACCACCCGACGCGTAGGCGGCAAGCCGCCCGCCTCATCCACAATGGGCAAATAATGCACATCTGGATCCTCATTTTTTTTCCGTTGTGGCCGCTGAGACAAGGCCTGTGCCGGCACCGACAAACGGGGCACCAACGTCACCCCCATGCCTGCAGCCACCATGTGCTTGATGGTTTCCAAAGATGAGCCCTCAAAGCTTTTGCGGATGCCTTCTGCATTGCTGGAAAACCTGGCAAATTCAGGACACACTTCCAGCACATGATCGCGAAAACAATGGCCATTGCCTAGCAACAACATGGTCTCATTTTTCAATTGATCGGCTGTGATCGATTTTTGTTGGGCCAACTTGTGAAGCCCAGGCAATGCCGCCATGAACGGCTCGTCGTACAAAGCTGCCGTGGCCAGGCCCACGTCAGGAAAAGGTTCTGCCAAGATGGCGCAATCAATCTCACCTGCCCGCAACATTTCCATTAATTTCGCCGTGAAATTTTCTTGCAATATTAAAGGCATTTGAGGTGTTCTCTTCATTGCCTGTCGCATGAGATCCGGCAACAAGTAAGGGCCAATGGTGTAGATCAGGCCCAATCGCAAAGCGCCCGCCAAAGGGTCTTTGCCGCGCTTTGCAATTTCCTTGATTTCTGCCGCCTGCTCCAGCACCCTTTGTGCATGGCGAATGATTTCTTCGCCCAAGGGGGTGACGCTTATTTCATTGGCGTTGCGTTCAAATAACTTGACGTCCAGTTCTTCTTCCAACTTTTTAATGGCCACCGACAAGGTGGGTTGTGAGACAAAGCACGTCTCAGCAGCCTTGCCAAAGTGCAATTCTCGCGCCACGGCCACAATGTATTTGAGCTCTGTCAGGGTCATGCCAATTTCTCAAGCTTTCAAAAACTCAGATTTTCCACCCAACCACCGTGCGATGTGTCGCTCGGCCAATCCAGGCTCATTTTCCAACATCCACGGTGCAACTTGACGTGCCCATTCCAACAAATTTTCGTCAGTGGCCAAATCTGCAAAGCGCAGCAATGCGGCCCCCGATTGTCGCGCTCCCAGAAATTCACCAGGCCCCCTGATTTCCAAATCACGCCTGGCAATTTCAAAGCCATCGTTAGTGTCCACCATGGCGCGCAGTCTCTCTCTTGCAGTTTCACTCAGTCGGCCGCCCTCTGGGGTCCCGTAAAGTAAGACACATGCTGATGCTGCCGCGCCACGGCCCACACGTCCGCGCAATTGGTGGAGTTGGCTGAGACCAAATCTTTCTGCATGCTCAATCACCATCAAGGAAGCATTGGGGACATCAACGCCTACTTCAATGACGGTGGTACTGACCAGGACCCCCATGACGCCTTGTGTAAATTTCGCCATGACATCGCGCTTTTCAAGGACCGACATGCGCGAATGCAGCAAGCCCACAAGGCTGCCGGGCAAAACAGCCGACAAGGCTTCGTGCGTGGCAGTGGCATTGGTCAAATCCAAAGCCTCACTCTCCTCAATGAGCGGGCACACCCAATAAACCTGACGACCCTCTGCCAACTGCGCACCAATGCGCGCAACAACGTCTTCGCGTCGGCTGTCTGAAATGACTTTGGTCACAACAGGTGTGCGACCCGGTGGCAATTCGTCAATGACGGAAACCTCCAAATCGGCGTAATAACTCATCGCCAAAGTTCGGGGAATCGGCGTGGCGGTCATCATGAGCAAATGTGGCTCCATGCCGACATCCTCCATTTTTTCTCTCAAGGCCAGTCGCTGCGCCACACCAAATCGGTGTTGTTCATCAATCACAGCCAAGGCCAGATTTTTAAATTTCACTTGTGCTTGGATCACAGCATGGGTGCCCACGATCAAGGCCGCTTCACCCGACTCAATCAAGGACAACATCTCCGTGCGTTCTTTCTTCTTTTGACTGCCGGTGAGCCAAGCCACGCGAACGCCCAATGGCGCCAACCAGCCCACAAGTTTGACGAAGTGTTGTTGGGCCAAAATTTCAGTGGGGGCCATCAAGGCACACTGCCATCCCGCATCAATGGCCAACATGGCGGCCAAGGCGGCCACCACCGTTTTACCCGCGCCAACGTCACCCTGCAACAATCGGTGCATGGGCACCGCGCGAGACAAATCATTCGCAATTTCTTGCCCCACTCTCGCCTGTGCTGCAGTGAGTTGAAACGGTAAAGTTTGTTGAAGTTTGTCATGCCAAGCACCGTGTCGCCGGATCAAGGCCGGAGCTCGCAATGTGTCGCGCTCTTGCTTGGCCATGCGCTGCGACAACTGCTGCGCCAGCAACTCTTCGGCTTTCAATCTTTGCCAGGCTGGATGGGTGCGATCTTCCAGCGCAGCGAGGGAAACATCGGGCGTTGGATGGTGCAAAAAGAGAAGCGCTTCGCGCAAGCTGTGAATTTTTTTGCCTCTGGGCGATTCAGGCCAAGCCAATTTTGCAGGCAAGGTCTCGCGCAAATCAGCACGTGCCATCGCCCCGGCAATGACACGGCGTATATAGGCCTGCGGCAAGCCGGCCGAGGTGGGATAAACCGGCGTCAACTCGGCGGGCAATTCGCCCGCAGCGGGTTTGAACGCGGGATGCATCATGGTGAAACCTGAAAACCCTCCGCGCACTTCACCTCGAGCGCGAATGACTTGGCCCACCGCCAATGCTTTTTGTTGCGCAGGATAGAAACTGAAGAATCTCAGGACACACGTGTCAGTGCCATCGTCTACGGTCACGCACAATTGCCGCCGAGGTCGCAACTGCACTTCGGAATGTGTCACACGCGCTTCTATTTGAACCGCATCGCCGTCCCTTGTGTCGCGCAACTTCACAATGTGCGTTTCGTCTTCATAGCGCAAGGGGATGTGCAAAGCCAGGTCGATGTCACGCAACAAACCCATCTTGCGCAAGGCTTTTTGCGGCGCAGACAGGGGTTTACTGGGCCCAGCAGGCGTTACCTGCGTCCGTGAAAAGGATTCTGATAAAGGTTTGGCGACCATCCCGACATTGTGCCGTGTCGCCCAATCCTTATAAAGCAGCCACCCTGGACATGACAAACGCCGTCACCACGTCGCGGATGGTTTTTTTTTCTTCTTGCGTCAATGTGAGATACCGTTCGACCATTTCTCGATCGGCCATGCCCATTTCAGTGGGCCCTGAATTCAATTCAAAAACGTAGGTTTTGCCGGGTGTGCGGCCAAACCTCAATTCATCGGGGCTGACCTGCAACCATTCAGCCAACACCCTGAGCTTGTCTTGGGTGGGCATCACTTTGCCCAAAAGCCAGTTGCGTGCGGTATGGGGCGTGACACTGCGGCCGTGATATCGCAAGTTAAACGCATTGGCGACCACAGTGGGGGATGGCCTGACCGCCAAGCTTTCTAAGGCCCTTCGCAAGCGATCGGCAAACTGTTGAGACTCGGTACTCTGAGACATTGACTCACAGTAAGGTCTCTCGACAGCAGAAAAGTGATTTGAGATACTAACTTTCTGAAATATTGATCACATTCTGTTCCTCTGCATTGAAATAGAACAGCTAATTCTTGTAAAGTTGGACGGCCCCCGCCCCAGTCGACCGACTGACCCCTAGGACAATCAAACTTTGATGACCTCAACTTGGACGGGCCTGTCCGGCCCTCAAGCACATGACCCCCTCAGACTTAGCAGATCAGGCTTCTCAAGCGCAACGTGTTTTCAACTTGAGCGACTTTGACTTCGAACTGCCCCCCCACCTGATTGCCCAGCACCCTGCGCCCGAAAGGAGCAGCGCCAAGCTTTTGGACGGCCAAAGTCAAACCATCGTTGACCGGGTTTTCAAGGCACTGCCAGAATTGATGGCAGAGGGAGACCTGCTGATTTTCAATGACACCCAGGTGGTCAAAGCCAGAGTTTTTGGTGAGAAATCAAGCGGCGGCAAAGTTGAATTGCTCATAGAGCGCGTGCTCTCTAACCATCAGGTGGTGGCCCACATGAAGGTGAGCAAGAAGCCACCGATTGGTGCGGTTCTGCACATGGGCCTCAACCACCCCCGTGGCGCACCTGGGTTTGACGCCAAACTAAGGGGTCGATGGCCAGATGAAAATGGTGCCTTGTTTTGTTTTGAACTGAGCGACGAACCCCACAGCCTCATGGCGCAATACGGGCATGTGCCCTTACCGCCTTACATTGAGCGTCATCACGACGGTAGCGCAACGGCACAGGAGATTGCGGAAGATGAAGCACGCTATCAAACGGTGTTTGCCAAACACCCTGGCGCAGTCGCGGCGCCAACGGCCGCACTGCATTTCGACGAAGCGCTTTTGGCACAACTGACAGCGAAAGGCGTGCAAACCGCCAACGTCACACTGCATGTGGGCGCCGGCACATTTCAACCCGTGAAAACAGAGAACATTGCCCGGCACACCATGCACCGTGAGTGGTACAACGTTCCAGAAACAACCCAGCGAGCCTTGCAGGCGTGCCGCGATCGGGGTGGCAAAGTGTGGGCTGTTGGCACCACGTCGGTGAGGAGTTTGGAATCGTGGGCGCAAACAGGGAAGGCACAAGGCGACACTCAAATTTTCATCACCCCAGGCTTTGAGTTTCAATGGGTAGACTGCCTCATCACCAATTTTCACCTTCCCAAAAGTACCTTGATGATGCTGGTCAGCGCTTTTGCAGGTTATGAGCATGTGATGAACTTGTACGCGCACGCCATCGCCCAGGAGTACCGTTTTTTCAGCTATGGCGACGCCATGCTTTTGAAGCGCCGTTCGTCTGTGTGACAACGTTTTAGAATGGCACATGCTTCAATTTGAACTTCTCAAAACAGATCCACACAGCCACGCGCGCCGCGGGCAACTGAGCCTGAACCACGGTCTGGTTCAAACACCCATCTTCATGCCTGTCGGGACCTATGGCACTGTGAAGGGCGTCATGCCTCGCAGCCTGGAAGAAATGGGCGCTCAAATTATTTTGGGCAACACTTTCCATTTGTGGATGCGCCCTGGCTTGGACGTCATGCAAAGCTTTGGTGGCTTGCATGGTTTTGAAAAATGGAAGCGGCCGATCCTGACTGACTCGGGGGGCTTTCAAGTTTGGTCATTGGGTGAAATGCGCAAGATCACCGAAGAAGGTGTGCACTTTTCATCGCCTGTGAATGGCGACAAACTTTTCATGTCGCCCGAAGTGAGCATGCAGATTCAAACCATTTTGAACTCTGACATCGTGATGCAACTCGACGAATGTACGCCCTATGAAACCAAGGGCCACCTCACCACAGAAGCTGAGGCTCGCAAGTCAATGGAAATGAGTTTGCGATGGGCTGCTCGAAGTCACAATGAATTGACGCGCTTAGAAAATCCCAATGCATTGTTTGGCATTGTCCAAGGCGGCATGTTTGAAAACCTTCGCCAAGAGTCACTCGATCATTTGGCAGGCATGAATTTCCCAGGTTATGCCATTGGCGGCGTGAGTGTGGGTGAGCCCAAAGAGCAAATGTTGCAAATCATGGCCCATACACCCCACCGATTGCCAGCCCACAAACCACGCTACTTGATGGGAGTTGGCACACCCGAAGATTTGGTGGAAGGTGTGGCACAAGGCGTCGACATGTTCGACTGCGTGATGCCCACACGCAATGCGCGCAATGGCACCGTCTTCACCCGTTTTGGCGATTTGAAATTGCGCAATGCACGCCACAAATCAGACCCTCAACCCCTCGACACATCCTGCACCTGCCACGCTTGTGCTGGCACCTCGGGCGTGTCTTGGAACAATGGCGGCAGAGAAGGTTTCAGCCGTGCCTACTTGCACCACCTCGATCGCTGCGGCGAGATGTTGGGCCCGATGCTCACCACCATACACAACTTGCATTACTACTTGCACCTCATGAAAGAGGTGCGATTTTCATTGGAAGCTGAAAACTTTTCTGCGTTCCAAACACAGTTCAAGCACAACAGGGCCCGCGGGGTTTAGTTGGCTTTAGCTGCTCAAACTGGCGCTTTCATCTGGCGTGGTGAAAACCGTGAGCACGCCGGTGTAGCCATACAGGTGACGGTGCGCAATTTCACCGCTGGCAAAAAACCCGACCAAGGGTACATCACCCAGTGCGTGTCGAATCCATTGCAATTCAGCGCTGGGGCCACCAAAGTGGGGGCCGCCTCGACCTGAACAGCTCACATAGACAGCGCCTGCAATGCGCCTGGCAGGATGGGGTGTGGCCTCGGCTTCACTGGCAGCCAAAGCGTGGGCCGTTTCTAGGCTCAGTGTTTCCGGCTCTAATTCCTCTCTAATTTCTGCACAGATTCTTCTGAGGTCTGCCTTCGCAGCTTGTAAATTTCTTTGGCAAAAAGCAAGCTTTTGACCCGCCTCTACACGATCGGCAATGGCCACCCCCTTGCGCGCGGGGTCGAGACCCACAATGTGCCGAACCAGCACATCCACACCGAAACTGCCCGTGCGGCCAACGCCTTGCTGACCCGGTGAACTCAAGCCGACCAAGGTGGCTCGAACCGCACGCAAAGCCGCTTGAGGTTCACTCAAACTCACGTTCAAATCGGCGAGCAAAACATCCAAGGCGGGCATGCCATCCAATTGGTAAACCACGTGGCCTTCGGCTTCCGTGATTTGCCGCTCTTTGCTGATGGGCGCACAACCTTGTGTGACGCGTGACAAAATTTGAAGCTCAGGTGACCAAGCCACACCACTCAAACCTCCCCTGAAAACGCCGGTATAGCCTTGCGCAACTGGCGCGCCCTCGGGTTGCTGCCACGCGAACTGAGCAGACTGGTGTCGGCTGGCGGTCAAGCCGCCGAAAAGATAATTCGAGCGGGTGCGCCCTGCCATTTCTGCAATGAGTTCTGCCAACTCTGGCGTTTGGGGATCTGCATGCACCAACGCACTTTGCGCAACAAAGGACGAAGGCAAAACTTGTGCGCCAGAAAACACGCGGTACTGATCTTGCGGAATATCGCAAAGCATCAAGGCCATGCCAGGCTCATCAAAATATTCTGCATTGTTGGCGGCCACCCCCACTCCCACTGTGCCCGACCAATCCTTCACCATGGGCAATTCTTCTCGCAGGTGCGCCAAAATTGCTGCAGCCTCGTCTGCGTAATAGTCCGTGATGTACAAAAGACCCAGACGCGGCTTTGCTGCGTGGCCAGCCAAGCTCATTTGTGCACGCAGTTGGGCAATGACCAAGCCTGCGGCCATTCGCCACTGTGGATGTGTGGCGTGTCCAAAAGGGAACAACTTCACAGGGTCAGAAACTCAAGCAGCACGGGCAGGTTTGGAAGCGCTCGATTTTCGGGCGACTGTGTTGGATTTTTTAGCACGCGTGGTACGCGGCTTGCCGCCGGCCTTGGTTTTTCTTGCAGCCTTGGGGGCCTCTTTCATGGCGTTTGCAGCGACATCTTTGACCGCGGCCGCAGCAATGTTCTGAAACTGTTGCGTCAAGGATCCCCACCACTGCATGGGGTCTACCGCGGGCCCGCTGGAAGGTGCTTCATTGCTTGCCTTTTCAGAGTGCGCACTTGAATCGGCTTTGTCGGTGGGCCCCATGTCTGGCATCTTGGCCGTGAAGGCCTTGGCCAGTTCAGCCATGTTCACATTCATTCCTTGCAAAGTCGACAAGGTCATTTTCTGCACTTCCAAAGCCTGGATGGTGGCCTTCAAAGCGTTGGTATTTTGCTCCAACCAAAACTGCACCGTTTTCAGTTCTTGAATGCGTTTGTCCAACTCCTCCACATTCAAAGTCGGGGCCACCCAACTGGCCATGTTGGGCAGGCCTTGCGGTGAGCCCTTGGCACCCGGGTTGGCGGCCTGACCCAAGTTTTGCAAAAAATCAAAACCAGGGACGAATTTTCCGAAGCCGAAAGCAGAGGTGTCGCTCATGGGAGTTCCTAAGAAGTTGTCTTGGAGCGAAGCTTACCGCATGCAACGCGTGCATGCAGAACGCAAAGCCAACAACGCCCTCTTCATGTCAAGACTGAAGAACAAAGCCTCAGCTGCTTACTTGATGTGCATCAATGAGCGCCTTGCCCAAACTCCCTACGATGGGCGTGAGGTCGATGCCACAGCGGCTCGTCCCTTTGCAAGGAAACATGTCATGAAAAATGAACTTCAAAAAGAATCACTGAAGCAACTTTTAGGGGCCCAGAAAGCGCAACTCATTGAAAAAATGAAAGAAGAGCGTGGCGGCTTCAATGGCCGCGCGCAAGCTGCAGAAATGCTTTCCCCTGCTGAGCAATCGCATGCGCAAAACATCACTGAGCGCGACACGGCATTTGCCCTCCAAGAACATGATGTCGCGGAGTTTGAAGCCATCGAACATGCCCTCGAGCGAATGGCCAATGGCAACTACGGACTTTGTCAAGACTGCAGCGCCGAAATTCCCACTACCCGATTGCTCGCATTTCCTTCAGCCATGCGTTGCATCGGATGTCAGTCGGCCGCTGAAAAAGTAGCTGGGCCAGACGCCGCTTTGCACTGAGAACCCAAGCGAAATTTGGCTTAGGCCTCGAAAGCGGTAATTTGTTGGTCAATGGCACCAAACAGGCTGTTCCCATCTTTGCCCTTCATTTCGATGCGAATGGTGTCGCCAAATTTCATGAATTCTGTGCTGGGCTGGCCATCTAAGATGGTTTCAATGGCGCGCTTTTCTGCAATGCAGCTGTAGCCCTTGGTCCACTCTGGTTTGCCATTCACTTCGACACTCTTGTTGCTCACCGTGCCGCTGCCCACAATGGAGCCTGCACGCACATTGCGAGTTTTACCAATGTGGGCAATGAGCTGGCCAAAATCGAATGTCATTTCAGGACCCGCTTCGCACATACCCACTTTTCGTCCATTCCAGGTGGATTGCATCGTGAGGTGAATACGCCCGTGATCCCAAGACTCACCCAACTCGTCTAAGGTCACAGCCACCGGACTGAAGGCGGTTGCAGGCTTGCATTGGAAAAATCCAAAGCCTTTGGCCAACTCGTTAGGGACCAAGTGACGCAGGCTCACATCGTTAGCAAGCATCACCAGGCGAATACCGTCCAAGGCATTTTCAGGGCTTACACCCATGGGCACATCGCCAGTGATGACCGCAATTTCTGCTTCAAAATCGATGCCAAAAGCCTCATCTCGGCACAGTACAGGATCGCAGGGCCCGATGAAATCATCGCTGCCGCCTTGGTACATGAGTGGATCGGTGTAAAAACTCTGCGGGACTTCCGAACTGCGCGACGCACGAACCAACTCCACGTGGTTGATGTAGGCAGACCCGTCGGCCCACTGATAGGCACGGGGAAGAGGGGCCATGCACTGCTTGGGATCAAAGGAGAAGGCATGGCGCGCTTTGCCGCTGTTCAAGGTCTGGGACAAATCCTCCAGCTGAGGTGCTAGGAAATTCCAGTCGTCTAACACTTGTTGCAAGCGCTGTGCAATGCCCGTCGCATAATGGGCTGTGCTGAGGTCGCGCGAGACCACCACCAGTTGCCCGTCACGCGAACCATCTTTGTAAGTTGCCAGTTTCATGATGCTGTTCCTCTATTTTTTGTTGCAAATTTTTTGCAATGGATTCAAAGAATTGATTCAGTTTAACCAATCTGAATGCGCCTAAAATTTGAGCACCCCACAAGGCCTTTGCCGGCCTCCTGCCTACCTCAATGAATTTGAAATGAGTTCAAACTTATCTTCACTGCTTGAACTGCATCGCTACAAATTGTTGGCTTTGACAGCCTGTGTCTTGGTCGTCCATGGCGGGATGCTGCTTTTGCCTCACGCCAACTTTTGGCGCTTGCAAGTTGAATCCCCAAAGCTTGGCCCTCTGCAAACTCGCATTTTGATGCAAGAGCCACTTTCAAATGCGACACCCAGCACAGAGAAGGCTTCCCCAAAGGCTCGGCAAGTCCCCAAGCCAAAGGCACCAGAAACAACAACGCCCTCCAGCACGCCCGCGAGCATGACCGCCATGGCCTCAACGGCGCTCCCAGCACCTGAGGCTCCCCCGCAGGAAATCCAAACAATCACCGCTGAAAATCCCTTGCCCGTGGCCACCGAGAAGGCCGCTGAAGCCCCGTCATCCAACATGCCAGCGCAAACGCCGGTACCAACCCGATTGCCTGCGCCTGAGCCTTCCCCAGCGGACACCGCAAGTGTCAAAACAGGCACCTTTCCCGACAACGTCCAAATTAACTACAAGCTCACAGGCCAAGAGCGCGGTCTGACCTATTACGCTTCGGGCGCCCTCAAATGGCAAACACAGTCCAGCAGCCGCACGCGCAGAGCCTACGAAGCTGAATTGCGCGTCAAAGCCTTTCTCATTGGCAGTCGCGTTTGGCGCAGTGTGGGCGTCATCACCGAGAACGGACTGGCCCCCACCCGCTATTCAGACAGCGGGCGTGGCGAACGTGCAGCGCACTTTGAAACAGACCTTCAAAAAATCAGCTTCAGTGGAAACACACCCAGTACCCCTTTGCAAGCGGGAGCACAAGATCAGGTAAGTCTGTTCTTTCAAATGGCTTCCGCAGTCACAGCACAAAGTTTCAAGCCGGGCAGTGAACTCATCGTGCAAACCGCAACCTCTCGCGATGCAGTGAATTGGCGCCTGAGCTTCAAAGCGGAGGAGACGCTTGAATGGGAGGGTAAACGCCTTGAAACACAACGCTGGGTGTGCTTGCCTCGGGGTCGATTTGACAGCCAAATTGAGATGTGGCTTTCGAAAGAACATGCCGGTGTCCCTGTGCGAATTAAAATTAGCCAGGCCAACGGCAACTTCATCGACATGGAAATGACCGATGTCGCACCCTTGCAGGCTTTGCCAGACTGAAAGTCTGGCAAGTAAATCAAACAAGGTTTGAATGTCTGTTTTCAACAACCCTTGAAAAAAACTCTGCCAGCCATGTCTAAATGAGACTGACTTCAGTCAGAATAACCGCATGAACTTGTTGTACGAATCTGAATCTTTTGCCGTCATGCATGTGTTGGCCAACGAAACCGGTGAGGCCGCACCCGTCTCTCAAACCCCCACGCTGGAGCGTCACGGTTTTGAAATTGTCGATAAACGCTCAGGCAAGGAAGTCTATTTGGATGGCTCTTGGGCAGAAATGTTCCAAATGCACATTCAAGCTTGGCAACAAAACACGCCCACACAAGAAGAGGTGGAAGACACCTTAGAGCGCTACACAGGCTTGGCCCAGCAGCCCGTGGTGGTTCATTGAAGCAGTTCAATGAAACGGTTCATTTGAACCGTTCTACCCAGCGATAAAGCGGGCCCACAATCAACAGCACAGCAATCAAACGGCAAACCTGAAACGCCGTCACCACGGGCGCCCCCAACGCCAATACTTTGGCAGTGATGGCCATCTCTGCAATGCCACCAGGCGCGGTCCCCAAAATTAAGGTGGCAGGGTGCAAGCCAGTGCCCCAAGCCAAGGCCCAACCAAAAGCCACCGAGGCCAACATCATGGCCAGGGTCCCCGCCGTCACCGACCACAACCACTTGGGCGCCGTCTGAATGAACTCTCGTTGGAAGCGAACGCCTAAGCTGATGCCAATGAAAAGTTGCGCCAAGTTTGACAACTCAGATGGAATGGCAGACCACTGAAGGCCCGCCAAGGTCAGTCCCATGGTCACCATCAAGGGGCCCATGAACCAAGGGTTGTTTCGTTTGATCAAGGTCATGAAACCTGCGCCAGCACAAGTGGCCAAAGTCAAATAGAGCATGCCAGGCCAATCCATGACCCGAACTGATGGCAACAACTGACTGTTCACATGCAGGCCCCAATGCACCTGAGACCATTGCATGGCAAAGGGCAGGCAAACCACCACCAACACCAAGCGCAAGCTGTGAGCGGCTGCGACCAAATCAGTTCGGGCACTGTGACGATCGGCCAACAAGGTCATCTCTGAAGCGCCACCGATAGCGCTGGAAAAGTAAGCAGTAGCGCGCAAGTCTTTGGCTGACAAGTCAGGCAAATCTGCCGCATTTCGCCTGTGCAGCCACCAGCCAAAAACAAAACCGATGAGCAAGGCCCAGACGATGCCAAGCAAGATGGCCCACCACAAACTCAACACCAACTGACCCACCTCAGCCGTGAAATACAAACCCAACGCAATACCGATCACCCATTGCCCCACATTGCGCAAAAGCACAGCGCTTTGGGTGGGCGCTCCCATCATGGACAAAAAAGCGGTGCCCAACAGGGGGCCTAGCATCCAAGGGATGGGGGTCTGAAGCCATTGGCAAAGAAGCGCTGCCGCCACGCCCATGAGCAAGGTCAGGGCCAACTGCAACAAGTAAGGTACTGCGTGCACGTTTCAATTCACAATTTCAAGCGTACTTTCGAATGCTGTCGGCCAAGGTGTTCACCATGGTTTCAATGTGTTCTTTTTCCACAATGTAGGGCGGACAGAGCACCAGGTTTTCGCCAGCAGCCCTCACCAAGACACCCTTGTGGAAGCAGTCCAAGAAAATATCGTAGGCCCGCTTGCCAGGCGCACCGGCCAAGGGAGACAACTCAACAGCACCTGCCAAGCCCAAACTCCGAATTCCGATCACGTTCGGCAACCCTTTGAGCGCGCTGTGCAGCGCATCGCCCAACAGGGGCCCCATCTGACCCGCTCTGGCAAACAGATTTTCTTCTTTCAGCAGTTTCAGTGTGGCAATGGCCGCAGCACAGGCGACAGGATGCCCAGAATAGGTGTAACCGTGAAAAAACTCAATGGCATGGTTGGGGGCGTCAGCGTTCATCATGGCGTCGTAGATGAAATCGCGGCACACCACGCCGCCCAAAGGAATGACGCCATTGGTCACACACTTGGCAAAGTTCAACATGTCGGGCACCACGCCGTAATAATCAGCGCCAAAATTGGTGCCCATGCGGCCAAAGCCGGTGATCACCTCATCAAAAATGAGAAGAATGCCATGCTTGTCACAAATTTCTCGCAAGCGCTTCAAGTAACCTTGGGGCGGCAAATACCAGCCAGCCGATCCAGCCACAGGCTCCACCATGATGGCGGCCACATTGCTGGGATCGTGCAATGCCAAGATTCGATTTTCTAATTCCAACAAGGGGTCTTCTTGCCAGACCGGTTCTTTGTTGTGAATGTAGGCGTGGTTGACGGGATCATGAATAAAGCGCATGTGATCGACTCGGGGCAACAACTGAGCGCCATAGACTTTGCGATTGGCTGGTAAACCGCCCACGCTCATGCCGCCAAAGTTGACGCCGTGATAGCCCTTTTCTCGACCAATGAAAACGTTTCGATGACCTTCACCCCGCGCGCGATGGTAGGCCAATGCCACTTTCAAAGCAGTGTCTGCCGCCTCTGAACCCGAGTTACAAAACAAGACTTTGTTCAAATCGCCAGGGCACATCTCGGCAATGCGGTGCGCTGCTTCAAAGGCCTGGTCGTTGCTGATTTGAAAGGCCGTGGCGTAGTCCAGCGTGTCCAGTTGTTTTTTGATGGCCTCCGCAATCGGACGACGGTTGTGACCCGCGCCAACACACCATAGACTTGAGATGCCATCGATCACTTGCCGGCCATCGTGGGTGGTGAAGTGCATGCCCTCTGCGGCTACAAAAATTCGAGGCTCTTGCTTGAAATGGCGGTTGGCTGTGAAGGGCAACCATTGGTGGTCCATGTTAAAGCCAGGCGCACCTTGGGGTCGCTGAGTTTCTTGAGAAGCCATGATTCACCTCAAAGCTGGGAACAAGCAAAAATGCCAGAGTTGGCAGTGTAAACCTGTCAAAGCCTGTGTTTTGGCAAACTCGCTCCGTCCCTGCGACAATATTGGCCATGAATCACGCTTATATTCTCACCCTTTCATGCCCTGACAGAACGGGTATCGTGCACGCTGTTTCTGGCTTTTTACTGGCGCGTGGCGGCAACATCGAAGAGGCCGCCCAATACAACGACCCTGACACCGGCCTGTTTTTCATGCGCGTGCAGTTTGCTTGCGCCGCAGTGAGCGAGGCTGAATTGCGCAGCCAGTGGGTCAGCTTTGCCGTCCCCTTCCAAATGACTTGGAATTTGCACAACACCCAACAAGCCATGCCAGCTGTCATTTTGGTCAGCAAAGAAGGTCACTGCTTGAACGATTTGCTCTTCCGTTGGAAGAGTGGCTTGCTGCCCATTGACATTCGCGCCATTGTGAGCAACCACCGCGAGTTTTATCAACTCGCAGCCAGCTACAACGTGCCCTTCCACCACATCCCGATGAGCTCGGCCAACAAAGCCGAGGCAGAAGCCAAGCAGTACGAGATCATTCAATCGGAAGGCGCAGAGTTGGTGGTGTTAGCGCGTTACATGCAAATCTTGTCGGACGACTTGTGCCGAAAATTGTCGGGTCGGGCCATCAATATTCATCACTCGTTTTTGCCTAGCTTCAAGGGCGCCAAGCCTTACTACCAAGCGCATGACCGTGGCGTTAAATTGATTGGCGCTACGGCCCACTATGTGACAGCAGACTTAGACGAAGGGCCTATCATTGAGCAAGACGTGGCCCGAGTGGACCACTCTAAAACGGTCGAAAACCTCACCACCCAAGGGCGCGATACCGAAAGCCAAGTCTTGGCGCGAGCTGTCAAATGGCACAGTGAGCATCGCGTGCTGTTGAACGGCCACAAGACGGTGATCTTCAAATAATTCAAAATTGTCTTTTTCTTTAGAAAAATTTGCCATGAACGCTCTCACGAACATTGATGCCTTGTCTCGCGCCGATCGACAAGCGCAGGTGGTGCAAGCCTTGAGCGCCGTGCTTCCAGCACACGCCTTGCTTTACACACTGGAAGACACCGTGCCTTACGAGTGCGATGGCTTGACGGCCTACCGCGAACGACCCCTGGTGGTGGCTTTGCCCGAAACAGAGGGCCAAGTTCAAGCTGTTTTAAAAGTTTGCCATTCATTGGCTGTGCCGGTCGTTGCACGGGGTGCTGGCACAGGTTTATCGGGCGGTGCCATGCCGCACAAACTCGGCGTCACTTTGTCCATGGCCAAGTTCAATCAGATTCTCAAAATTGACCCTGTTTCTCGGACAGCGGTGGTTCAGTGTGGTGTTCGCAACCTGGCCATTTCAGAGGCGGCGGCGCCGCATGATTTGTATTACGCGCCCGATCCCTCTAGCCAAATTGCTTGCACCATCGGCGGCAACGTGGCGGAAAACTCTGGTGGTGTTCACTGCCTCAAATATGGTCTCACTTTGCACAACGTGCTCAAAGTAAAAGGCCTCACGATTGAGGGCGATGCCATCACATTTGGCAGCGATGCCTTGGACACTTCCGGTTTTGATTTGTTGGCAGTGCTCGTTGGCAGCGAAGGCATGTTGGCCATCACCACCGAGGTCACCGTGAAATTGGTACCCAAGCCTCAACTGGCGCAATGCATCATGGCCAGCTTTGATGACATTCGCAAAGCCGGCGATGCGGTTGCTGCCGTCATTGCTGCGGGCATCATTCCAGCAGGCCTAGAAATGATGGACAAGCCCATGACCGCTGCAGTGGAAAGTTTTGTGCATGCCGGTTACGACTTGAACGCCGAAGCCATTTTGTTGTGCGAAAGCGATGGCACACCTGAAGAAGTAGCAGAGGAAATTGCCCGCATGAGCGACGTGCTGCGCGGCTGCGGTGCCACCGCGATTACAGTGAGCAAGGACGAAGCCGAGCGCTTGCGTTTTTGGAGTGGCCGTAAAAATGCGTTTCCTGCATCGGGCCGCATCAGCCCCGACTACATGTGCATGGACTCCACCATTCCGCGCAAGCGATTGGCCGACATTTTGTTGGCCATTGCCGAGATGGAAAAGAAGTACCAGCTGCGCTGTGCCAATGTGTTTCATGCGGGCGATGGCAACTTGCACCCCCTCATTTTGTTTGATGCCAACGATCCAGACCAGCTGCACCGCTGTGAATTGTTTGGTGCGGAGATCTTGGAAACCAGTGTGGCCATGGGTGGCACCGTCACGGGTGAACATGGTGTTGGCATTGAAAAGCTAAACAGCATGTGTGTGCAGTTTTCAACCGAAGAGAACGCACAAATGTTGGCCTTGAAAAAAGCTTTTGACCCGATGGGCCTGCTCAATCCTGGCAAGGTGATCCCGACACACAACCGCTGCGCTGAATACGGCAAGATGTTGGTGCGGGGCGGAAAAATTTCGCACCCCGATTTGCCGCGGTTTTAATCAGCGTTGACCAAAAATGGCGGTGCCGACGCGCACCAACGTGCTGCCTTCGGCAATGGCCGCTTCCAAATCTGCAGTCATGCCCATCGACAGGGTGTCGAGCTTCAAACCTGCCGCATTCAAACTGTCGAACAATTCTTTGGCCAGACGATGGACTGAGCGGGTCTCTGCTTCGTTGTCGGTCGGCTCTGGCAGGGTCATGATGCCGCGCAGTTGAAGGCGGGGTAACTTGGCAACTGCTTGCGCCAATGCCAAAAGTTCTGACGGTGCAACGCCTGCTTTGTTGTTTCCACCATCTACATTCACTTGCAAACAAACTTGCAAAGGCGGCAAGTTCGCTGGCCTTTGTGCCGACAAACGCTCTGCAATTTTGATGCGGTCAATGCTGTGGGCCCACGCAAAGTTTTCAGCCACCAGTTTGGTTTTATTGCTTTGGATGGGACCAATGCAATGCCACTCCAAAGACAAATCTGCCAATGAAGCAAT
>CANJOS010000034.1 GCA_947476015.1 Comamonadaceae bacterium | reverse complement strand
CCGATAAAGGTTTTTCGCTGAGTACAGCCAAACCAAGTCGGGCTGACTTTTCAATCAATTGGCGATGCTGGTTGGTTTGTGAGCAAATCGCAACGGCCGTACATCGCTTAAATAAATCATTGATATTTTGAAAAAAGGGAACGTCAAAACGCTGCGCCGCCTCACGACCACGTTCATGATCGTCGTCCCATATCCCAACCAAGACATTGCCAGCCTTAAAAACTTCGCTCCAGAAATTAGCATGGTAGTGCGCAAAAGATAAAATCCCGACAGCGATTTTTGCAGAATTTAGAGTTGTCATATCAGTGCCCAATCGAAACACGCACACTGTTGTTAATTGACGATTCGTTAATGGCCTGAACAACTCGCATACCTTCAATTGCATCTATCGCAGTTTGTTGTCGTAATTTGGGATCAAGCACGCCCGCCAACCAGTCGCGATGATGCAACAAGCCCAAAGGATTCGATTCAAGCGATGATGTATGCCACTGTTGCCCATAATGTTTGGGTGCCCATACCGACAAGCGACCACGCTCGGTTCTCAACCACATGGTGCCTTCATCGCCATAGATTTCCATTCGAAATCGATCGCATCCTTGTTGTTCAATCATCGACATTTCATGTTGAACCAAAGTGCCGCATTTGAATTCATAATTGGCCATCACAGTATCAGGGACATTCACTTGCACCATTTTTCCATTTTTTAGTAAACGGGTGGGCTTTTGTATGGCAATACGCGCACTCACGTCACGCATTGGACCTAAGAGTTGAATGAGTAGATCGATACCGTGAACGCCCAATTGATCGACCACACCATTAGCCACATTGGCTTGATCAAAAAACCAGTCGCCCCAATCCGGCCCAGGCGTTGCATTTCTCATTCGGATACTGTGAATTTTCCCTATCACACCGTCTGAAATCAAAATTTTTGCGTGTTGAAATTCTTCAAAATAACGGTGCATAAAACTAACTTGTAAATCCACATTTTGAGTGATGGATTGTTCAATAATTCGTTGACACGCCTGCACACTTCCAGCCATTGGTTTTTGCAACATCACGGCTTTACCAGCCTTGAGACACGCAATGGCCATTTCCTCGTGCAAATGGTCAGGCGTTGCAATTACAACAGCTTGCACATCTGGAAGATTTAAAACATCACGCCATTGTGTCAAAACGTTGGGAATTGCATACTTTTGCGAAAGCGCATGTAATTTATCAAGTGAACGACCCGTGACACATTGAACACGGGCCATTCCACTCAAACGCAAACCCTCCAAATGGTAATCAGCTATAAAGCCTGAACCCAAATGGGCAACACCAACCGGAGAGTTTTGCATGCGACTCAAAGGTATGATTTAAATTTTAAAGCGCCCTGCTACCTTGACTAAGGCAGGATCGACAGCAGCAACTGGGTCACTGTAGGTGTATTCCAATACATCCTTGGCTGTTTTGATTCTCCCACTGGCCAGCATGTAGTCGGTCATCGCCTTCATATCTCTCACATAGGCATTGTCGATTGAAGGATCAAAAGTAAAGTCACCCCAAATTGCAGTGGCAAGCGCTTTATCTTGTTTTGTTTGTTGACAAAATAAATCAATCACTTCATTTTTATTTTTGGGGTCCGCGACATATTTTTGAGCTCTCACAAGCACAGCCATCATTTTTCGCGTAGCGATTGGGTTTTTCTTAACAAACTCTTGGCTTGCCACAAACAATGATCGAGTGTAAGAGACTTGCACTTTTTCATTTTTATTTTTAGCAAACCCCGACTCCGTCCCTGAGTGAATCAATTCTGTTGTACCACTTTTAAGTGCGTTGAATCCCCAAGGTTGCCAGCACAACATGGCTTGAATATTATTGGAATTGAGCGCTGCCAATTGCTCTGGCGGCGGCATATTAACAACTTGCAAACGTTTTTCATCTAGTCCGTACTGTTTAGCCAAATAATACAAGTCTGCACTGGCAGTTGAGCCTTGCAGTAAACCAATTTTTATTTTGTACAAATCTTCTGGCGTTTTGATATTGGCATCTTTGCGTGCAATCAATTTATCAGCCACTGTTGCAATTGCGTTGTTACCAAGGATAACAATCGGGACACCCGAATGAGCCATAGAGACAGGCGGTAAATTACCAGGTGTCCACAATGAAATTTCACCCGCTACCAAGGCCTCGCCAGCGATGGCACCGCCCGCAAATGTTTTGGTATTGATTTCAGTAAAGCCAGCGTCCTTGAACCATCCTTTTTCAATTGCAACCATATGCGGTGCAAAAACCGGATCGTTTCCAAAGCCAAAAGCCAACTTGCTAACCTCTGGCGCAGATTGCGCCCAAGCTGGATTGGATATCGCTGTTGCTGCAAGTGCAGCAGTGGCAATACCAGTTTGTGCAATAAATAATCGTCTGTCCATTTTGTCTCCTTTAAAGTTTGATTGAACTCTTGTTTTAATACCGACCTCTACCAACGAATTTTTTTAATAGTCTTGCAAGTATGTCATCGGCCAACATGCTTAAAAAGCCAATTAAAAGAATACCAAATATAGCGACACCGAGCCTTGATGTTTCTCTGGACTGCATAATCAAATATCCCAATCCACTATCAGAAGCAATTAATTCTGCTGCCACCAAAATTCCGAAAGCCAAACCAAAAGCAACACGCAATCCAGTTGCAATATCGGGTAAGGCTGCTGGAATCGCCACCTTCAATAACAACTCAATACCTTTGACGTCCATCGTTTGGGCCGCACGCAAAATAACCGGCGGTATTCCCACCATACCTCGCCATGCGTTTGTAAATATAGGGAAAAATGAACCTAAAAAAATCACAAACCATTTAGAGGGCTCACCCAATCCGAACCAAACAATGGCCATTGGTATCCATGCCAAGGGTGGTATCGGGCGTAACAATTCCAATATCGGTTTGAAAGCTAAGCCTAAGTATTGATACCAACCGACTGCAATTCCCAAGCCGACACCAATGACCGCTGCAAATGTAAATCCAATAAGGATGCGACTCAAGCTCGTTGCAATATGCATCAATAATTCTTGGGCAGTCAATACTTGCCAAGCCATATCCATACATTGAATGGGGGATGGCAGTACTTGTATATCTTGCCAAATCCACCTTGCAGATAACTCCCAAACCAAAAGAAGCATCAAAATACCCATCAATCCATACAAATTAATTCTTTTAGATATCGAGTGAAAATGAGAATCATTCATACGCTTGAACGATTGTGCTCTTGTTGTTGCCATGGCATTAGTTTTCTCTCTAACCATGCCAATCCGGTTGTCAGTAAAAAACCCATCAGGCCCAAAATCAGCATTCCGACCATGGTGATATCGGTTCTGTAAAAAGTTCTGGCCTCCATAATCAAAGAACCCAATCCAATGACAGTTCCAATCATTTCTGCACCCACAATGACCATAAAGCCAACGCCTAATGAAATTCGCATGCCCGCAAAAATTCTTGGCAATGCAGATGGCAGGACCACTTTTAAAAATAGCTCTAATCCGTCAGTATCCATCGTCTTTGCAGCTTTCATCATGACAGGATCGACTTGCTTAACCGCTTCAATAACATTTGATAGCATGACCCAAAAACATCCATAGGCGATTAAGAAAATCTTGGCTTGTTCACCTGTACCAAACCAAACAATAGCCAGGGGTAGCAATGAAAGCGTCGCAATTGAGCGACAAAATGCAATGATGGTCGACGTTAAACGATCCAATACATGAAATCCGCCTATCAATAATCCAAGAGGTACGCTCAAACTTACAGATAACAAAAATCCAATGATGATTCGTTCAATGGTTTTTATCAAGTGCTGATCAATCGTAACGTCTGCTGGATAGCCTGAAAAAGTCAAATCTAAAAAACTCATCCACAATTTTGAAGGTGCAGGAAACCTAGTTGGCCGCAAAAACCCCAAAAAGCTTGCTAACTCCCAGGACAGCAAAAAAACAGTCAAGACAATGAAAGGGATTAACCAACTTTTTATTTTGTTATTCACTTTTATTTTTTTCAATTATTGAAGTGAAGTCCAAATTTCTTCATACAGTTCAATCAACATGGGATCAGATCGCTTGCGAGGCCTTTGACGATCAATTTTTTTCTCGAGCACAATTCGTCCAGGTCGCGGTGCCAACACAATAATGCGATCAGCTAGCATTAACCCCTCCCAAATACTGTGCGTTACAAATACCACTGTCTTTTGCTTTAAAGACCATACACGCAAGAGTTCGTTTTGCATCTCTATTCGAGTCAATTCATCCAAGGCGCCAAAAGGTTCATCCATTAAAAGTATTTGTGGATCCAAAGCCAATGCTCTTGCAATTGCCACGCGTTGTTGCATGCCACCCGATAATTCAAATGGGTATTTTTTTTCGGCCCCTGCAAGGCCTACCAAAAGAAGTAATTTTTGTGACAACTCTTTAGATTGTTCGGCATTAAGGCCTTGCTTACGTGCCGCAAACTGAATATTTTGTTCCGCATTGAGCCATGGGAAGAGCGCGCCTTGTTGAAAAACCATTCCTTTTCCACGGCCAGGACCGGTTACATCAATACCGTCTACTTGAACTTTTCCGCTCGTTGCTATTTCTAATCCGGCAATGATATTGAGCAAGGTTGTTTTTCCGCAACCACTTCTGCCTAACAATACAACAAATTCATTTTCTTCTATTTGGAGTGAAACATCCCCAAGCACAGGGTGCATATTTTCAGGATCAGTAATAAACTTTTTACATACATTATTTAAATTAATTTTGTTTGTTGTTGATTTCATAATAATATTTTATTGAAATCTCTATGATTCACAATAGGAAAATGAGCATATCTGATATTCTTATCTGGAATGCAATATTCAATTAAGTGTTAAGTTGACTTGCTCCCTGCAAGCCGAACCCAATTGATCAACCCAATGCCGTAGCGACAAGATTCTTGACGCCCGCTTGACGCCCGCTTCCCGTCCAGACCAACTCAAGCGTCCAGAGCTGGACGCTTTGACTAAGTTCTGTGAATAAGCAATTGCATCGTTTTTTGCTCACAAGTTTTTATTGCTTGCAACACGCATTTGCATTTCTCCCATTCAGATTTTGACAATAATATTTGTCTACAGCATTGGGGAATGCCGGTTAAAGTTAACGATCAATGGTTACGGTTGACCTGATTGGCCAGCCATTCCATGCTCTCTGCCACTGCATGCTCTTCTCCTTTAGATGCATGTAATGGCGAAAGATAGTCAATTTCAAGGGCCAGTATTCCGTCATATTTGGCATCACTTAATAACTGCAATATTTGCGGCAAATCAATTAATCCTTGCCCTAAAGGGACGCTTGGCCAAAAAGCAAACGTACGAGGGTCCCCTTTTTGCGCAGTGACGTCCTTAATGTGTGTAGCACGCGTATACGGTACCAACTTACGAGCTACCTCAACAGGATCTTCTAGCATTCGAAGATTATTTGCAGTGTCAAAGCACACGCCAAGCCAAGGAGAGTTGATGCATTCAATTAACTCAACCAATTCGTCTGCCAATAAGTCAATGTGGTTCTCAATGGCCAATACAACTTGATGTTTAGCTGCTTGCTCAACCAGTGGTTCAAGCAATTTGATCAAGCCTATTTTGTGTTCGCTCCATGAAATTGGACGAGTTCTTCGACTTCCAGCACAAATTCGCATTACTTTGGCACCAATTTGTTGCGCAATTTGGATGTGTTTCATGCATTCAACAACAGCATGCGCATTACCTCCCGAGCAAAGACCGTTAGGGTGCCCCCATGCCCAGACTACCTCCAAGTTCCTATTTTCAAGTTCAGTGCGAATTGCCAATATTGAATTGGGGTCCTCATTCAAAAAGCAAGACTCAAGTGATACGCCCTTCGCTTGAAGCGCTTCTGCATGGTCTAGAAAATTCAAAATCGTCCAACGAATTTTGGAGTCTTCTTGTAATCCTTCGTACCACTCACCAAAATATCGATGAAAGCAATAGGAATCTAGACCAATTTTCATGTGGTTGGTTAAATTGGCTTTGCAGCTGGCAGAATAGTTTCAACGATTTGCTTTCCCCCTCTGATTTCTACCAAGTAGCTGACTCGGTCAGGATCACCTTTGTCATCAAATCGGACGTCTAGCAACAAACCAGGCTGATCCTTGACTCGAAGAACTGCGCCTTTCATAGCGGCAGCAAAAGCCTTTCGATCAACTTTTCCTACTTTCTCTGTGACTGATTTGATGATGTAAGGGATCATGTAACCTTGAAGACCATTATGGTCTGGCTTAAATTTATATTCTTTTTCAAATTTCGCCACAAAGGATTTCACTTCCGCTTGCGGGGCATCGGCAGTGAGTGCAACGTGCCCAACAATTCCATTGGCTGCGTCACCCGCTAATTCAATGACTTTTTGATTAACGATGGTTGTATCGCCCACGATCGGCTTGTTGTATCCCTGCTTTCGAAGTTCACGCGCTAAACGTGCCGATTCTTCCTCATTGGTATAAGCAAAAAGCACATCACCGCCGGACTGCTTGGCTTTAATCACTGCCGCAGTAAAGTCCACCTGGTTCTGATCTGTGGAAATGTCAGCCCCAATCTTAAGTCCCATCAATTGGGCAGATTTGATAAATTCATCACGACCGCCCTTGCCAAAATCGTTGTTGATATAGATAACATCTACGGTATTGGCCTTTAGCTGCTCTTTGATGTATTTCGTCACTTTTGGCATTGACGAAGATTGGGTGAAATTTGTACGGAAAATATACGGGTTGCCTTGTTGGGTGACAGAAGCAGCGGCTGCACCCGTAAAGTTTGGTATTTCCGCACGCCTAGTTTCAGCCATGCTGACGGCAATCGAACCAGAATAGATCGGCCCAATCACGGCGTAAGCATCCATATCAACAGCTTTTTGCGCCAGACCTTTTGCAACGCCAGGATTAGTCTGCGTGTCCATGGTCGTTATTTCAATTTTTCGACCAAGAATGCCACCACTGGCATTAATTTCCTTGATGGCTAATTCAACCCCGTTTTTCATATTTGCGCCAACAGTTGCACCTGCGCCAGATAACTCAAGTAAGTTAACAATCTGAATGGGCTGGGCGTTTGCAGACATGCTGCAAGCCAATGAAAATGCAATGACTGAAATCCAAGTCAAAGTCTTAGGTGTTCTAAACTGCTTAAGATGTATACAAAATAAATTCATATTTACTCCAAATTGATTTGATTGACTTGAGACTGAAAGAATGATCTAAGTGAAACCTTAGAAGAGCGTCCAACTTTTAGCCCCGTGTTACCTGTTTAATCTTTTATTTAGACCAGTTTATTGATAAATTCATCTACCCATTTTCTATCCCACGTGCCATTTTGAATTTGTTTTTCCCATTCTTTCTCTTTCAATGCCACGGCTTCAGATTCTTCAATGACGCGAGGCACTTCGCTTAGGTCGACGGTTTGAACGCCGTCCCAGTCCCCCAAAATCAAATCGCCAGGATGAATGGTGACGCCGCCACAAGTGATGGGATATCCTATTTCGCCAGGACCCGATTTAAAGGGACCGTTTGGCGTTGCACCTAAGGCGACAACGCCCAAATCTAAGTGAGAAATTTCTTCAACATCACGAATAGCGCCGCTGACAACCATGGCTTCAACACCACGCTTCAAAGCGTAATTGCTCATCATGGCACCAAAGATTGACGTATTGAGTGCTGAACCTGCGTCGATCACAATCACGTCACCTGGTTGAGCGATGTCGATGGCTTTGTGCAACATCAAGTTGTCGCCAGGGCGCACCATGACTGTGAGAGCAGGGCCAGCAAATTTTTTCTTCTTACCGTATTGATTAAATCCTGCATGAAAACCTTGCAATCGGAAACAAACATCACCAACGTTTGAAATTTGAATTTTTCTAGCGCGCTCGATCCATTTTTTTTCTACGCGTTGAAAATCTGTATTGATGCGCAATCCAATTTTGTTCAATGACATTGTGAGTTTTCCTGTTTATTTAATTGAAATTTAATTTACTCTAAAACTACGCCAGCTTTTTTGATCACATCTGCCCACTCTGCAGTTTCCTTGGCAATTTGTTTGGTGAGATCAGCGCGCGAAGCAAAAAATGATGACATGCCTAAATCGGCTAACTTTTTCTTTACATTGTCTTGCGCCAATATTTTTTGAATCGCCGACTCTAACAATTGCAAAACATCGGGGGAAGTTCCTTTGGGTGCGTACAAGCCTAGCCAAAATAAAACTTCATAATTGGGCAAGCCTTGTTCGGCAACCGTGGGCACATCGGGCAAATCAGGTGAACGGTTGCTAGAAGTAATTCCAAAGGATCTCAATTGTCCAGATTTAATTTTTGGAAAGGCCGAAGGCGTCGTGTCAAACATGAGATCAGTATCACCACTCATGAGTCCATTCACAGCGAGCGACGTGCCACGGTAGGGGACGTGCAAAAGTTTGACGCCTGCTTGAACTTGAAACATTTCTGCGGCCAAGTGAACACTCGTTCCACTTCCACCCGATCCATAAGAAATGCCGCCTGGCTTGGCGCTTGCCAGTCGTAAAAGATCCTTCATGTCTTTGATGTTGGAGTTGGCTTTCACAACAATGATGTGCGACCCGGCAGAAATACGTGAAACTGTTTCTAAATCTCGCAAAGAATCGTAGGGTAAATTTTTATAAAGTGTTTTATGCGAGGTCATCAAGGTATTGCCAGCAATTAACAATGTGTAACCATCAGCCGCGGCTTTTGTGGTGGCTTGTACGCCAATCACACCTGCAGCGCCTTCGCGATTTTCAACAACCACGGGATTATTCAAAGCTTTTGAAAGTTCATCTGCTAAGAGCCGACCTGCAATGTCTGTTGCGCCACCAGCAGTAAATGGCACAATAATTTTGATGGTTTTTTCAGGGTATTTGGCGGATGCTGCGTTTGTAAATAGCAGTGCAATGCACAGTAGGTAAATCCACTTGATATGTTGTTTCATTTTTATTCCTTCAGTTGTCTTATTATTTATCAACGTCTTCCTGGGAAGACAAGTGTCGAAAATGGAAAACAGGCTGCCCTCTCCCTAACGCACAGAATCTGGGCACCCTCACCTGTCCAAAGCTGCCCAGCCTATAGACGCCAGATCAATCAACCGTAATTTTTTCATCCTTAACAATTTTAGCCATTGCAGGAATTTCGGTTTTCAGCCAGTTGCTGAATTGATCTGGCGACATATTGTTGGGCTCTGCCCCCAAAACGACCAAACGCTCCTTGATATCTGGCAGTGCCACAATTCGCGCCACTTCAGCATTGAGCTTGTCCACAATGGCCTTGGGCGTCCCAGCGGGAGCCAACAAACCTTGCCAACTACCGGTCAGGAAGCCGGGCAGCGTTTCACCAACCGTGGGGGTGTCGCCCAACTGCGTGTTGCGCTTGGCACTGGAGACCGCCAGTAACTTGAGCTTGCCCGATTTGACATGCGGATAGCTGGCCACCATGCCGTTGAAGGTCACATCAACTTGCCCGCCAATCAAGTCGGTGATGGCTTGCGCACCGCCTTTATAGGGGACATAACCCCATTTAATACCGCTGCGCTGCGCAAAAATAACCCCTGCGAGGTGGGCCGCGCTGCCCATGCCGGCGGCCGCAGCGAAATTGACTTTGCCGTTTTGAGCCTTGGCATAAGCCACCAACTCGCTGGTGCTGTTTGCAGGAACTTTGGTGCTTACCAGCAACAGATGGGGGGAGTAGCCCACCATGGCCACGGGTGCAAAATCGGTTAACACGTTAAAGGGAAGCTTGTAGAGTGCAGGACTGATTACCAGGTTGCCTACATCCATCAACACCAATGTGTAACCATCGGGAGAAGACTTTGCGCCTGCATCGGCGCCTAAATTACCGCTAGAGCCGGGACGGTTCTCAACCACCACCGACTGCCCCCATGCTTCGGTCATTTTTTGACCCAACAACCGAGCAAGCACATCCGAGGTTCCACCAGCAGGAAAAGGCACGATGATTTTGATGGCCTTGCTGGGGTAGGCGCTGGTGCTGCTTTGGGCCATAGCAGGCATTGCCAGCCCGAAACAAAGGGCAGACAGGCCGCCAGTGATAAGTTTGAACATGATTGGCCCTATTTAATTGGCTTGGCAGATTAGATTGGAGATTTTGTATCAGCCGGCAGCCAAAGACAAAGCGGGCAAACCCTCGTGCAAAATCTACTCTATCTTCTAGCCCTTGGAGAACTTAATCCTGCGGGCCGAGTCGCTCAATCAGGGTTGCCAGTTCGGCATACTCGGATGGTGTTACGTCAGACAGCGGCGGGCGGACACGGCCGGCGCTGCGCCCTACGATGTCCGCTCCTGCCTTGATCATGCTGACAGCGTAGCCGGGCTGACGCGAGCGAAGCAGTCCGTAAGGTACGAGGAAGTCGCGAGTGAACTGTTTGACCGCCGCGTGATCATTGGCCAAGATCGCCCGGTTGAAGTCCATTGCACTTCGGGGGATGAAATTGAAGATGGCTGATGAATAAACAGAAATGCCCATTCCACCATAGGCACCTGCGAAAATCTCGGCGGTTGGCATCCCGTTGATATAGGCCAACCTATCGCCAAGCAGGGCCTTAATCTTGAGGATCTCTTCGATGTCTCCGACACCGTCCTTAAATCCGATGAGGTTTGGGCATTCGTCGGCAATCTGTAGCAATGTTTCCGCCTTGATGCGCATATTGGCGCGGTTGTAGACGATCACGCCTAGTCGAGTCGAGCGGCAAACCGCCGTGATGTGGTCCTTCAGGCCTTTCTGAGAGGACTCCGTCAGGTAAGGCGGAAGCAGCAGCAGACCGTCAGCGCCGAGTTGCTGCGCCTCACTGGCAAGGGCGATGGCCATCTTGGTGCCATAACCGGTGGCGGCGATGATCGGCACAGAGTTGCGCGAGCTGGCAACCGCCTGAGCCACCACAGCACAATATTCGGGGGCTGTGAGCGAGAAGAATTCACCCGCCCCGCCAGCGGCGAAAAGTGCCTGCGCGCCATAGCCGCCAAGCCATTCGATGCGATTGGCAAATGATGTAGCGTCGAATTCACCGGCGGCGTCAAAGTCGGTTAGAGGAAACGAGAGAAGCCCTGTGGCCAAACAGTTTTGAAGTGCTTGTGGGTTACGGGTGGTTTCCATTGGGGCTTGTTTCTGTTGAATAGTCAGTGCTGTTGCGCCATTGGGTCTTGTCTCCAGCTAAGCCTGTGTTGCAGGTAAAACCCAAAGACAGTATGCCCCTTTGACCCATCGACATACCTCGTAAATACCCTCGAAGGACCCTTGCTATTTTTTTGAGTACGGCTTCTTTAAGACAGAACTCATGCGGGATTTCTAATAATCTCGTATTATCAAAGTTCAATATCTAAATAAGGGCAGAGGAAATTCAGTATGAATCAACGTTCACTTAAGACAAGCGTTCTCCAACTCTCGCGACGTCATCTAATGAAGGCATCTGCAACTGTGCCATTTTGGTCTTTGGATGTTTTTGCGCAAGCTGCTGGCAGATCAGGGGTTCTTCGTGTAGCAGCCCCTCATAACCCCTCCACACTCGATCCCATGACCGGTCGTTCTGGACCTGACCATGTCTACCTTTACGCAATGTTCGACTCTCTCTTGGAATGGGATTACACGGCACTCACACCTAAGCCAGGCCTTGCAGAGTCATGGAGCTTCACAGATTCCAACACCCTCGTTCTTAAGTTGCGACGGGGCATCAAGTTTCACGATGGTGAGGCATTTGATGCAGAGGCTGTCAAGGCCAATCTCGAATGGGGTCAATCAAACGAGAAGTCTGCGGTCAAGGTAGATCTCTCGTCGATTGACAGCATTCTGGTGCGGGGCTCTCACGAGATTTCGCTCAAACTTAAGCGATCGGATCGCGCATTGCCCCTTATTCTTACAGACCGAGCAGGAATGATGCGCTCTCCCAAGGCAGTTCGCGAAAAGGGAGCAGCTCACGATCGTTCTCCGGTAGGAACAGGAGCCTATAAATTTGTAAGCTGGGCTGACAAAGATCAAGTCGTTCTCACGGCTAATCCAGACTACTGGAAGCCCGATGCAGCGAAACTAGATGGCATCGTCTTCAAAGTCATCTCAGAACCACAGACAGCATTACGTTCGGTGGTAGCTGGAGACAATGATCTGACCTACTATGTTCCGCCGCAACAACGGGCTGTAGCCCAGCGCTCCAACAACCTGGCTATCAATATCGGACCATCTCTGCAAGTAGGGATGCTTTATTTCAACTATGCACGAGGCCCTCTCAAGGACGCGCGAGTTCGACAGGCAGTCAACCACGCAATTGATCGTGCACTTTATATCAAGGCCACAGCTGGAGGTCTAGGCGAGGTAGCCGATATGGCTTTGCCAAAGTCACACTGGGCCTATGCACCAGAGTTGGCAAATTTTTACAAATATGACCCAGACCGTGCGAAGGCACTTCTAAAAGAAGCAGGGTTTCCAGATGGTGTGGAAATACATCTGATCGCATGGAATGATCAGGTTTCGGTACAGCGTACTGAGGTCTTGATTGAGATGTTCAAGAAAGCCAATATTCGTCTGAAATTATCGACTGGCTCGGGCGTTGAAACTGCTGGGCAGTTCTTTGGTAAACAAGAAGGCGACATGCATCTTTCATTCTGGACTGGCCGCCCAGATCCGTCGCTCACTTACGACCTTTTGTTTGCCGAAGGCTCATTCTTTAACGCTGGACGTGGTGCAACGCCGGGCATGGCAGCTTTGCTCTCCGAGGCACAATCCGGAGCCACACAGGAATCTCGAAAGGCAGCCTTTGTGAAGGTTCAACGCGCAGCTCTCGAAAACGCATTGTTCTGTCCCATCATGTTCGATGTTCAAATGGTTGTTCATACCAATCGTCTTAAAGGCTATCAACCCAATCTCATTGGCAAGCCAAAATTCGAAGGCGTATCACTTAGCTGATGTCTGAACTCCAAAATTCCACCCTCGACGAGTCGGAGGTGCTTGAGCTTTGTGTGCTGAGAGATTTGTTGCACGAAAGGGCTCTGAAACAAGGCAACCAGGTCTTTGCTGTTTTTGAAAATGGCGAAACCTGGACTTTTAAGCAAACCCTGCACGAAGTTCAACGTACTGCAGCGGGTTTGGCATCTCAAGGGGTTCGACAAGGTGATGCTGTGATGTTATGGCTAGAGCATGGGCCAATCGCCTTGCGGACCTGGTTTGCAG
Source organism: Comamonadaceae bacterium (assembly GCA_947476015.1). Classification (GTDB taxonomy): domain Bacteria; phylum Pseudomonadota; class Gammaproteobacteria; order Burkholderiales; family Burkholderiaceae_C; genus Limnohabitans_A. The sequence goes on along the minus strand of CANJOS010000034.1, from coordinate 8,849 downwards.
TTAATTACCTCGGGGCAATCGCAGTACCCATCAATCTGGCCTACAAGGGTAAACTTCTAGAGCGCGTGATCGAGAACTCCCAAGCAAAACTCATGGTTTTGCAGGCAACCCTACTCGAACGCCTTGATGCTGTTGATTTGTCTTCACTTGAGTGCTTGGTCACAGTCGGCCAAACAAGCGCCCTAGCACCAGACGCATTGCGAATGATTGACGAGACTCAATTGGGCCTCTATGGGACATTGACACCAGACCTAGAGAAATCAATCAAAGCTTGTGATGTACAAATTATCCTCTACACATCTGGGACGACGGGTCCCTCTAAGGGCGTTTTGTGTTCCTACCAGCATTTATGGACATCCGGTCACAACGTCTATTTTCTGAGTGCAAAAGACCGGTACATGGTCAACTTACCACTAGCTCATGTATCGGGAGTGCTTCCCTGCATGCTGATGCTCTCCTTAGGTGGTTCAATCGCGATTGTTGAGCGCTTCCAAACAAATCGGTTCTGGGATCAGATCAATGACAGCCAGACCACTTTTGTTATTCTTTTAGGCGCCATGGCAAAGTTTTTGCTATCCCAGCCGGTCTCGGAGGCAGAGCGCCACAACACCCTAGATTTGATTCTGCTTTTGCCATATGACATGGACATTCAGCCTATGCGTGAACGATGGGGGGTCGATATCTACACCTCATTCAACATGACAGAGGTATGTTGCCCGATCATGTCCGCACCGAACCCACCTGCCTTGAGTTCTTGCGGGCAACTGCGTCCCGGAATTGAAGCACGTATAGTCGATCAGGACGATATGGAAGTCAGCGATGGCTCCACCGGAGAACTGATACTTAGAACCGATAAACCATGGAGCTTCAGCCATGGTTATCACCGCGATCCTGAAGCTACAGCCCGAGCCTGGCAAAACGGCTGGTTTCATTCCGGCGATGCTTTTCGCCGTGATATCGAAGGTAACTACTATTTTGTAGATCGCATGAAGGATACGATTCGTCGACGTGGCGAGAATATTTCTTCGTTTGAAGTAGAGGCAGAGATTCTGTCACACCCTGCGATTCAAGAGGCAGCAGTCGTTGCGGTTCCAAGCGAACTCGGTGAAAACGATGTACTCGCTGTCGTCAAGCTGAAGCAACATCAACGGCTTAGTCCCAATGATTTGCTTGAATACCTAGTGCCTCGACTACCCTACTTCATGGTCCCACGTTTTGTTCGCTTCATGGACGAATTACCTAAGACGCCAACACTCAAAATCGAAAAGCATGTTCTACGTCAGCAAGGTATCAAAGGCAAAGAGGTATGGGATCGCGAATCAGCTGGTATCAAAATAGGCCGCAACACCTAGATATTTAAAATCTGGAACGAAAATCGACCTGTGAATTCACCGGGGCTCATTCTTTCCTGCTTTTTGGATCGAGTTCTTTGCGCAGCGCTTCCCCCAAACTGTTGAAGGCCATTGCAGTTACCAAGATGGCAAATCCGGGGGCCAGCATTTGCTCAGGTGCGAGCTCCATGCTTTGATAGGCACGGGCAAGCATTGCCCCCCAGCTTGGGTTGGGAGGCTGTATTCCTAGGCCAAGAAAACTCAGGCTAGCCTCAGCCAACATAGCTGCTGCCAGCAAGATCGTAACTTGAACGATGACCGGTTGCAGCACATTGGGAAGGATATGTCTCCAAAGGATATGCAAGGTGGATGCGCCAAAGCTTCGCGAGGCATCTACATAGAGATCTCTGCGAACTACAAGCGTTCTGGCTCTGGCCAAGCGCGCCAGTTGAGGTGAAAAAACAATCCCTACTGCAAGCATCCCATTGGTCAGGCCTATTCCCAGAGCGCCAGTGACAGCAATGGCCAATACGATGGCTGGGAAGGACAGCAGGGTGTCCACAAGCCGTCCGATCACATCGTCAACCCAGCCGCCCATATAGCCTGCCAAAATACCAACTGGCACTCCAAGGACAACCGCAATACCGACCGCAAGCAGGCTAGCATAAACCGCTACTCTGCCACCAAACAACAAGCGACTAAAGATGTCTCTGCCTAAATCATCGGTACCCAACCAATGGATTGCAGATGGTCTACTCAGCATATTTGACAGGTCCTGATCGGTAGGTGAATGCTGAGCAAGATAGGGAGCCGCCAAAGAGAAGACAACAAGCATCAATAAAAAGAAAAAACTGGCCGCTGCGGACTTGTCGCGCCGAAGCCAGCCTGATAACCAAGCCAACACAGTGGGCGAGGAAAAGCTTAACTGGTTCTGCTTCATATCACTTGGCCCTTGGGTCTAATAACCCATAAAGAAGATCTGCCATCAGGTTAATGATCAGCACAATGAGGATCATGACCAGCACAACGCCTTGAACAACTGGGAAATCTCTTTGGAGTGCTGCCCCCACAATCAGGCTACCCATGCCTGGGATTGCAAAAACTGCCTCAATCACAACTGTCGCACCTAGCATTCTGTTTGCAAGCAAGGTCAAAACGGTCAGCAAATTGATACCCACGTTTTTAAGTCCGTGTTTCCAAAGGATTGCAGCTGGACTCAAGCCTTTGGCATGCAAGGTACGAACCTGCTGCGAGGACAGCAATTCGATCAATGACGCACGCAGTTGTCTAGAAATTTCAGCAATGCCGCCAGCGGCCAAGGCCAATGCGGGGAGAACTGCATGATGAATAGACGCCAACGGATCCTTCGTAAGAGGCACTGCACCTGTGACGGGGAACCAACGCATGTCCAATGCAAAAAAAGAAATGAGCAGCATCGCAAGCCAAAAGTTTGGGATGGCCATCCCGATAGAGGCTATCGACATGACAAGGCTGTCAATATACCGGCCTTGGCGGCTTGCAGCCCAGACCCCCAGGGGTGCGCCGATTGCAAATGAAATAAACATTGCAAGTACAACAATCAAAATCGTATTTGGTAGATGTCGAGAGATAGAAGTGGCGACCGGCTCACCAGAAAGTAATGACTTTGATAAATCACCTTGAACCGCTCCCCAGACCCAGGATGCATATTGAGTTAAGAAAGGCTTGTCGAGGCCATAAATTGACTTGATCTCTGAAATACGCGCCTCGGAGGCACTTTCACCCGCAAGGGCAAGTGCAACATCCCCAGGAATAAGCTTGAGCAACCCGAAGGAAACAAGTGTGGCAAAAAGCAGGACTGGCAATACCTGCGACATTCGACGCCACAGCTTTCCAGCTGATCTAATTTGATGAAGCATACTTGTCAGCATAGGCTAGCCTTCAGATTAATTTCGCAGGGAAGTTGTGGGCGAAACCGATTCACCGATGAAGCCACCATTTGGATCTGCTCGGTGACAAGCGATCCAATGTGAAGGTCTGATTTCACGCCATTGTGGTCGAAAATTTTCACACTGGGGCTCTGCAATGGGACATCTAGTGCGAAAAGAACATCCCGATGGCGGATTGACAGGGCTGGGAATTTCACCTTTCAGCATGATGCGTGTTTTACGACGCAAATGAGTCGGTAGCGGTTCCGGGTTGGCTGACAGAAGGGCCTGCGTATAAGGGTGTAAAGGATTTTCTGAAACAGTCTCTGCGGGACCTAACTCCATCAGGCAGCCTAGGTACATGACCGCGATCCTGTCGCTAATGTGCGAAACTACCGACAGGTCATGGGTGATAAACACGTAAGTAAGATCAAACTCTCGCTGAAGTTGTTTAAATAAGTTGAGAATTTCACCGCGGATGGAAACATCCAATGCCGCCACTACTTCATCACAAACCAAGACTTTAGGACGAAGTACGAGGGCCCTAGCAATCACAATGCGTTGTTTCTGCCCGCCAGAAAATTGGTGCGGAAAGCGATGGGCATGCTCATGAGAAAGCCCAACACGTATCAAGGCGTCTAAAGCTATTTGCTCCATTTCGACGCGATCCTTTTGCCCTTGAACCTGAAGCGGTTCCATCAGCGAATCGACAATTCTCATCCTCGGATTGAGGGCTGCATTGGGGTCCTGAAAAATTATCTGGTAGTCACGTCGATGGTTTCGAAACAGCTTGGCCGATAGCTCCATCGGATCTACTGCATCTTGAACAATTCGACCTTCAGTAGGCTGCACAAGAGACACTAAAGCACGTCCCAATGTAGTCTTACCAGAACCCGACTCACCAATGACGCCCAGTGTTTCACCTCTGAAAACATCAAACGAGACGCCGTTAACTGCCTTGACACTTCCCAGCTGACCACCCAGTGAAAAGAAGATCTGCAGATCACGAACCTCCATCAAAGCATGCGCCAATGTATTGTTCGTACTCATGGCAATGAAACTCCTTGCAGACTTAGTCTATTCGACTCACAGCACCGCACCTGCCGCATAGATAATCCGATCGGCTTAAGCGTTTGCTCTGAATTACAGGCCGGTGTGAAATGGTCACAGCGGGGCTGGAAACGGCAGCCTGACGGCATGGCGTTCAACGCTGGTACTTTCCCTCTGATCGATACCAGTGGTTCATGGCGTTTTGCAAATTTGGGGAGCGATTGCAATAGCCCAGAGGTATAGGGGTGTTGAGGTTCAACTAGAACGTCGTCGATCGGTGAGTCTTCTACCACTTCTCCCGCATACATCACTAGCATTCGGGTACATGTTTCAGCCACTACACCGAGGTCATGGGTAATAAATAGCAGAGCAGTTTGGGTTCGTTCACTGAGATCGCATAAAAGTGAAGTAATCTGTGCCTGAACCGTGACATCTAGCGCTGTGGTGGGCTCATCTGCAATGAGGATTTTTGGTTCACAAATCAGTCCCATCGCAATCATCACTCGCTGGAGCATACCGCCGGAGAGCTGGTGAGGGTACTCGTTATACCGTTGCAAAGGCAAGGGTATGCCTACCAGATGAAGTAGATCAAGCGCCCTTTCTTTTGCTTCTAAGGCACGCTCAGGAAAATGCGTACTGAAGGCCTCGCTGATCTGACTGCCAACAGTGAATACAGGATCGAGCGCACTCATGGGTTCCTGAAAAATCATGGCCATCTCTCGCCCACGAACACTGCGCATGCTTTTGTCGGAGAGTGAAGATAAATTACGGCCTTGCAACAAGACATCGCCGGTTATTTTCACTGAGCTAGGATCCAGCAAGCGCATCAGCGCAAGGCCAGTGACCGTTTTACCGCAGCCACTTTCTCCAACAAGACCCACTCGCTCTCCAGGTGAAATCTTAAATGACAAATCGCGAGTCACTTGCAATGGACCCGATGGGGAATTAAATGCGATCGAGAGGTTATTAACCTCTAGCAGGGGCAGCTTCTCTGACGGATTCATTGAGTTGAAAGAAAGGTCATGATGATTTTCTACTTGCTATGTGTCAATCTAGCGGTTCTCACCAGGTATCGATGGCCATACCTGCTGAAGCTTCCGGGGAAGTCAAGCTAGCGTCAAGAGCTCCCACTAACCATTTGCGAGTATCTGCTGGATCGATCACTGCGTCGATCTCAAGCATAGAAGCCATATTGATTGCACTTCCTTTCTTGTACTGCGACTGAACTAGCTCCTCAAATAACGCATCACGTTGAGGACCCTCGTCAACAGCCTCAAGCTCTTTGCGGTACCCTAAGCGAACATACCCTTCTAACCCCATTCCTCCAAACTCTCCTGTGGGCCATGCGACGTTGAGAATTGGTGAATGAAAACTACCCGCCGTCATCGCCATAGCGCCCAGTCCGTAACCCTTGCGCAACACGACACCCAAATAGGGAACTCGCAAGTGAGCTGCAGCAATGAACATTCGGCTGACATGCCGCACCTGTGCTTTTTCCTCAATGTGAGGGCCAACCATGAAGCCCGGGGTATCAATAAGACTCACTATTGGCAAAGAATGTGCATTACATAATTGCATAAACCGCGCAGCCTTGTCTGCCGCGTCGGCATCAATGGCGCCTCCGAGGTGCAAGGGATTATTGGCCAACAAGCCAATGGGTCTTCCTTCAAGCCGCGCCAATGCAGTGTGTATGCCTTTGCCAAACCCTGAACGCAAGTTCAGCAGACTGTTACGATCAACCATACCAGCCATGGCGTCAAGAGTGTCATAAACACGAAGGCGATTTTCTGGCACCACATCTCTCAAGGCTAAGGGGTCGGGAGCAATCCAGTCATTCACTGACCCTTGAAAAAATGACAGGTAGTGTCGAGCAAGGTCCACTGCCTGAGCCTCATCTTCGACCAACAGATCTATGACACCATTTGAATGTTGAATACCACTAGGACCAATCTGCTCAGGTTGGTAAACGCCAAGGCCACCACCCTCTACCATTGCTGGCCCACCCATACCGATATTGCTGCTCTTTGTTGCAATGATGACATCGCAACAACCCAGCAATGCGGCATTACCAGCAAAACAGCGGCCAGTTACTATGCCGATTACTGGGACCTGCCCATTGAGACGCGCGAACTTAGCAAAGGTGGGGTAATGCAATCCCGCAACGATAGGCACATCAACATCACCAGGCCTACCGCCTCCACCTTCGGCAAAAAGTACAACAGGCAACTTATTTTGTAGCGCAACACCAAGAAGCCGATCAGTTTTCTCATGATTTCTAATCCCTTGAGTCCCAGCCAAAACGGTGGCGTCATAAGCCATTACGACGGCCTTAGCTTTTTTGGATTCAAACAAAGAACCGTTGATGCTACCGATGCCCGATACCATTCCGTCAGCTGGCGTGTTGCGAATCAAATCGTCGATATCGCGACGATTGCGTTGAGCAGCAACGGCTAGAGCGCCATATTCTATAAAGCTATCCACATCACACAAGTGCTCAATATTTTCCCGGGCAGTTCGAAAGCCTAATTCATGTCGCTTGTCTACTGAATTCGGCCGATTAACGTCTAAGGTAAATGCATGACGATCTAGAACGCTTTGCAAATCTAATCGCACTTGACCAACCTGCAGTTTCCTTTCAATAGGCTCTGATACTTCAACGACAGAAGCACTGGCTGGCAAGTCCATATTTGTTCTAAATGACTCATACAAAAGAAGGGGAACACCTTCGTCGACCAACTCTCCTGCCAAAAAAAGTAGTTCACTTACGCGCCCTGTCGTTTCAGCACGTAGCTCATGCTCCATTTTCATAGCTTCAAGAATGACCAGTGAGTCACCTCGCTGGAAACTATCTCCCGGCTTTATCTGCCATGCGACCACTTGCGCCTGCATCGGAGAACATATTCCCTTCATTTTTCTGCTCCAGTAGTTTTAGGGAAGGCCTGTTTAACTGGCGCTATGGCGCAAGTAGGCTTGAGTTTTAAATGATAACAGCAAGGAGATGATTTGCCAGATATCATCTCCTTCAATTAAAGTGGTTACCACAATTCTGGCGCAGAGTTTTGAAAGCTTAAAGCGCCCTATTTTCTTCACTCAAAGTCTCAAGACCGAGCTCTGAAAACAACCAAAAAGGGATTAGAAATGGTTGAAAATTGCGAAATGTATTGTTATCAAGGCATGGTTCTTCCACATCAGACTGACGCACTCGGTGAGATGCGTATGGATGCTGCCACAACCCTTCTTATCGAATCTGTAGATGCATATTTGTCACTATTGAGCCGGTCGGATACTGTGTCAATCAATGACACAGCAGTGATCAAGAGCCCTGTTGTAGAAATCACTCTCACTCAAAATGAATCACCTCCGCCAAAGCTTGGCGAAATAGTCTCTTGCTTGATCAGCGTTCTGTCCAACAAAGGTTTGAAGCCTGTTTTGTCAGCTCAATTGTCTGGCCCTCGCGGTCAAGCTTGGCTGGCCACTATCGAACTCGAATACGAAGCTTCTAACAGGCTACCAAAAACCGCTCTTGTTACAGACAAACTAGATTGGCCACCTAGAAGACTGATACGTCAGTTAAGAAAAAAACATTGCGACCAAGCTGGGCATGTGAACGTACAGGCGTTTATGGACCTAGCGGATGAGGCAGTCGCCGTGCTTTGTATTCAGTCTAGGCCGGAATTGCCCCGTATGCAGGTCGTTAAGACCCGCATCAGTTTTAAGCAAGAGTTATTTGAAGGCGATATGGTCAGCGTATTCAGTGGCATTCGCAGCATTACCTCTACAGGTGTGGATGTGGTCCACGGTATCGTTCATCAACCAAGTGGACGTTTGGCGTGCATTTTAGAAACCCATATCGCTTCTCTTGATTCAATGGGAAAAATCAAGCAATTCACAGAGACCGTTGAGACCTTTCCTGGCGAATTGATCAATGATTGGCCAAGTTTGCCCTGCGCTCGAGAACCCGCCCTTCCACGCGCCGCTAATCTGCCTCATTCAAATGCGCTAACCAGCGTCATGGCTGTGATAGACGCCTGGGATGCAGATGAAGTTGGCTTCATGAATATGCGCGCATTGGTCAATCTATGCTCTACAGGAGCGCGGCAGTATTTGGCGACACTCGGTTTGACGGGTCTTCGATTTAGCCAAGAAAAAATAACGGTGGCAGCAGTTGACTACTTGATTGAAATTCATCAGCGACCGCGTCTAGGCTGTAACATCACAGTTCGCTCGGGTTATCTTTCGCACACAACAAAGTCGATGCGTTTTTCTCATCACTTCATGGATTCGAACGATGGGACAGTGTTTGCGACTGTTGAGATTGTGGGCGTCATGTTGGATCTTTCAAACCACAGATCCACAGAGGTACCCAAGGATGTCCTAGAGTATTTATCGCGCGTTATTTCAAGCTAAGGGTATCGTCGTCTTTTATGGCAATTGGTTTCGGAAAGCCCGTGTGGACTGGCCAGTTAGAACCGTCTGATGCAGTTCGCACTTCTTTTCTTGGTAATGAAAAGCATTCGAAGCTGAGACATTGAAAAGCTCATTAAGAACCTTATTTATGTTT
>CANJOS010000033.1 GCA_947476015.1 Comamonadaceae bacterium | reverse complement strand
CACCCAACAAAAAGCCCCTTGCGGGGCAATCTTGTTAATTTCAAAAGAGAAATGATGGAGGCGCGGGCCGGAGTCGAACCGACCTACACGGATTTGCAATCCGGTGCATAACCGCTTTGCTACCGCGCCATTTTTTTGTGACAAAAAAGGGAAGCTGTTGCTTCCCTAATTTGCTGAAGGATGTTGGTTCATCTTTCAATGTTTGGAGCGGGATAAGAGGCTCGAACTCTCGACCTATACCTTGGCAAGGTATCGCTCTACCAACTGAGCTAATCCCGCATTTGCAATCAACTCAGCATTCTATGCCAGATTGACAGCGTGAACGAGATTGTAGCGCAATTTCAGAAAAATTCTGCAGCCGTCCTAAAAATTTGCTCAATGCTTCACGGCCCCTGCTTTGGCATCGGTTTTTGCCTCTGTCACGACGGGCGTTTCGACGGCAACAACCTCTTCTTCCAACAAGGGTTGGGGCATCTTTTCCAATGCAACTTCTAACACTTTATCGATCCATTTCACAGGCACAATTTCAAGACCATTTTTGACATTTTCAGGGATGTCCTGAAGGTCTTTCACATTGTCTTCTGGAATCATGACCGTCTTGATGCCACCACGCAAAGCAGCCAACAGTTTCTCTTTCAGTCCGCCAATCGCGGTCACTTCACCACGAAGGGTAATTTCCCCTGTCATGGCCACATCGGCTCGCACCGGGATGCCCGTCATGGCCGACACCATGGCCGTGGTCATGGCGGCGCCAGCACTGGGGCCATCTTTGGGGGTAGCACCATCTGGCACGTGAATGTGCAAGTCATTTTTCTCAAAAACATCGCCTTTGATACCCAACATTCGGGCACGGCTTCGCACCACGGTGCGAGCGGCTTCGACGGACTCTTTCATGACATCACCCAATGAACCCGTGCGCGTAATGACGCCTTTGCCTGGCATGAGTGCAGCCTCAATGGTGAGTAAATCCCCACCTACTTCAGTCCACGCCAAACCGACCACTTGTCCCACTTGGTTTTGTGCTTCAGCACGGCCGTAGGTGTACTTCTGCACACCCAGAAAGTCGTTCAGGTTATCAGGTGTGACCAGCACTGGTGCGGTCATTTGTTTGAGCAACAAACTCTTCACCACTTTGCGGCAAATCTTGGACAACTCACGCTCAAGTGAACGCACGCCTGCCTCACGCGTGTAATAGCGAACCACATCTTGCACTGCGGCATCGCTGATGCTGAGTTCATTGCTCTTCACGCCATTGTTTTTCAATTGTTTCGGTAGCAAATATTTAATGGCAATGCTGGTTTTTTCGTCTTCGGTATAGCCCGACAAGCGAATCACTTCCATGCGGTCTAACAGAGCAGAAGGGATGTTCATGGAGTTTGAAGTGGCCACGAACATGACATCGCTCAAATCAAAATCAACTTCCACATAATGGTCGCCAAAGGTGTGGTTTTGTTCGGGATCTAGAACCTCGAGCAAAGCACTGGAAGGATCACCTCGGAAGTCGGTACCCAGCTTGTCAATTTCGTCCAACAAAAACAATGGGTTGCGCGTGCCAACCTTGCTCAAGCTTTGCAACACTTTGCCAGGCATGGCACCAATGTAGGTTCTGCGGTGACCGCGAATTTCAGCTTCATCGCGCATGCCACCCAATGCCATGCGAACGTACTTTCGGCCGGTGGCTTTGGCAATGGATTGACCCAATGATGTTTTACCTACACCCGGTGGGCCGACCAAACAAAGAATAGGCGCTTTCACTTTGTCCACACGCTGCTGAACAGCGAGGTATTCCATGATACGGTCTTTGACTTTTTCCAGCCCGTAGTGGTCTTCGTTCAACACGACTTCGGCATTTCCTAAGTCGTGTTTGATTTTGGTCTTCTTGCTCCATGGTAATGCGGTGAGCACTTCAATGTAGTTGCGCACCACAGAAGCTTCAGCAGACATGGGCGACATGAGCTTGAGTTTCTTTAGCTCAGCGTCAGCTTTTTTGCGCGCTTCGGCAGACATTTTGGCGGCTTTGATTTTCTTTTCGATCTCTTCGATGTCGGCCCCCTCTTCGCCTTCACCGAGTTCTTTTTGAATGGCCTTGACTTGCTCATTCAAATAAAAATCGCGTTGGTTTTTTTCCATCTGTCGCTTCACACGGCCACGGATTTTTTTGTCAACATTTAAAATATCGACTTCACGCTCAAGTTGGGTGAAGAGATTTTCTAAGCGATCGCGAATGCTGGCCAAGTCTAAAACCAATTGCTTGTTTTCCAACTTCAAGGGCAAGTGCGCTGCAATGGTGTCAGCCAAACGACCAGGCTCATCAATGCTGGAAATGGAGGTCAGAATTTCGGGCGGAATTTTTTTATTCAGTTTGACGTACTGGTCAAACTGCTGCATGACAGCACGGCGCAATGCTTCAATTTCACTGCTTTGCTCGGCCTTTTCAGCGGCCACTTCGACAGGCATGACACTGGCCACAAAATGGGCTTCGCCGTCAACAATGGTTTTAACTTTGGCGCGCTGCTGACCTTCGACCAACACCTTGACCGTGCCATCCGGCAGTTTGAGCATTTGCAAAATGGTGGAGATGCAACCGACTTCGAACATGTCAGTGGCTTCTGGCTCATCTTTGGCAGCTGTTTTTTGGGCCACCAACATGATGCGCCGGTCTGTGAGCATGGCACTTTCAAGTGCTTTGATGCTTTTGGGGCGACCCACGAAGAGGGGGATGACCATGTGCGGAAAGACCACGACATCACGCAATGGCAACATCGGTAGCTCAAGTAATTCAGCGGGCAGTGGTGTGTGTCCAGACATGGGGTTCCCTTGTGTATGGGGGATAGATGGCCCCTGTTTTCCCGATTTCAAGCCTTAAGCGCGTAGGGTTTTTCATCGGGTACAGGGGGTGGGCTGGAAAAGATCAAGCTTGCTTAGCCGACTCTCGGTAAACAAGCAAAGGTGCATGGTTGTCTTCAATGGTGGACGCATCGACCACCACTTTTTCAACATTGCTTGAATTGGGCAAATCGAACATGGTGTCAATCAGGGCCTGCTCCAAAATGGAACGCAAACCGCGAGCGCCTGTCTTGCGTGCCAGCGCTTTTTTGGCGATGGCGTGCAGCGCTTCAGGCCTGATTTCCAGATCGACGCCTTCCATGTTGAGCAACAGGCCGAATTGTTTGACCAAGGCGTTTTTGGGCTCGGTCAAAATTTGAACCAAGGCTTCTTCAGAGAGTTCAGCCAATGTGGCCACCACAGGCATACGACCTACCAGTTCAGGAATGAGGCCAAACTTGATCAAATCTTCTGGTTCTACTTCGGTGAACACCTCGGTGAGGGAACGCTGCTTCTTGCTCTTGACCACGGCACCAAAACCAATGCCGGATGCTTCTGTGCGGTTTTCAATGACTTTTTCCAAACCTGCAAATGCGCCACCACAAATGAACAGAATATTGGTTGTGTCAATTTGCAAGAAGTCTTGATTGGGGTGCTTGCGTCCGCCTTGCGGTGGCACGCTGGCCATGGTGCCTTCAATCAACTTGAGTAAGGCTTGTTGAACGCCCTCCCCAGACACGTCGCGCGTGATAGAGGGGTTATCAGACTTGCGTGTGATTTTGTCGATCTCGTCGATGTAAACAATACCGCGTTGAGCGCGGTCCACATCGTAGTTGCAGCTTTGCAATAACTTAGAAACAATGTTCTCAACGTCTTCGCCCACGTAACCGGCTTCCGTGAGGGTGGTTGCATCGGCCATGACGAAAGGCACATCAAGCATGCGTGCCAGAGTTTGGGCCAGCAAAGTTTTGCCAGAGCCCGTGGGCCCGATGAGCAAGATGTTGCTCTTTGCCAATTCGACGTCTTCTTTTTTAGCGCCTTCTTTGTGCCGCAAACGCTTGTAATGGTTGTAAACCGCAACAGCCAAAGTGCGTTTTGCTTTTTCTTGACCGATGACGTAATTGTCTAAGTTGGTCTTGATGTCCAGCGGTGTAGGCAGGCCAGATTTAGCGTCTTTGGTAATTTCGGTTGCAGGCAATTCATCGCGAATGATGTCGTTGCACAAGTCAATGCACTCGTCGCAAATAAAGACGGACGGCCCAGCGATGAGCTTCTTCACCTCGTGCTGGCTTTTGCCGCAAAAGGAGCAATATAAATTCTTTTCGGTCACTGAGCCTTTTTTATCGGCCATAAACAACACCCTGTGATTCTGTTTTACCTATGATAACGAAAGAAAAACGGCGCTCTCCGAGAAAGGAGGCGCCGCCTTCAAAAAACAGGGCAGAAAAGCTAATTTCGACCTTGGATTGTTGCGCCTCACGGACGTTTTGAGATAACTTGGTCAATCAGGCCGTATTCTTTGGCTTCATCAGCCGACAAATAGTAGTCGCGCTCGGTGTCGAGCTGGATCTTTTCCAGAGGCTGACCGGTGTTTTCAGCCAAGATTCGGTTCAATTGTTCGCGAGTTTTGAGGATTTCACGGGCGTGAATTTCAATTTCGGTGGCTTGACCGCGGGTTCCGCCTAAAGGCTGGTGAATCATGACCTTGGAGTTGGGCAGGGAGAATCGCTTGCCTTTGGTGCCTGCAGACAACAAGAATGCACCCATGCTGGCCGCCATGCCAGTGCAAAGCGTAGACACATCGGGCTTGATAAAGTTCATGGTGTCATAGATCGCCATGCCAGCACTGACCGAGCCACCTGGTGAGTTGATATAGAAGGAAATGTCCTTTTCAGGGTTTTCGCTTTCCAAAAACAGCAACTGAGCAACCACAGAGTTGGCCGTGTAGTCATTGACTTCACCCACCAGGAAAATCACCCGCTCCTTGAGCAAGCGAGAGTAAATGTCGTAGGCGCGTTCGCCGCGGCCTGACGTTTCGATCACCATGGGCACGTTGCCCAAAGCTTGAATGTCGAGTGAATTCATGTTGATTCCAAACTTAAGTTTGTGAGAACTTGATTAGGCTTGTTGGCCCATCAACTCGTCAAAAGAGATGGTTTTTTCGGTAACCTTGGCCTTGGACATGATGAAGTCGGACACATTGGCCTCAATGACCACAGCTTCAACTTCAGCCATGCGCTGGTTGTCACCATAGTACCAACGCATCACATCTTCAGGACGCTCGTAGCTAGAAGCCAGTTCTTCGATGTGGGCTTTGATTTGCGCTTCGGTAGCGTTCAGGGTGTTGGCCTTGACCAACTCGGCCACCACCAAGCCCAAGCGCACGCGGCTTTCAGCTTGTGGACGGAAAATTTCATCCGGAATGGGGGCTTTTTCGGCGTCTTTGATACCGCGTTGTTTGAGATCGGCGCGAGCACCTTCCTTCAAACGCTCCACTTCGTTTTGCACCACAGAGTTAGGCAAATCAAGTTCGGCTTTCTCCACCAAAGCATTCATGGCAGCTTGTTTGTTGCGACCTTGCAAACGGAATTTGACTTCGCGCTCGAGATTTTTACGGATGTCAGCGCGAAGGCCTTCAACGGAAGCGTCGGCAATGCCCAAAGACTTGGCCAAGGCTTCGTTCACCTCAGGCAAATGAGCCGTTTCAATCTTCTTCACCGTGACCATGAAATCGGCCGTTTTCCCGGCCACATCTTGACCGTGGTAGTCAGCTGGGAATGCCAATGGGAAAGTTTTGCTTTCGCCATTTTTCATACCACGCACAGCTTCTTCAAACTCTTTCAACATTTGGCCTTCGCCCACCAAAAATTGGAAGTCTGCAGCTTTGCCACCAGAAAAAACTTCGCCATCAATTTTGCCTTCGAAGTCAACCGTGACGCGGTCGCCATCAATGGCAACTTCTGAGGCTGGACGTTGTGAGAAAGTACGACGCTGTTTGCGAAGAATGTCGACGGTTTTGTCGATGGCTTCGTCTGTCACTTCAGCCTTGAGTTTTTCAACGGTGGCTGCGCTCAGGTCACCCAATTTGACTTCAGGGTACACCTCAAAAATAGCGTCAAAAGCCAACTCACCTTCAGGTGCGCCATCTTTTTCTGAAATGCGGGGCTGGCCAGCAACACGCACTTTGGCTTCGTTGGCGGCAATGGCAAAAGCCTCGCCAACTTTGTCGTTCATGACTTCGTATTGAACAGAATAACCATAGCGCTGAGCCACCACATTCATCGGCACTTTGCCTGGACGAAAACCATCCATCTTGACAGTGCGGGCCATTTTCTTCAAACGGGCATCAACTTCAGATTGGATGACAGTCACCGGCAGTGACAAGCTGATTTTTCGTTCCAATTTTTCCAATGTTTCAACAGTAACTGCCATGGTCTTCTCTTTAAGTAAGTGGTGCGCGGGGCGGGACTCGAACCCGCACAGTATTGCTACCGTCAGGACCTAAACCTGGTGCGTCTACCAATTTCGCCACCCGCGCGGGTCCCATCCTTATGGGTTGAATCGGTCAACCTTCTATTTTAACCATGGATATGGGGACTTCTGAAGCGAAGTCCCCATATCGCTCAAGGGGGCGACCATGGCTTGCGTTTAGGCAGATTTCGGTGGGGGCGCTACCTTAAACCAGGCCGCATACATGGCCGGCAAAGCCAGCAAAGTGAGGGCCGTGGCCACAATGAGCCCCCCCATGATGGCAACGGCCATGGGGCCCCAGAAAACACTTCTTGACAAGGGAATCATGGCCAGCACTGCGGCGGCTGCCGTTAAAACGATGGGACGCAAACGCCTCACTGCCGATTCCACAATAGCCTCCCATGCGGGCACCCCCGAGGCACGATCTTGCTCAATTTGATCAATCAAAATGACAGAATTGCGCTGAATCATGCCCATCAAGGCAATCACACCCAGCAAGGCTACGAAGCCAAAGGGCCGGTCCAAAGCCAACAGTGCCGCCGCAACCCCTGCCATCCCTAAAGGCCCCGTCAGAAAAACCAGAAGTGCGCGGCTGAAACTCTGCAATTGCAGCATCAGCAGCGTGAAAGTGACAAACAACATGAGGGGTATACCGGCCGCAATGGACGCCGAACCTTTGGAACTCTCCTCGACGGCGCCCGCCACTTCAATGCGGTAATCTGCCATACCTGCAGCATGCCAATTGGCCTCCAGCTTTTTGAGTTCTGGTAAAAGTTGATTGGTGACTGTGGCGCCTTGAACGCCCTCGATCAAATCAGCATTCACTGTGATGGCGTAATAGCGTCCTTCGCGCCACATGACCCCTGGCTCCCAGTTGAAAACAGGCTTCGCCACTTGCAACAAGGGTACAGATTTTCCTGAAGTGGTGGGCACATAAGCGCCCGCCAAATCGGTAATGGCATCGCGCTCAGACAGTGGTTGACGCAGAACAATGTCTATTAGCTTATCGCCATCGCGGTATTGGCCCACCGTAGAACCTGAAGACATGGTTCTAGAGGCCTGCGCAATCGATTGGCTGGTCACACCCAAAGCACGGGCCTTTGCTTGGTCCACTTCCAAGCGAATGACTTTGACAGATTCATTCCAGTTATCGTTCACGCCTCGCGTATTCAAATTGCCGCGCATGGCAGTCTTTACTTCATCCGCCTTCAAACGCAAGGCCAAGGGGTCAATACCCACCACACGAAACTGCACCGGATAGGCCACAGGGGGACCATTGGGCAGCAACTTCACACGCCCGCGTACTTCTGGAAATTCAGCGGCCAAGAGCGCAGGCAACTTCACACGAATAGACTCTCGGTATTTCAAATCTTGCGCCAGCACAATGAGCTGCGACACATTGGACTGTGGAAAAATTTGGTCCAAAGGCAAGTAAAAACGAGGCACGCCAGAGCCTACCCACGTACTCACAGAGCTGACGCCCTCCTCACTCATCAAACGTCTTTCTATGCGCTTGGCCACCTCTTCACTGGCCACAAAGCTTGAGCCTTCGGGCAACCAAAGCTCCACCATGATTTCTGGCCGACTTGAATCTGGGAAAAACTGCTGTTGAACTTTGCCCATCCCGACAATCCCCAGGGCAAACAGCGCCAAGGTTATGACAATGGTTTTCCATTTGTTCACCACACACCATGTCACGGTTTTTCTAAATCTGTTGTAAAAAGGTGTGTCGAACATTTCATGAGTAAGGGACTCATCCGAACCATCCACGTGCGGCGGCGCCTTCAAAAGCAAGGTCCCCAAGTAGGGCACAAAATAAACCGACGCCACCCAACTGATGAGCAGCGCAATAACGGTCACAGCAAAAATAGCGAAGGTGTATTCGCCTGTGATGGATTTAGCCAAGCCAATCGGCAAGAAACCGGCAGCCGTGATCAATGTTCCGGTCAACATGGGCATGGCCGTGATTTCATAGGCAAAGGTTGCAGCACGAACTTTGTCGTAGCCTTCTTCCATTTTTCGAACCATCATTTCAACAGCAATGATGGCGTCGTCTACCAACAAACCCAACGCAATGATGAGAGAGCCCAGAGAGATTTTGTGCAAGCCAATGTTGAAGTAATCCATGGCCAGAAATGTGACCGCCAACACCAAAGGAATGGTGATGCCAACCACCAAGCCTGGTCGAATGTCCAATGTCCAACGACGCCATAAAGGATGACTGCCGGGACGCTTGTGCAAGCCCAAGGCCAAAAAGCTGACGGCCAACACAATGCCCACCGCCTCCACCAAAGTTTTCAAAAACTCATTGACAGAGCGCGACACCGCTTGCGGCTGATCTTGCACTTGGACCAGCTTCACACCCAGAGGCAAAGATTGTTCTATTTCAGCGACGCTCACTTTAAGCGCCTTGCCCAATTGAATGATATCGCCGCCCTTGGCCATCGACACACCCAAAGCAATCACCTGCTCACCATTGTGACGCACCTTCACTGAAGGTGGGTCAATGTAGCCTTGTTGAATTTCGCCCAAATCTCCCAACTTAATTTGTTGTCCTGAGGCACCTCGAATGGGCATTTGCCTCAAAGCTTCCAGGCTGGTAAATTGACCATTCACTCGAAGTTGAATAGCATCTTTGGGCAGGCTCAAAATACCCGCCGATTCAACCGCATTTTGCTGACTTAACTGCGAAATGACGGCGCCCATGTCGAGGCCCATGGCAGCCAATTTCTTTTGAGAAATTTCAATGAAAACTTTTTCGTCCTGAACCCCAAAGAGTTCAACCTTTGCCACATCTTGCACACGCAGAATTTTTTGTCGAACACCATCTGCAAATTTTTTCAGCTCTGCCGGTGTGAATCCATCGGATTGCAAAGCGTAAATCACGCCATACACATCACCAAAATCGTCCACAAAGAAAGGTCCTACTACGCCCGATGGCAAAGTCGCTTTCATATCGCCAATTTTTTTGCGTACTGTGTACCAAACATTGGCGACATCTGCAGGCTTGGAGTAGTCTTTAATTTGGAAAATAATTTGCGCTTCGCCCGGTTTCGAGTAGCTGCGAATCTTGTCAGCATAGGTTACTTCTTGGAGCGTGCGCTCCAATTTATCCGTCACCTGCTCTGCCACTTGTTGCGCAGTCGCGCCTGGCCAATAAGCCCTGACCACCATCACACGGAAGGTAAAAGGCGGGTCTTCATCTTGGCCTAAATTAAAAAATGCAAAGACGCCCAAAAGCATCAACACCAGCATGAGGTATTTCGTCAGTGCGGTATGCTCTATCGCCCACTTGGACAGGTTAAAACCTGCTTTTGGTTCTGTGCGCATGGTTTACTTTGATGCAGCGGGATTCGCCGTAGGGGACAAAGCATCTGGGTTGTAAACCGTGACTTTCTGTCCCGGCGATAAAACATGTACCCCAGCACTCACAATTTTTTGACCTGCGTTCAAGCCTGATGCAATGACCACTTCATTGCCATCGGCCGTGGCCACTTGAATGATTTGCGAAGACACTGTGGACGTTTTTGTATCAAATACCCAAACTGCAGTTTGCGTACCCTCTTGGCGCAATGCGCTGGTCGGTACCTTGATCACATCAGATCGGCTACCCGCCAGTTGCGGCGCATGCACGTTGAGGGTGATACCCAAGGGCAAAGCTTCCGCCTTTTCCAAACCCAACTTCACCAGAAATGTTCGCGTGACAGGATCGGCACTGGCGCCAATTTCTCTGACTTGGCCCTGAACAGTTTGCGCGGTGTTGCCCACACTGGCGCTCATTTTTTGACCTATTTTTAAACGGCCGACCACATGTTCAGGCACTGCAAAAACAGCATCACGCCGGCCATCGTGTGCCAAGCGCACCACCGTCTGACCTGCCGACACCACTTGGCCCGGCTCTGCTTCAATGCCTGTGATGACACCTGCCGTGGTCGCCATCAATTTGGCATACCCGGCTTGGTTGGTTTGAGCTTGAGCTTGAGCCTGTGCCTGGTCGAGTAAGGCTTGCGCCGCTTTCAAAGTGGCTGAGCGTCTTTCCAATTCAGCGGCACTGATGAAATTTTGAGCCAACAGAGATTCATACCGTTTGTACTCAGCTGCTGCCAAATCGCGTTGCGAACTTGCGCCCATGACCTGCGCTTGTGCAGCTTGCGCCGCCAAAACGTAGTCTTGTACGTCGACTTCTGCCAAGACCTGCCCGGCTTGCACGCGCTGACCTGCCTCAGCTTGTCTGACCAAGATTTTGCCTCCCACGCGGAACCCCAATCGGCTTTCAACTCGAGCCCGCACCTCGGCCGCATACTCGCCCTGAACATTGAGGTCCGACGGGCCCACAGTGATGAGTTTGACGGAGCGCTCCGGCTCTGGGGCTTGTGTTTTGGGTGAACAGGCCGCCAGCGCAAGCGCGACGCTGATCAAGGAGAAAATGAAAGGCTGCATTGGATAATCCAAATATTAATGACTGACTGGTTAGTAATCTAGGGTAATCCATGATGCTTGTCAAGCGAAAATACAAATATTCATGCCATCCAAACAAGCCGCGTCTAAGGAAGTGAACGCACTGCCCATCACCCACCCCGAAAATTTCCCGGTGGCCTCTTGGCTTTGCCCTCCGCATTTGCGGCCCGCCGTTGCGGCCATCTATGCGTTTGCCCGAGCCGCAGACGACATTGCCGATGAAGGCGATTGGGATTCGCCCACCCGCCTCGAAAAGCTCCAGGCATTTCGCGACGAGCTAGAAATGAATGCTCAGGCAACAGGCGTTGACGCAGACATTTTTAAGCCCCTGCACATCGTCATCCAGCAAAAAGCCTTGCCGGTTAACTTGCTCAATGATTTACTGAAAGCCTTTGAGCAAGACGTGAAAGCAACTGCCAGCGCCAGTCGATACAGCAACATGGCAGCCCTGCTCAATTACTGCGAACTGTCTGCCAACCCTGTTGGCCGTTTGCTGTTGCATTTGTATGGTGTCCATGACGCAGCATCATGGGCTCGGAGCGACGCCATTTGCAGCGCGCTTCAACTCATTAACTTTTGGCAAGACCTGAGTGAAGACATTCCGCGAGGCAGGTTTTATTTACCAGAAGATCAAGTGGGCACCCACCAGCCCGCTGATTTGATTGAACATCTTTGCCAACATGCGCATGGCCTCATGCTCACGGGGGCACCATTGGTTCACCAAGTGCCAGGACGTGCGGGTTGGGAGCTCAGGTTGGTGGTGCAAGGCGGTTTGCGCATCCTAGAGAAAGTTCGAAGCTTAGGGCCTCAGGTGATGCGCACACGACCCCGTTTAAGGGTTTGGGATTTTCCCTTGATGTTTTGGCGAAGCCTCTGGATGTAGGCCAGACAGTGCGAGAATCTGAGACCATGACACCGCAAGAATACGTTCAACAAAAGGCTGCCAATTCAGGCAGCAGCTTTTACTACGCCTTTCTTTTTTTGCCACCCAACCGACGTGCTGCCATCACGGCCTTTTATGCGTTTTGTCGAGAAATAGACGATGTGGTCGACGAAATTTCTGATCCCAGCGTTGCACAAAGTACCCTGGGCTGGTGGCAAAAAGAAGTCATTCAATCTTTCGCAGACAATGCCACGCATCCTGTGATGAAAGCCCTCATGCCGCATGTGAAAGAGTACGGCATTGAAACGCAGCATTTGATGTCGGTCATCGAGGGCTGCCAAATGGACCTCACGCAAACCCGCTACCTAGACTTCGCTGGATTGCAGCGCTACTGTCATTTGGTCGCCAGCGTGGTGGGGGAAGTGGCTGCCAAAATTTTTGGCCAAACCGATCCTGCTACCACCCAATATGCACACACCTTGGGCTTGGCATTTCAACTCACCAATATCCTGCGCGATGTTGGAGAAGATGCCATGCGTGGCCGTATTTATTTGCCTCTAGATGAGCTGAAGCAATTTGATGTGAAGCCGCAAGATTTAATGCAAAGACAATACTCAGATCGCTTCACCGCGCTGATGAGTTTTCAAGCAGTCCGCGCGAATCGTTTGTACGAAGAGGCCTTTGCACTTTTGCCAGCTGCAGACAAACATTCCCAGAAGCCGGGGCTGATGATGGCCAGTATCTACCGAACTTTGTTGCGGGAAATTGAATCCGACGACTTTCGAGTTCTGCATCAGCGAATCTCGCTCACGCCTTTGCGTAAGTTGTGGCTTGCATGGAAAGTGCAAGCACTAGGTCGGCTTTGACCTCCGCAAAATCAGTTGCAGTCATTGGTGGCGGCTGGGCTGGTTTGGCAGCCGCCATAGGGGCCACGCAACAAGGCCAAAGCGTCACTATTTTTGAGGCCAGTCGCCAATGGGGTGGGCGTGCACGCACACTCAAAACACTCTTAGAAAATGCGCCTGTGTTAGACAACGGGCAGCACATTTTGATTGGCGGCTATCAACAAACATTGCAACTCATGCAGACGGTTGGCGTGAATTTAGAAAAAGCTCTGTGGCGCCTTCCGCTCAATTTGAGTTATCCAGATGCCTCCGGCTTGTTGCTTTCAGCACAGCCTTTCCCTTTGAATTTAATTCTGGGAATCGCCAAGGCCAAAGGCTGGCGGGTGTCTGACAAATGGTCGCTTTTGAAAACGGCATGGCACTGGCAACGCATGCAGTTTGAATGCGCGCAAGACCTCAGCGTGGCCGACTTGTGCAAGAAATTGTCTCCCCTTATTTGGCAAGATCTGATTGAGCCTTTGTGTGTCTCAGCCTTGAACACGCCCGCCAAAGAGGCCAGCGGTGCCGTGTTCTTGCGTGTATTGAAAGATGCGCTGTTTGGCGCAACGGGAAGCTCTGACTTGCTTTTGCCAAGACTTGATTTGGGTGAAATATTTCCGCATGCTGCGGTTCAATGGCTCAGCCAACAAGGTGCAGTTTGCAGGTCAGGTGTGCGCATTGAAAAGTTAGAGTACCAGCATGAAAAATCAAAATGGCAAATTGCAGATGCGCAATTTGACCGCGTTGTGGTCGCAACGCCCGCTTGGGATGCTGCTCATCTGATAGGCCCCCTCAATTCAGAATGGGTCCAAACCGCTCGCCAAATGCGGCACGAAGCAATTGCCACTGTCTATATTCAGGCACCCGCCCATTTTCAATTGCCTCAACCCATGCTGGCCCTCAGAGCCGATGCCGATGCGCCCGCTCAATTTGTGTTTGATCGCGGACAAATTGAGGCCGATGCCAAGACACCCGGCTTACTTGCTTTCGTCGCCAGTGCCCTGAAAGACGACAAAGCGCAATTGGAAGTGAAGGTCTTGAAACAAGCCCAAGAATTGCTGCGCAGCTTGAAGCCCAGCCATGCCGAAGGGGCATCTTTAAAGATCGTTCAAACCGTCATTGAAAAGCGCGCTACGTTTGCATGCACGCCCAACCTGAAACGGCCATCTTCAAGACCCCTTGAGCCTGAGGACGGATTCAGTTCGGCTCAGACCCCACAAATCCAGTACAAGGCTGATCCGAAAAGTCTCACGGTTTGCGGCGACTATGTGGCAGGCCCCTACCCTGCCACACTGGAAGGTGCTGTTATTTCAGGCCTTCATTCCGTGAGTTCATTCGGCGCAAAAGGTTAAAGCAGGCTTAAGCCAATTTGCGTGAACTCGCAAACGTTGGCCGTTTGATGCATGTGTCCAACCAAGCCTTGACCGCCGGAAACTCACTCATGAGCAAATCGGACGATGTGGTCCACGCCAACACACTGGCCACGCACACATCTGCAATGGTAAATCGATTGGCCGACAAATAACTCAAGCCCATTTGACTTTGCGCTTGTAAGTGCGCATTGAGGACCTTGAACGGCACTCGCAATCTTTGCTCTGCCGCGTCGGCCAATTCTGGTTTGCGCTGATCTGCTGGCATGACCAAGCGGTGCATCAAAATGGTCAGCGCATCTTTTTCCAATTCGGTCACTGTCCAAAAACTCCAGCGCAAGGCATCCGCCTCTTCTTGCACCGTAGCCGGTGTGATGGACTTACCATCGGCCTTGCCATGCACCTTGGCCACATAAAGTGCACAGGCCATGCTTTCCCACACAGTCACTTTGCCTTCGGGTCTGAAATCTTCAATCACCGGTATATGGCCATTCGGATTGACTGCCAAAAATTCGGGGGTGCGCGTTCCACCACCTTGGTAAGGCACTGCAATGTGCTCAAACTGCAAACCTAATTCTGTTGCGGCCCACAGGGGGCGAACTGTGCGGGATGCGCCAATGCCGTAAATTTTTAAAGTCATGATGAGTTCCTGAAGAGAGGGGTTTAGAGAGACGAATCCTGTGACGCAGGCCATGCATCACACAATTGTTCAAGACTTGCCACCGTGAAGGGCACCGCATGAGTTTCATGCGCCCACATTGTGTTCTCGCGGTTGAGCCACACAGCTTGCATGCCAGCACGCTGAGCCCCCAACACATCCAAATGGGGATCATCCCCAATGTGAAGCACCTCTTGAGGCAATACGCCCAAGACCTCAGCGCCCGCATGAAACATTTTGGGGTCAGGCTTGCTCACACCGAGATTGATGGGGTTGAAGGCCGCCTGGAAAAATGAACTCAGACCTACTTTTTGAATGTCTGCATTGCCGTTTGAAAGGGCGACCATGGGATATTTGGATTTCAAAAACTCAAGCGCAGGGATGGCATCTTCATAAAAGACAACCCTTTGTCTGGCTTCAAAAAAGACATCGAAGGCGGGTTCTGCCAAGTTGGGATCTTCTCCCGCCCTTTCAAGCAGGATGCGAATGGCTTCTCGGCGCAGCGCTGACAAGTCGCTCCCCAAGTCTGGCCTCAATGCGGGCATTTCTTCTCTGATTTTCCGCTGGTACCCCGGTATGGCACACAAGGGGGCTGTTCGGGGTGCTTTTTCGGCCAACCACTTTGCCAACTCCTCCTCTGCACGACCAATGGTGGGCCAAACAGGCCACAAAGTGTCATCTAAATCAAAAGAGATTGCCTTAATTTTTGAAAAGTCGATCATGGTTTGAGAGAATACCGCATGGCATTCCAAAAAGAACCCCCCTTTCAACATGGTCAATCTGCAAAAACAGCCGTGCTGTATTGCAACCTTGGCACACCCAAAGAACCCACAGCACCGGCCTTGCGCCAATATTTGGCTCAGTTTTTGGGCGATTCACGCGTCGTAGAAATTCCCAAACCCATTTGGTGGCTCATTTTGCATGGCATTATTTTGCGCGTCCGCCCCTCAAAATCTGCAGCCAAGTACGCCAGCATTTGGACAGAAGAAGGCTCCCCCCTTCGCGTATGGACAGACAAACAAGCACAGGGTTTGGCCGCAGAACTCAAAGCGCGTGGACACGATGTCTTGGTGAAATACGCCATGACTTATGGTCAGCCTAGCATCGAATCACAAATTGAGGCCCTGAGACTTGAGGGCGCCACTCGGATTTTGTTATTGCCCGCCTACCCACAATACAGCGGCACCACAACGGCACCTGTTTTTGATGCTGTTTATCGCTGGGGCCTGCAAACGAGAAACCTGCCTGAATTTCGTTTTGTCAATCACTATCACGATCACGAAGGCTATATCCACGCCTTGGCCACGCGCATTCAGAAGCACTGGCATGACAACGGTCGTTCAGAAAAACTGGTCATGAGTTTTCATGGCGTTCCAGAACGCACCTTGCAATTGGGCGATCCATACCACTGTGAGTGCTACAAAACAGGTCGTCTTTTGGCTGAAAAATTAGCTTTAAGCAAAGACCAATACCAAGTGACTTTTCAATCTCGATTTGGAAAAGCCAAATGGCTGGAGCCCTATACCGAGCCCACGCTGGTAGCCTTGGCACAAGCTGGCACTCGAAGTGTCGATGTGGTTTGCCCAGGCTTTACCGGCGATTGCTTAGAAACACTGGAAGAAATAAGCATGGAAGGCAGAGAAGCATTCATGCATGCGGGCGGCCAAAGTTTCAATTACATTCCTTGCCTGAACGATGAACCTTCATGGATTGAAGCCATGGCAACTATTTGCGAACAACATTTGCAAGGCTGGCCAACCACTGAGGATGCCACCGCCAAAAATTCAGCCGCCCTAAAAAGCGTGAGACCTCTTGCTTTGTCTATGGGCGCCAAAGACTAAGGTCTGCAGCTTCAAATATCCCCTGTGATCGGAGGCATGCGCAGTGCCTGAAAACATCTCAAGGTACAGCTTTATCTGCTCGTACTGCATGTGCACGAAGTCTGCCCACAATGCCCGTCGGAAAATAATAGACCGATAAGACAAACAAGAGGCCCAACCAAAGCAGCCACCGGTCTGGTGACAAGAGTGCGGCCAAGACTGGCCAAGCTTGCGAGGCCTCGCTGGCCCAGCGCAGCAGGTCTTGTAAATAACTTTGAGCCCACAAAAACAACACAGCGCCTATGGCTGCGCCATAAAGTGTGCCCATACCCCCAATGACCACGATGAGCAATACATCCATCATGATTTCAAAGCTAAGCGACGTGTCTGGTCCGTTGTAACGCAACCAAACAGCCAGCATGACGCCTGCCGAACATGCAAACAAAGCAGACAACACACTCGACAAAGTTCTGTAAATCACGACGCGATAACCAATGGCTTCAGCCCTGAATTCATTTTCACGAATGGCCTGCAACACTCGACCAAAAGGCGAGTTGACAATTCGAAGAAGCATCATGAATTGAATGGCCGCGGCAACAAACAACAGGTAATAGCAAAGCAAACGTCCATCTAAATTCACGCCCCACAAAGGGGTATCACTGAACTCCGTGCTGGGCAGCAACAAAGAAGGCAATTTAAAGCTCAGTCCATCTTCACCACCGGTCCACTCTGACAATTGAGAGGCGAATGTTTGAAACGCTGCCGCTACCGCCAAGGTGATCATGGCAAAGAATATGGCACGCACGCGCAAGGAAAATAAACCAATCAGTATGGCCAAGATCCAGCTTAAAAGCAGCGCCAATGCAATGCCAAGGCCGATACTGCTCCATGAAGGACCCCAGTGACTGGAAGACATGGCAACACCATAAGCCCCTATGCCAAAAAACATGGTATGGGCAAAACTCACAATGCCGGTGTATCCCAGCAACAAATCAAAACTAGCGACCAACACAATAAAGACCAAAATTTTGGCAGCCACTGACAAAGCTTTCACTCCTGGAAACAGAAATGGTGCGAAAGCCAAGCCCAAAAAAATGGCGACCAACAGCCAAGTCAACCAGATGCTTTTGGGTAAATCATTGGAAAGTAAACGCTTCAACATGGTCGAATTTTCGCAGAGGTCTAGCGATTGGCCACAGGGTAGACACCTTGTGGCCGCCATAACAAGATTGCAGCCATGAGCGCAATGTTGGAAAATAATGCCAGTTTCGGCAGTAAAAACCCTGTGTAATTGGCCATCAAGCCCACCATGAGTGCGCCAATCAGAGCGCCGCCTGTGGATCCCAAGCCGCCCATGATGATGACAATGAAGATGAGCACGTTCACTTGTGCGCCCATTTGAGGTACTACATTTTGCTGGTAGAGCCCCCACATCACGCCGCCTAAACCAGCCAGGGCACTGCCCACCACAAACACACCCACGAACAATCGTCGAATTTTGTAACCCAAGGCTTCCACCATTTCGCGGTCTTGCACACCCGCTCGAATGAGCAAGCCAACTTTGGTTCTGCTCAAGGTCCATGCTTGAAAAGCAAAAACGAACAAGCCCACTACCACAGCCATGAGGCGATATTTTTCCAGCGATGCATCGCCCCACAGCAATGAGCCGCGCATGGCCTCAGGCAATGGCAAAGCAATTTGCAAGGGACCCCAAATCACTTTGATCAATTCTTCACCAATGATCATGCCGCCCATGGTGATCAAAATTTGTTTCAGGTGTTGTCCATAGACAGGTCGCACTATCAAGCGCTCGAACGCCAGACCGATGATGGCTGCTGCCAACATGGCCAGCGCCATCGCAACGCCCACTGCTACCAGATTGCGCCAAAGCTCAGAGGACTGCGTCCAATCCAACATACTTGACAACACGGTGGTCGCCACAAAAGCGCCCAATGCAATGAAAACGCCATGGCCAAAGTTCAGGACATCCATCAAACCAAAAACAAGTGTCAGACCAGACGCCATGATGAAAATAATCATTCCCATGGCCAAGCCAGCCACACTCAATGTGAGCCATGTGTCGAAAGAATCAATGAGGGGCAAAGCAATCAATGCCAGCAAAGGTAGCAGCAACAAGGGCTTGAAATCAAAATTGGTTTTGAAGCTGACCATCACAACGCCAAGCCCAACAAAGATTTTTGCAATTCAGGGTTTTCAGTGAGTGCCACCATGCTACCCGCATGGATGACCCGACCGTTGTCCATCACGGCCACACTGTCGCCCAACTGCTGCGCGAAGTGTATGTTTTGCTCCACCAATAAAATACTAACACCACTGGCTTTCATCTTTCGAAAGGCGTCCATCATGTTTTGCACAATGGAAGGCGCCAAGCCCTTGCTGGGTTCATCCACAATGAGCAAGTCGCGCGGCTCCACCATGGCACGAGCTACCGCCAACATTTGCTTTTGCCCGCCCGACAACTTGCCTGCAGGGTGATGCCAAAACTTTTCCACAGCAGGAAACATGGCACAGATCCATGCCAATCGATCTTCATCCATTTGATTGGCACGGGATGACATTCTGGCTGCCAGTAACATGTTTTCTTCTACGGTGAGGTCGGCAAAGATTCCCATATTTTCTGGCACATAAGCCACGTTGAGTGAGGCAATGTCAGGGGTTCTCATTGGGGTGATATTGTGTCCATTGAAATGGATTTCCCCATGCGAGGCTTGCCACAAACCCATGATGGTTCGAAGTGTGGTTGTTTTACCCGCGCCGTTGCGGCCCAATAGCAGGGTGACTTCGCCACGAGGAACTTCCATGTTCACACCATGCAAAATGTGATAAGCCCCAATGTGGGTGTGCACATCTTTCAGGCTGAGCAACACATTGGATTGACTCATGAGGCAATCTCTTTCGGTTTTGCACCAAGATAAGCTTCTTGCACCACAGCCGAGGCCATCACTTCTGCAGGCTCGCCGTCGGCCACCAACTGACCGTTGTGCAACACAATGATCCGATCTGCCAACTCCCTGACCACATCCATTTTGTGTTCCACTAATAAAATGGTTTTTGATTTGTCCCTTTTCAATTGACGAATCAAATCCAAAATGACCGGCGCTTCGTCTTGACTCATGCCGGCTGTTGGCTCGTCAAACATGTACACCGAAGGCCTGAGGGCCATTAAAAGCGCCACTTCCAATTTGCGTTGATCGCCATGCGGCAAACTGGCGACAACCGATTGCGCTTGCGGCACCATGGCAACTTGCTCAAGGATTGACTCAGCCAATTGAGTGAGTTTTGAATGGTCTTCCCAAATAGACCACAAATTGAGACCCCTCAAATGATTACCCGATTCTGTGGCTTGGACCGCCAAGCGAATATTTTCCAAAACAGTTAAGTGAGGAAATAAGTTGGTGAGTTGAAATGCGCGGCCCAGTCCAGCACGGGTGCGCGCAGAAGCACTCAGGGCCGTGAGTTCTTTCCCATCCAAATGGACCCTGCCCTCTGATGCTGGCAGCTGTCCTGATATCAAATTGAAGTAGGTGGTTTTACCTGCACCATTGGGGCCCACGATGGCCGTTAAGGTGCCAGGCTCAAAGCGACATGACACGGCATTGACCGCTACATGCCCGCCAAAGCGAACCGTGAGGTCTTGCGTTTGAAGAATACCCAACTGAATGAAACCTAGAAAACAAAACTCAACGCTTGTTGCGAATGGGAACGTTCATTTCTTCAGGTTTGATTTCACGGATGAGTTCAGGGACACCCCAAGCAAAAGCAGGATCAACTTTGATTTTGAAGTGGTACATGCTTTGCATCGCTTGGTGATCTTCTTTGCGGAAAGTCATTTTGCCTTTGGGTGTGTCAAAACTCATGCCTTCCATGGCGGTGATGAGCGTGCTGGCATCGGTGTTGCCATTGGTTTTCTTCAAGGCTGTGACCAAGGCCATGGCAGAAGCAAAGCCACCTGCTGTAAAAAAGTCAGGGGGCGATTTGAATTGCGTGTAATGACGTGCCACCATGGCGTCGTTGACTGTGTTCTTAGGCATGCCGAAGTAATAATAAGCAGCACCTTCCATCCCTGGAAACTGCTTGTAGGCCACCATGGCTGGAAGAATGTTGCCACCTGTGGCAATTTCAATGCCGTAACGCTTCAAGTCCATGTCGGCAATTTTGAAAGGATTGCCGCCCGCCCATATGATGAAAATAATTTTGCGACCTGGCTGAGATTTGAGTTTGTCGATCAAGTGCTGTGCACCCGCCGTGAAATCAGTGGTTGCGGGTGGTAAATACTCTTCGTGGACCAGTTTGGCATTTTTCAAAGATTCACGGAAGGCCTTCACACCATCTCGACCAAATGCTGAATCTTGCGCCATGGTGGCAATGGTGTAGCCTGCTTTGTCCAACGCGACGGCATTTGAAATAGCGTCTTGGCTGCTGTTGCGACCCGTGCGGAAGATGTATTTGTTCCACTTGTCACCTGTGATGGAATCGGCCACGGCAGGCTCCACCAACAAGATCTTTTTGTATTCCTCAGCAACGGGCAACATGGCCAAGGCCACCGGAGATGCAGTTGGCCCCACAGCAAGGTCAACCTTGTCATCGCCGTAGGCTGCTGCCAAGAGGTTTTTGCCCAAGTCAGGCTTTCCTTGGTCGTCTTTTTCAATGACCACCAATTTGCGGCCACCCACTTGCATGGTGCCACCGGTAGCGTAGTCCAAACCCATCATCAAGCCGACTTGGGTTTGCTTTCCGTAGGCCTCCAAGGGACCCGTCTTGCTGTAAATGTGGGCAATTTTGAGATCTTTGCCTTGAGCAAAGGACGCCGCAGACAAGGTGAACCCTGCAATGACAGCGGCAGAAGTGATGAGCCCAGATATGAGTGTGCGACGTGTCATGAATATTTCCAAAATGGTTAATTAAAACTGTAAATGAATACTAAAACGATCTAAATTAGACTGCCCAGAACCCATTCTCCTGTTTGGCAGTGACACATCATACAGAGTAGAAAGTCTAACTTAGCTTACAGCACACTTTGATCAAGCTAGGCGTTTTCACTCAGTGATTAATCTCAAGGAATTGATTTATATCAATATAATATTGATAACAATAAAGTTTTTAATAGCATTTACACACACCTATAAAAGCATACTCAGGCACGTTCTGCTGAGTATTTTTGCGTTGATAAGCGTCCAAGCGCTTTATTCCAACGCAAAAGATCCTGATTCTGGCCTGATCGAACAGGCGCAAGTTTTTTCCAACTCCCCCGTATTTTTGAGCTTTCTGTTACAGAAAGTCATGACTGAGCATCCTCAAGTTAAAAGCCAGTTGCAATCCATGCAGGCTGCAGGGCTAGACGTCCTGATTGCGCAACAAGCTTTTTGGCCGACCCCTTCTTTGTCGATGGAGCGCGTACAAACCCAGTTACCAGATCCCGCCTATGCAGGCGCTCAACAAGTTGTGACATTCAGATTACAGCAAGCACTCTGGACAGGTGGCCGACTCACAGCGCAATCCAACAAGGCACAGGCCAATCAGGAAATTGAAACCGCAAGGTTGGCAGAAATTCAACAAGCATTGGCTCTGAAAACATTGCAAGCTTGGGCGGAAGTGGTCATAGCCAAAAGGTATCGAGTTGCTTTACTCAAAAGCAAAGACACTCAATCGCAGCTCCTAAGCAAGATTGAAAGGCGTGCAGAGCAGGGCATGTCCTCACTCAGTGAAGTCCAATTTTCAAAACTGCGTTTACAGCAAGTGACTCAGGAAGTTACAAATGCTCAGCAACAGGAAGCCCTAGCTTGGATTCATTTAAAGCAATGGATACCAGAAGCCCAAAGGGCATCTCTCTCATTTGAACCTCAGCAGTCCATCACGACAGCAAACACGGTCGCAAACCTTGCCGCTGGGTTAGCAAAAATCGATTTAAAGCAATGGGAATCTTTGAGCATTGCAAGATCACCCACATTGTTTCGCTTAGGCGGAATTTCACAGTTTCAGTTGGCTGAAATTCAAGAAAAACGCGCATCATTT
>CANJOS010000032.1 GCA_947476015.1 Comamonadaceae bacterium | reverse complement strand
GATCCTCCGCTAACTGTGCCAGCGCAAGGCTTCTGGATGCGGGGGTTTTTTCTGGCGTGTCCCAAGAAAGACCTTGGGGCAAGGACTTCCAATCTTGCCGAAGACTTTGTAAAATTTTGGCATGCTCGGGATCTAGGTGGCCTGTAGCCCTGTTTGAGCTGCCTAAATACCATGCCATGAAATTCTCAGGCAAAGCCTGCATGGCGTCAGACAAGCATTGGTGCAACACCTGCAACTCTGAGCTTGTTAAAGCAGCTTTGAATTTTCCAAGGGCTTGCATGTCGCACTCAATGCGCTTGGTCCCAATTGAGCCCCACACCCACCTCTGCCAACAAAAGCACTTTGAGCGTGGCCACTTCGGCCATCCATTTCGGTACGGCTAGCTTGAGCCATGCCACTTCATCTTCAGGCACTTCAAACACCAACTCATCGTGCACTTGCATGATCACTTTGGTTTTGCGTTGCTCTTTGTCGATGCCAGCCTGTACTGCAATCATGGCCAGCTTGATCAGGTCGGCGGCTGTCCCCTGCATAGGCGCATTGATGGCAGCACGCTCTGCACCCGCGCGCCTTGGCCCATTGGGCGAATTAATTTCTGGCAAATACAAACGTCTGCCAAACACGGTTTCAACATAACCCTGCGATTTAGCCTGCTCGCGTGTTTCGTCCATGTAGCGCTTCACACCCGCAAAGCGCTGAAAGTAACGTTCAATGTAATTTTTGGCCGCACCATTCTCGATGCCTAAAGCTTTGGCCAAGCCAAATGCACTCATGCCGTAGATCAAACCGAAGTTGATGGTTTTGGCATACCGGCGTTGTTCACTGGAGACCTGATCGGGTGATGAACCAAACACTTCAGCTGCCGTGGCTTTGTGCACATCCAAGCCTTGGTGAAAGGCCCGCAGCAAAGCTTCATCGCCACTCAAGTGGGCCATGATGCGCAGTTCAATTTGAGAGTAATCTGCACTGGCAATCAAACTGCCTGCAGGGGCCACAAAGGCTTCGCGCACTTTGCGACCTTCCGCCGTGCGAATGGGGATATTTTGTAAATTCGGATCATTGCTTGAAAGGCGACCTGTAACGGCCACCGCTTGTGCGTAGTGGGTATGCACCCTGCCCGTTCTAGGCAAGGCCATGTGCGCCAGTTTGTCGGTGTAGGTGCCTTTGAGCTTTGACAAACTGCGATGCTCCAAAATGCGCGCAGGCAACGGATAGTCCTCCGCCAATTTCTCCAAAACTTCTTCGTCGGTGCTGCGTGCGCCCGTGGCCGTTTTCTTAATCACAGGCAAGCCGAGCTTGTCAAAAAAGATTTCCCCCAATTGTTTCGGGCTGCTCAAGTTGAAAGGCTGGCCTGCAATTTCATAAGCCTCGGTTTCAAGTTGCAGGATGCGCTGACCCAGCGCTTGGCTTTGAGCTGCCAAGGTAGGGCCATCAATGAGAACACCGTTGCGTTCGATGCGAAACAAAGCTTCGCTGGTGGCAATTTCAATGTCATAAATGGCCCGCAGCTTGTCATCCGCCTGAATGCGCGGCCACAACACACCATGCACATCCAAACACTGATCAGAATCTTCACAAGAATATTCTGAGGCCTTCTCGACAGCCACCTGTGAAAATGAAATTTGATGCACGCCCTTCCCGCACAAATCTTCATAAGTGATGCCTGTTCGGCCCACATGGCGCAATGCCAAGCTGGTCAAACCATGGGGCTTGTGGACTTCCAACACATAGCTCTGTAACATGGTGTCGTGCGCATAGCCATGCACTTCAATGCCTTGATTGGCAAACACATGCCGATCGTATTTGATGTGCTGGCCCACTTTGAGTTTGAGGGGATTCTCCAGCCATGACTTGAGTTTGGTCAGCACTTCTGCCATGGGCAATTGCTCAGGCGCATCGGGTCCCTCATGCCGCAAAGGCAAGTAGGCTGCCTCACCAGGTTTGACACTCCAACTGATACCGACCAATTCGGCGCGCATGGCATCGAGGGAGGTGGTTTCAGTGTCGATGGCCACACAGTCTGCTGATTCCAGCCTGGGCAACCAAGCGTCAAACTGTGCCCAAGTCAAAATAGTTTCGTAATGCTTGTCGCCAGTGACGGTAACAACCGGTTCGGGCTCAGCAAACAAATCGTCCATGGAAACGAAGGCAGATTTGGACTGGGGTTTGCCAAAACCTGAAGCAACTGTGTCACCCGCGCCCCTGCTTTTCACCAAGCCTTTGAAGCCATATTTTTGGTAGAAGTCCAACAACTCAGCCTCATTCGGGGGGGCCAAGCGAATGGTCTCAAGTGATGGCCACTCGGGCACATACCCGTTCAAATCACAATCGGTGCGAATTTTAAGCAACTTGCGGCCTGTGGGCAGCCAGTCCACCGCCTTTCGCAGGTTCTCTCCCACCACACCTTTGATTTGATCGGCATGGACCATCAAGTTGTCCAAAGATCCGAATTCCAACAGGAGTTTGGCGGCTGTTTTGGGACCCACTTTCTGCACTCCCGGCACGTTGTCCACCGTATCGCCCACCAAGATTTGATAGTCGAGCATGAGGCTGGCAGGCACACCAAATTCTTCTTGAACGCCTGCCAAATCCCGGCGCTTGCCGTTCATGGTGTCGATGATGGTGATGCGCTCGTTGACCAACTGCGCCAAGTCTTTGTCGCCACTTGAAACCACCACTTCAATGCCTTGAGATGAACCCAATTCAGCCAAGGTACCAATCACATCATCGGCTTCGACCCCAGGCACATCCAATACTTTCCAACCCATCAACCGAACCAACTCGTGGATGGGTTGAATTTGCGATCGCAAATCGTCCGGCATGGGGCTGCGGTTTTGCTTGTACTCTGGGTAGATTTCGTCGCGAAAGGTCGGACCCTTGGCGTCAAACACACACACCGCATACTCTGCGGGGATGTCTTTGCGCAGGCGTTCCATCATATTGATCATGCCCCGAATGGCCCCAGTGGCGGGGCTGGATGGGTCGCCAGGCACTGCCCTCAAATCAGGCATGGCATGGAAGGCTCGGTACAGATAGCTGGAGCCATCGACCAACAGTAAGGTTTTCTTGTCGCTCATGCCCCAATTGTGCCTGTCCTCAGCGGGATTTGCTCCTCATTTGGCAGGCAAATTCACGCTCAACACCCTCTACAATCTGTCCATGCATTTCGCGACGCCCTTGGGCCCCTTTTTCACCCAACTCACCCTCCTTTAAGCCATGGCTGTTTTTACGCCCGTTACCGAAGAACAAGCCGAATTGCTCATGTCCCAACTTGGTTTAGGCAGACTGACCGAGTTAAAGGGCATAGAGGGTGGCATCGAAAACACCAATTATTTCGCCACCACCGATCTGGGTGACTTCGTACTCACCTTGTTTGAACGCTTGACCCATGCGCAACTGCCTTTTTATTTGTTTCTCATGAAGCACTTGGCAGAAAAAGGCATCCCGGTTCCCAATCCAGCCGCCAACAGCGGGGGTGACATCCTGCACACGCTGTGTGACAAACCCGCTGCCGTGGTGAACAAATTAACTGGAAAAAGTCAACTGAGTCCCGCGGCTGTGCACTGTTCTGAGGTGGGAAAAATGTTAGCCCACATGCATTTGGCTGGTGAGGACTTCAACAGGATCCAACCCAACTTGCGAGCCTTGAGCTGGTGGAACGAAACTGTGCCGGTGGTGCTGCCCCACTTAGAGGAGGCGCAGGCGCGGTTGCTAAAAAGCGAGTTGGCCTATCAAAATCACATCGCTCAAGGCGCAGCCTACCAAGCTTTGCCCAAGGGTCCGGTGCATGCCGATTTGTTTCGAGACAACGTCATGTTTGAGGGTGATGTGCTCACTGGCTTCTTCGACTTTTATTTTGCGGGGGTTGACACTTGGCTGTTCGATTTGGCAGTGTGCTTGAACGATTGGTGCATTGACTTAGAGACCGGTGAGCACCATGCGCAGCGTGCACATGCCTTGCTAAACGCCTATCAATCGATACGCCCTCTGCGTGCTGCAGAAAGACAATTGATGCCTGCCATGCTGCGCGCCGGTGCTTTGCGTTTTTGGATATCTAGGCTGTGGGATTTCCACCTACCGCGCGATGCCACCATGCTCAAGCCCCATGATCCCACCCACTTCGAACGGGTATTGAGGGCTCGATTGGCTTCACCGCTTAAGCTTTGGGCATGAAACTCAACATTGTTCCCGTCAAAAAAGGCCTGACGTGGGTCAAGGATGGCATCCGTACTTTTTGGCGTCAGCCTTTGGCATTCACCGGTTTGTTCTTTTTATTCATGGCCTGGGTGTCTTTGTTGTCCATGGTGCCAGTCATTGGATCTGCCATGGCCTTGCTTATTCTGCCTGCCGCCACCTTGGGGCTCATGGTTGCCACCGAGCAAGCCAGTTTGGGCAAATTTCCCATGCCTACCGTTTTAATGGTGGCCTTTCGTGCAGGCCAGCAACGCTTGAAAGCCATGATGGTCTTAGGTGTCCTTTATGCCCTCAGCTTCTTGCTTGTCATGGCATTGTCGGCGCTGGTGGATGGCGGCGCTTTTGCCAAAGTTTATTTGGCCAACGCCCCCATCACGCCAGAGTTGGTCAATGGCGCTGACTTTCAAATGGCCATGTGGTTGGCCACGATTCTCTACATTCCTTTGTCAATGCTTTTCTGGCATGCGCCTGCCTTGGTTCATTGGTATGGCGTCCCTCCTGTCAAAAGCATGTTCTTCAGCGCAGTGGCTTGTTGGCGCAACCTGGGAGCTTTTGCGGTGTACCTGCTGGCTTGGGCCGCCGTCTTCGTGACAGGCGCCACCCTGATATTGACCCTCAGCGGCGCCCTTGGTGGCAATGACCTGACTGCCGCGGTCCTGATGCCCGGTGCCCTGCTGATGGCGGCCATGTTTTTCACATCGGTTTATTTCAGCGTCAAAGATTGTTTTGACCTGCCTTTACCAGGCAGCCAAACAGAAGCATAAAAAAGCCTGCTTCTGCAGACTTTTTTAATTCAGCTTTATGACAGAACCTGTCGGTCCTTCAGTGATGGTGACCATGCGCACCGTGCACATGGCGGTGTTCAATTTCTTCTGCAATGGCGGCACGCACATCCGTCACATGCAACTGAAACTTCAAAGTTTGACCCGCCCACGGGTGGTTACCGTCCAACATGACGGTATCGCCCTTGATTTTAGTGACCGTGAAAACGGCGTCGCGGCCATCGGGCGTCCGACCACGCAATTGGCCGCCCACTTTCACACCTGCTGGAAAATCTTTCTTGGGCATGGTTTGCAAGAGGCTTTCATCTCGCACACCGAAAGCGTCAACCGCTTGAAGCGTCAGTGTGATTTGGTAACCATTTTCTTGACCTGCCAAAGCCTCTTCGATTTTGGGCAAGGTGTTTTCATAACCACCATGCAAATAGGCCATCGGTTCTTCAGGCGCATCTAAGAGTTTGCCTTGCGCGTTGGTCACTTTGTATTTCAAAGTTACCACGGTATCTTTTTCAATTTTCATGTTGTCCTCTGGTTTCAATTTAAATCATTCAACAGGCGTGAGTTTGGCAACCGACAATGCCAACCACTTCACCCCATGTCGAGGGAAATTCACTTGCGCTCTGGCATCGGCACCAGCGCCTTCTACAGCCAAGACCTTGCCTTCACCAAATTTAGGATGGAATACCTTCATGCCCACTTTGATGCCATGCGAAGGCTCTGATTTTTGCACAGGCACCGGCGGGCTTTTGTAGGTCTCTGAGGAACCCAAGCCACTTTGACCCCAAGCGGGACGGGCTTGAAATGCCTGTGCTGGCGAAGTCCAGCCGCCGCCCAGACCGGTTGCAAAGCCTGAATGCTTTGGCGTGATCCACTTCAGACAAGCCTCAGGCAATTCATCGAGGAAGCGGCTCTTCAGGTTATAACGCGTTTGACCGTGCAACATCCGTGTTTGAGAATGGCTCAAATACAAACGCTTGCGCGCTCGTGTGATGGCCACATACATAAGTCGGCGTTCTTCTTCCAGTCCGTCGTAGTCGTTCATGGAATTTTCATGAGGAAACAATCCCTCTTCAAGACCTGTGATGAACACCGCATCAAACTCCAAACCTTTGCTTGCGTGCACTGTCATGAGCTGAATGGCATCCTCGCCCGCCTGAGCTTGGTTGTCACCAGCCTCCAAGGCTGCATGCGTCAAAAAAGCCGCTAAAGGCGACATGACTTCTCCATCCTCTTCGATGGGCGCC
The DNA here is from genome assembly GCA_947476015.1 of Comamonadaceae bacterium. Taxonomy (GTDB): domain Bacteria; phylum Pseudomonadota; class Gammaproteobacteria; order Burkholderiales; family Burkholderiaceae_C; genus Limnohabitans_A. Next base: position 16,307 of record CANJOS010000032.1, on the reverse strand, counting down.
ATTTCCGCCACGGTGGCTTCAGCATCGCGCCCAAAGCCTTCTTGTGTGACAAAACTCTCGGCTGCGTTGACCAACTCTTCCAAATTTTCAACACGGTCAGCGCCATCTTTTTCGGCTTTGTAATGTTCCACCAAGCCCGTTTTGTCCAGCACCAGATCGATGATTTCGCGCAGGGTCAAGCCCGGTGTTTGCTCACGCATGACATCGATCATGGCCACAAAACCAGCCAGCTTGGCGCCTGCCTTGCCGGCTGTGGTGCTGACAGCGTCGTGCAATGAGCAGCCCAATCCTTTGGCCGCATCTTGCAATTGCTCAACACTGCGTGCGCCGATGCCGCGCGGAGGAAAATTCACAATTCGCAAGAAGCTGGTGTCATCATTCGGATTTTCCAAAATGCGCAAGTAGGCCAAAGCGTGCTTGATTTCGGCCCGCTCAAAAAATCGAAGCCCACCATAGACTTTGTAGGGCACACCCGCATTGAAAAGTGCTGTTTCCATCACTCGGCTTTGCGCATTGCTGCGGTAAAGAAGCGCCACTTCTTTGCGCGTGAAACCATCGCCTTTCACCAGTTGGCGAATTTCATCGACCAGCCACTGTGCTTCTGCAAAGTCACTGGTGGATTCATAAACACGAACCGGTTCGCCAGCCCCTTGATCGGTGCGCAGATTTTTGCCTAAACGATTTTTATTGTTGCCAATGAGGGCATTGGCCGAATCCAAAATATTGCTGTAACTGCGGTAGTTTTGCTCCAGCTTGATTTGGTGTTGCACACCAAACTCCCGAACAAAATCGGCCATGTTTCCCACCCGTGCGCCGCGGAAAGCGTAAATGCTTTGGTCATCATCACCAACTGCCAAGACCGCACCGCCCTGCTCAGCGGGTAATCCTGCAATCATTTTGATCCAAGCATATTGAAGCTTGTTGGTGTCTTGGAACTCATCTATCAACACGTGTTTGAAGCGCGCGCGGTAATGCAGTCGAATGGCCTCATTGTCTCTGAGTAACTCAAAAGATCGCAACATCAGTTCCGCAAAATCCACCACGCCTTCGCGTTGACATTGATCTTCGTAGATTTGATAAATTTCAACTTTGCGACGAGTTTCGTCGTCTCTGACATCAACATTCTGAGGGCGCTGCCCGTCTTCTTTGCAACCCGCAATGAACCACTGCAATTGCTTGGGTGGAAATCGCTCGTCGTCTACGCTGTGTTGCTTGCACAAACGCTTGATGGCCGACAACTGGTCTTGGGTGTCTAAGATTTGGAAGGTTTGGGGCAAATTGGCCATCTTGTAATGGGCCCGCAAAAACCGGTTGCACAGCCCGTGGAAAGTGCCAATCCACATGCCGCGCACATTGACGGGCAACATGGCTTGCAATCTGAGCATCATCTCCTTGGCAGCCTTGTTGGTGAAGGTCACTGCCAAAATACCCCCAGACCCCACCTGAGAAGTCTGTAATAACCAAGCAATCCGGGTGGTTAATACGCGGGTTTTGCCCGAACCTGCCCCCGCCAGAATAAGGGCTGATTCAGAGGGAAGCGTGACTGCCCGAAGTTGTTCAGGGTTGAGCTTGCTCAGCAGGGTCGTTGGGTCGTACATCCCCCGATTGTAGAAACTCCTGGCGCCTTGTTGCCAAAATGCAAAACAAAACGAGTAGAATCAGATACCGGGCCCAAGATACTTGCGCCCGGTTTTTTTTGCCCAAAAAAAGGCAGTCAAAAAAACCGGCCAAGCCAAGCGCTCATTCGTTCTTTCAACGATCCTTTTGGAGCTTGGTTAAATGGAAATTTTTGATTACGACAATGTCTTGTTGCTTCCTCGCAAATGCCGTGTAGAAAGCCGTTCTGAATGCGACGCCAGCGTAGAGCTGGGTGGCCGTCAATTTCGTCTTCCGGTCGTCCCGGCCAACATGAAGACTGTGGTGAACGAGAAGATTTGCACCTGGATGGCTCAAAACGGTTACTTCTATGTCATGCACCGCTTCGATCTGGACAATCTCCAGTTCGTTCGCGACATGAATGCCAAAGGTTTGTATGCGTCTATTTCTTTGGGCGTCAAAACCCCTGATTACGACACCGTAGACAAATTAGTCGCTGAAGGCCTCTCCCCTGAATACATCACGATCGACATTGCCCATGGCCATGCCGACAGCGTGCAAAAAATGATTCACACATTGAAAGAGAAGTTGCCAAAGTCTTTTGTGATTGCGGGCAACGTTGGCACACCCGAAGCCATCATTGATCTGGAGAACTGGGGCGCCGACGCAACCAAAGTGGGCATTGGCCCTGGCAAGGTTTGCATCACCAAACTTAAAACTGGTTTTGGCACGGGGGGCTGGCAGTTGTCAGCGCTCAAATGGTGTGCTCGTGTAGCCACCAAGCCCATCATCGCCGATGGCGGCATTCGGGAGCATGGCGACATTGCCAAGAGCATTCGCTTTGGCGCTACCATGATCATGATTGGCTCCATGTTGGCAGGCCATGAAGAGTCTCCCGGCGCCACCGTTGAGGTGGATGGCAAGCTGTACAAGGAATACTACGGCTCAGCTTCAGACTTCAACAAAGGCGAATACAAGCACGTTGAAGGCAAGCGTATTTTGGAGCCCATCAAGGGCAGCTTGGCCAATACACTGATCGAGATGGAGCAAGACACCCAAAGCTCCATCAGCTATTCAGGCGGTACCAAATTGATGGACATTCGCAAAGTGAATTACGTCATTTTGGGTGGCGACAATGCGGGTGAGCATTTGCTGATGTAAAGCCGCTGTCGATGGCACAACATAAACTTTTTGTACACAAAAAACCCCTATCATGAAACGCCGCCAACTCATTCAAACCGCTTTCAGCGCAGCACTCTTGCCCAGCCTTGTTCAGGCTCAAGACAAGTACCCTAGCAAATCCATTACCTGGATTTGTCCCTATGCTGCTGGCGGCAACGCCGACTCGCGTTCACGCCAAGTGGCCAAGGCCATGACTGTGCTCTTGGGTCAATCCATCATCATTGACAACAAAGCAGGCGCTGGCGGCAACATTGGCACAGAAGCGATTGCCCGAGGCAAGCCCGATGGCTACACCATTGGCATGGGTAACTTTGCGCCCTTGGCTGTGAACCATGCCTTGTTCAAGAAACTCAACTTCGATCCCTTCAACGACATCGTGCCCATTGGCTTGATAGAAAAGGGGCCCCTCATTTTGATGGTTCGCAATGACTCTCCTTACAAGTCAGTCAAAGACATCGTGGCCGCGGCCAAAGCCAATCCTGGCAAGATCAGTTATGCGTCAGGTGGCATTGGTGGGTCGCACCACCTCAGTGGTGCCTTGCTTGAAAATGCAGCTGACATCGACATGATTCATGTCCCCTACAAAAGTGGCTCAGCAGGTGCAACAGACCTCATGGGTGGTCAAGTTAATTTGATGTTTGAACAAATGTACTCAGCCATGCCAGCCATCAAAGGCGCGCGTCTTCGTGCGCTGGCCATCACGAGCAAAACCAGGTCTCCGCTGTTGCCCGATCTACCAACCATGGCTGAGCAAGGCTTTCCTGCAGTAGAGGTACAAAACTGGCAAGGCTTGGTGGCCCCGAAGGGCATCCCTTCCGACCTGGTCAAACTGCTCAACGCAGCTTTGAACAAAGCACTTCAAGACCCCGAAGTGAAAGAAAAAATTCTGAGCCAAGGCAATGAGATAGGTGGCGGCACGCCCGAGCAGTTTGCCACTTTGATCAGAGCCGAAGCGCCTCGCTGGGGTAAAGTGGTTCGGGATGCCAAAATCGAACCCGAATGAAAGGCTTAGGCCTCAATCAGTTGCCGCATGAGTGCCCTCAAGCGCGAGCCTTTTTGGGCAAAGTCAGACAAGATACTGAAATGATTCAAGCCTGCTAAGTTTTCACAAACAGGCACTGCGCGCGGGCCCCAATTTTGATGAATCAATCGGTTGTGACGCAGGAATTCTGCGCTTTCATTGCCACCCGCAACAGAATACAAAACGCCCTGTCGAGGACTTGGCCACAAAGCGGGACTGGCCTTTTTCACTTGCGCCGGGGTGAGCTTCAAAGAGACCTGCAAAAACGGAGTTTGACGGATGGGTTCAAGGTCATACAAACCAGAAATCGACAAAGCCTTTTGAATCCAGTTCGCGGGCATGCTGCGATCGACTGCTTTCCAATGACACCCCAACATCATGGCGGCCAAGTGTCCCCCCGCAGAATGACCGACCACCGTCACACGCATGGGATCACCCCCATGCTTGGCAATGTGGCGCCAAGTCCAAGCCAAGGCCTGGGTCATTTGCAGGGCAATGTCGGGCACAGTCACGGGAGCGCCTGGCTTGCCAGGGCACAAGGCGTAGTTGACCACCACCACACAGACTCCCATGTCGTGCAAAGGCGGGGCAACAAACGACTGGTCCGACTTGTCGAGACTGCGCCAGTAGCCGCCATGAATGAACACGACCACTGGCGCGTTGGGCTTTTTAGCTGGGAAAATATCCAATGTTTCTTGCACACCATGGCCATAGGGCACATCCAAAAGGCATTTGTGAGACGCTCGAGCGGCCTTGGAACTTTCCGTCCAATGGTTAAAGTGCACATCAAAATCAGGAACCAGCTCTCGGTTGTTGTACATGCTGTCATACCAAGCGGGTGTTTGCATGCTCATCGAATTCCTTGGGTTAAATTTTCATTTCTAAACGCAATTGCACAGTTTGCCAGTTGCGGGTCTGGGTGTTGGCAGTTTCGGAAAAACCATTGCCAATGAAGGTGGTGCCAGTGAGGTAATCACGGGGCGTGAGATTGCTGACCGTCACTCTCAATGCATTGGCGGAAGAGATGCGCCACAAACCATACACATCGACCACACGTTTTGCACCTTGGTAAGTCCATTGCTGCTCGGTTCTTCGGGTAGTGTAGTCTGGGTTGTAATTCACATTGCCGCCCAGTGACAGTGGGAATCCACGAATTCGATAATCCGCACCGAGATTGGCTGTCATGCTGGGTTGCTGATCGAGGCGATTGTTGGGCCCCATCACATCCAACACTCTGGAGCCAAAGAAACTCACATTGGTGCGAACATCGATGGCGGGCACATCAGGCCAGACCTGATTCAAACGGAATTTTGCTTCGAGCTCGAGTCCTTGCGTGACCGCATCGCCCACATTCTGGGGGCTGGACACAAATCTTCTTTGACCTGGCGCCCAAACTGTGTCGTACCGTTCGGTGGTGACATAGCGAATCAGGTCGCTGATGTTGCGCCTGAAAACATTGGCACTTAAAACGCCACCCTCTGACAGGTAGCGTTCGACTGCCACATCGATGCCCGTGGCCAATTCAGGTCTTAGGCCAGGATTGCCGATGCGGTCTTGACGGGTCGGGCTGTTGGCTTCACGGGAAAGGGCTGTGCGTGCAACCAGGTTAAACAAGGTAGGCGTTTTGTAGCTTCGCGTGAGGCTCATGCGCACTTGATCTCGACTTTCGGGAACAGGCTTCCAAACTGCATGGAACAAAGGCGTGAGTACAGCGCTTTGATTGCGTTTGTCCCCCTCCTCTGTTTTGCCCTCCGTCAAAATACTTTCGTAGCGAATGCCAGCATGGGCACTCCAGTTGGGGTTCACTGTCCATTCATCTTGCGTGTAAATGGCCCAGCGCTGGGTCCGTGCGCGCATGTTGCCAGCCTCATCGGAAACTTCGGCCACGGCCTCTTCCGTTCGGCGCACGCCCTCGAGCTCCACGCCACTGACCAACTGATGGCCATTGCTCAAGACCTGCGTGACTTTGCCGTTCCAATTTTGCGAGAGATCTCTAAAGCTTTGTGATTCCTGAAGGGTGTTGAGCAAACCACTGGCTGTTAAACCCGTTTGCATGAAACGATATTTGTAATGAGATTCACCCAAACCAAATTTAAATTCAAAACGGGAGTCTGCTGATAAGCGTTGGTTCCATTGGCCATTCAAGCGTGTGAGAACAAAACGGCTGTTGTTGGTGGTGTTGGCACTGTCGATGACAAGAGGTTGTTGAAGGCCACTGATCGTCTTATTTTCTGTGAGATCAATGTGTCCCAAATTGCCGTATTCTGAGTACACCATGAATGGCATGAGCACCAGAGTTTTCCCCTCTTCACCTCGCCACATCAAACGGGCGCTGGCGTTCATGCCTTGTCGATGACCTAAGCTCAGTGAGTTGCGCTCCCGGTGAGCGCTGGTATCGGGCACAAGCCCTTGACCGCTCACATCAGAATCGGTCACCGTCAAAGCATCGTCTGGTCGCCAAGAATTCATGGCCGACACGGTGAAGTTGCCATTCAAGGGCTCTGACTTGATATTGTGGACCCAATTTAAATTTTCAGATCGGTGGCCATTTTCGAAATTGGTGCCAATTTTCAAATCATCGGGATTGGCGCGTTGACCTTCACGCAGAACGATGTTCACCGTGCCTGCGATGGCACGGGCACCCGTTTCTGCCGTGGGTGCACGGAGGATTTCAACCTTCTCAACCATCTCCGGCGTCAGTGACTCAATTGAAAAGCCTGGTGGTACGCGCTGGCCATCTAACAAAATTTGGGTGTATCCACCGCCCAAGCCGCGCATGCGAATGGCGCCACCACGGCCAGGTGAACCTTGAATGGTGATGCCCGGTAAACGTTTGAGCACTTCTCCCAAGGTGCCGTCGCCCTGTTTGTCCAGTTCCTCTCGGCCAATGACAATTTTGGCGGCAGTGGACTGCCGACGCTCTTGCATCGTGTTGTCGCGATTGCTTTTTATTTCGACAGCGCCCATGTCTTGGACAGGCGCATTGGCTGGCGTCGAACTTTGCGACCACGCACCAGACGAGGCGAACGCAAAGAGGGCCAAAGTGACGGGTGATTTGAAATTCATCCCTGCATTTTGACAGGGGAATGCAAAGGTTTTATTTCGGGAAAAACCTCACCCGACAAGTTGTCGGGTTAAGGGCGAAGCTTATTCTCCCGCCTTGAACAAAGCAGCCACCTTGCGCTTGGTTTTGATATTGGCTGACAAGCCTGGACGAGCCGCCGTTTTAGGGCTGGCTTCCCAAGATGCGGGGCCATTTTGCTCTGAGAGAGGCGCCTCGTAGGGCTTCTCAAAGAAGGGGTCTCTGGAAACTTGGGCAGGCCTGAAACTGCTGCGACGATCCCGCGGCTCGTCTTCCTCTCGGCGGCGCTCAAAGCCACGCTCAGGCCGTCTGTCTTCCCGGCGCTCATCTCTTCGGACATCCCGCCGACCTTCATTGAGGTTGGCACGTGAACGGTCATCCTCCAAAGGAAAAGCCTCAACTTCTAACTTCGTTTTAATGAGCTTTTCGATGTCAGACACCAAGCGCATGTCGGAGGGGGAGACCAGTGTGACGGCCAGTCCAGAGGCACCTGCGCGACCCGTTCGGCCAATGCGGTGCACGTAGTCCTCAGCATTGAAAGGCACATCAAAGTTGAACACCGCAGGCACATCCTTGATGTCCAGACCACGGGCCGCCACATCGGTGCAAACCAACAGATCGACTTCCCCTTTTTTGAAGGATTCCAAGGCTTTCAAGCGCTCATCTTGAGATTTATCGCCGTGCAAGGCTGTGGTTTTCAAACCTTCACGTTCAAGCGATCGCGCCAAGCGAGCACAACCCAATTTGCTGTTGACAAATATGAAGGCTTGCTTGATGCCGCGCTGATTCAGCACCGCCTTGACGACGCGACGTTTGTCGTCGTCTTGAGCGGCATAAAAGCGCTGCTCCACAGTCGAGGCGGTTTCGTTGGGGCGGGCCACCTCAATGGTGATGGGGTCTTGCAAGTAGCTGCCCGCCAAACGCTTGATTTCAGGGGAAAAAGTGGCTGAAAACAAGAGTGTGGTGCGCTGCTTCGGCAAGAAACTCAAAATCCGCTGCAAGTCTGGCAGGAAGCCAATATCGAGCATGCGGTCGGCTTCGTCGAGGACCACATACTCCACTTGATTCAGTACCGCGTTTTTTGCTTCGATGTGATCCAGCAAGCGTCCTGGGGTGGCGACCAAAATTTCCACCCCTCGCTTGAGCTCAAGAGTTTGCGGTTTCATGTCCATACCGCCAAAAACCACGGCGCTGCGCATCTGGGTGTACTTTGCGTACATCTTGATTTGTTGCGCGACTTGATCTGCCAGTTCGCGGGTGGGCAAGAGCACCAAAGCTCGCACTGGGTGTCGCGCAGGGGAAGTCGAGGTGTTTTCGTGCTTTAAGAGACGTTGGAGCAGCGGCAAGGAAAAAGCAGCGGTTTTACCGGTACCCGTTTGCGCGGCGCCCATCACATCTTTCCCCGTCAAAACCACAGGAATGGCCTGGGCTTGAATGGGGGTCATGGATTCGTAGCCCATTTCGGCTACGGCACGTGCCAGCGGTTCAGCCAGCGATAGATTTGAAAAAGAGGCGGTCATTAACCCGCTATTGTCGCACTTTAAGTCTTAGGCAAAGTGACACCCACCTGACCCTGGTATTTTCCACCCCGATCCTTGTAGCTGGTCTCGCAAACTTCATCGCTTTCAAAGAACAGCACTTGGGCGCAGCCCTCACCTGCATAGATCTTGGCTGGAAGAGGGGTTGTGTTGCTGAATTCAAGGGTGACGTAACCCTCCCACTCAGGCTCGAAGGGGGTCACGTTCACAATAATCCCGCAACGGGCGTAGGTGCTTTTGCCCAGACAAATGGTGAGAACATTGCGGGGAATGCGGAAATATTCCAGGGTGCGGGCCAAGGCAAAGCTGTTGGGCGGAATGACGCAAACATCGGCGTTGATGTCCACAAAGCTCTTTTCATCGAAGTTTTTGGGGTCCACCACCGTGCTGTAAATGTTGGTGAACACTTTGAACTCAGGGGCGCAGCGAATGTCATACCCATAACTGCTGGTGCCATAGCTCACAATTTTCTCGCCGACAGCGTTTTGTCGCACCTGCCCGGGCTCGAAAGGCTCAATCATGCCGTGCTCTTGGGCCATGCGGCGGATCCATTTGTCGCTTTTGATGCTCATTGCTAGGTCTTTCAAACAGTCTTTGAATTCAATCTGTCATTGTAAAGTGTTGCTTCTGGTCTAAACTTTCAGCCAGACGATTCAATTGAGATTCATCATGAAACGACGCACCCTCCTTCAAGCCAGTCCTTTTTTAATGGGGCTTCCAAGCCTGAGTGAGGCTCAGTCAGCCTTCCCTCACAAACCCATCCGGTACATCGTGCCTGTGGCTGCTGGGGGTGGCTCTGACATGGTGGGACGCGCTCTTTGTGAGCGCTGGGCCAAGGCCCTCGGGCAATCGGTGGTGGTGGACAACCTCGGCGGTGGCGGTGGCGTCATTGCCGCCCAAAACACAGCCAGAGCCGCACCCGACGGTTACACCCTGATGCAAGGCTACGTGGCCACCCATGGCACTTCCCCCGCAACTCGCAAACTCCCCTATGACGCAGAAAAAGATTTCACACCCATTGGCATGATTGGCTCGACGCCCAACGTGCTTTGCATCAATACCAGCCTGCCCCCGCAAAACTTCAAAGCCTTGATGGACTATGTGAAGCAAAACCCTGGCCGCTTGTCTTACGGATCCGCGGGCTCGGGCTCGCTGACCCACCTTACCGCTGAGCTTTTCAAATTGCAAACCAACAGTTTCATGGTGCACATTCCTTACCGCGGCATAGCGCCGGCCATCACCGATTTGATTGGCGGCCAAACGCAAATGATGTTTCCAGGATTGGCCGCTGCACTGCCGCACATTCGGAGTGGCCGAATACGCGCCATCGCAGTCACCGGCACCAAGCGGCATCCCCAAGTGAAAGACATACCCACTTTGGAAGAAGCAGGCCTGAAAGGCTTTGATGCACAACAATGGTATGGCGTAGTGGGACCAGCCAACATGCCCGATTCCATCGTGAAAGTATTGAACGATGCCATGCTAAATGTTTTGTCTCAGCCAGACTTTAAAGACAAATTAAGTTCAGAGGCCGTGGAACTCATGCCCATGAAACCGGCTGAATTTGGAGCGTACATGAAGGCTGACTTGGCCCGTTGGACACAACTGGCCAAGACCCGCAATATTCAACTGGACAGTTGAGGAACGATCTGTTTCAAGGGGTGATTTTGCCGACCACACCGGCCACGCCATAGCTCATGTTCAAAATTTGAACATCACTCAGTCGCTGACCTGCTGCCAATACCGACTTGCCTTCGTTGTCCCAAATAGGGCCTTGGAATGGGTGACGTTTGCCCTGCGCAATGTCTTGTTGAACCTTCGCAATTTCATCGCGTACTTTGACGGGCAACTTAGGGCCAAAATCGCCAACGCGAATCATGCCCTCTTTCAAACCTGACCAAACATTGCCCGTGCGCCACTGGCCTTTTTGCACATCACTCACGCGCTGCGTGTAATAAGCACCCCACTCATGGGTGACCGCCATCAACTGCGCGTCAGGCGCCACTTTGCGCATGTCTGAGTGGTAGGCAATGGCCATCTTGCCGCGTTCTTGCGCGGCCACCATCACCGCATTGGAGGCTGTGTGGAAGGTGATTACATCTACCGCTTGATTGAACAAAGCAAATGCCGCGTCGCGCTCCTTGGCTGGATCGAACCATGTGTTCAACCAAACCACTTTCACTTGCGCTTTGGGGTTCACGGAGCGCAGGCCCAAGGCAAAGGCATTCAAGCCTTGCAGCACTTCAGGAATGGGGAAGCCCGCCACATAACCCGCCACATTGGATTGCGTCATGCGCCCTGCTGCGACACCCGCCAAATAACGACCTTCGTAATAGCGCGCATTGGCCACGGACACATTGACGTCGGTTTTATAACCCGTGATGGATTCAAACTTCACATTGGGAAACTCTTTGGCCACTTTGAGCGTGGGTTCCATGTAACCAAAACTGGTGGTGAAAATCACATCGTGTCCCTGTTGCGCTAAATCACGCACCACACGCTCTGAGTCAGCGCCTTCGGCCACGTTCTCTACAACGGTGGTTTTAACGGCAGCCCCCAATGCTTTTTCAACAGCTTTGCGACCCTCATCGTGCTGGCGAGTCCAGCCCGCTTCAAAAACTGGCGTGACATACACAAAAGCGACTTTGACAGGGCTTTTTGAAGCTGTCTGCGACGGCTCAGCGGCAAGGGATGAATGGGGCGAGAAAAAGCAGGCGGCCGTGACCACGGCTGCGAGGTTTTTATACATGGTAGTCCTCTACATGGCGCCGGTTGAACAAAATAAACACCCGCCGGCACGCAGGTATTCGAAGCGTATTCTAAAGCAGGTGTATAAAGTTCTTTTTCGACCTTGCAATAAAGTGCCATCTCATGCGTTCAAGCCCTCTCTCTCGTTGCATTCAAATTTCAATCATTTCAGCAAGCTGCTTGATTCCTCTGACCGGATGGTCTCAAAGCGCAGCCTCGGCTTTAAACGCGGTCGCTCAAGTTGAAGGCATCACAGAATACCGACTTAGCAATGGTTTGCGCGTGTTGTTGGCGCCCGATGCCTCCAAGCCCACTACCACTGTGAACATCACTTATTTGGTAGGCAGCCGCCATGAAAACTATGGCGAAACAGGCATGGCGCATTTGCTAGAGCACATGGTTTTCAAAGGCACCTCCGCACGCAGCAATATCATGCAGGAGTTGGGCAAGCGCGGCATGGACTTCAATGGCACCACGTTTTACGACCGGACCAATTACTACGAAACCTTTCCCGCCAATCCAGAAAATTTACAGTGGGCCTTGGAGATGGAGGCCGATCGCATGGTCAACAGTCTCATTGCGCGCAAAGACCTCGACACCGAATTCTCAGTGGTGCGCAATGAAATGGAAAGCGGCGAAAACAACCCGCACATGTCGCTGTGGCAACGCATGGCCTCCACTGCCTTTGACTGGCACAACTACGGCAAAAGCACCATTGGCGCGCGCACCGATGTTGAAAATGTCAAGATAGAAAACTTGCAAAACTTTTACCGCAAGTACTACCAACCCGACAATGCCGTGTTGTTGGTGGCTGGCAAGTTTGAGGCGGGCAGCACACTTGCACTGATACAACAGGTGTTTGGTGTCATTCCCAAGCCTAAGCGAGTGCTCGAACCCACCTACACGCAAGACCCTGCCCAAGATGGCACCCGCGAAGTCACTGTGCGTCGAACGGGTGACGTTCAATTGTCTGCGGTGCTTTATCACACCGCAGCGGGAAGCCATGTTGATTCAGCTGCCATGGCGGCTTTGAGTGAAGTCTTGGGTGGCACACCCAACGGCAGACTTCACAAGAACATGGTCGAGAAAAAATTGGCCGTCAATGTCAACCCTTGGAACTTTGACTTGGCGGAGCGAGGCTATGTGGTTTTCATGGCCGAACTGAACAAAGCCCAAAGTCTGATTGAGGCTCGCAAAGTTCTGCTGGAAGAACTAGAAGGGGTTCAAAAGAAACCTGTCACCGAAGCAGAACTCAAACGCGCCAAGGCCAGCCTGTTAAGCGACATCGACAAAACCATCAACGATCCGCAAAAACTGGCAGTACAACTGTCGGAGTCCATTGCCAATGGCGACTGGCGCTTGTTCTTTTTGCAACGCGATCGCATTGAAAATCTCAAATTGACCGACCTGCAAGCTGTGGCTGCCAATTACTTCAAAGAAAGCAATCGCACTTTAGGGCAATTTATTCCCACAGCCACACCTGACCGCAGCAAATTGCCCGAAGCAGTGGACATCGCCAAATTGGTGGCTGACTACAAAGGCAAAACAGCAGCCAGTGAAGGTGAAGTTTTTGACATCAGTCCCGTCAACATTGAAAAGCGCACCCAACGATTGGCTTTGGCCAGTGGCATGAAGCTCATCTTGACGCCCAAGAAAACGCGTGGCGAAACGGTCAGCGGCTTCTTTACTTTGCGCTTCGGCGATGAAGCATCGATGTTCAATCAAGCCACCACGTCTAGCCTCACTGCCAGCTTGCTGATGCGCGGCGCTGGAAATTTACAACGTGCTGAAATTTCCGCCAAATTGGACGAACTCAAAACCCAACTCGAAGTCAGTGGGAGTGGTCAAACCGTCACGGTTCGATTTGATTCACTGCGAAAAAACTTGTCCGAAGTACTTCACTTGGTTCGAGATATTTTGCGCAAGCCCAGCTTGGCCGCCAAAGAATTTGACTTGTTGGTTCAAGAGAGCACTGCTGGCCTTGAAAGCCAACGCAGCGAACCCAATGCCATGGGCTCCCAAGCCATGGCGCTGGCGCTTGACGTTTACAGGAAAGGTGATATTCGCGCTGTTCGAAGTTTGGATGAGTCCATTGCGGCACTCAAAGCCGCCAAGCTTGAACAAGTGAAACAATTTCACAACCGCTATTACGGTGCCAACTACAGCGAGTTCGCCCTGGTAGGCGACTTTGACAGCGAGGCAGTCAAGTCACAATTGAATCAGCTCTTTGGAGACTGGAAAAGCCCCATCGCCTACACACGTTTGAGGTCTGAAACCAAAGCTGCCAAACCAGGTGCCATTCAATTGGAAGCCCCGGACAAAGCCAATGCTTTCTTTTTGGCCGGCTTGCCATTGTCATTGCAAGATACACAGCCAGACTATGTGCCCTTGCAGTTGGCCAACCGCGTATTGGGCGGCGGTGTCAAATCGCGCCTGCTAGACCGCTTGCGAGAAAAAGATGGCTTGAGCTATGGGGCTGGCAGCCAACTCAGTGCCAGTTCGTTTGAACCCTCAGGCATGTGGGTCCTGTATGCCATTTATGCACCACAAAATCTGGCTAAATTAAAGGCGGGTGTGCAAGAAGAGTTGGCCAAGTTTGTCAAAGACGGTATCACCGCTGAGGAACTGACGGATGCCAAAAAAGGCTGGCAAGAAGAACGCAAAATAAGCCGCGCACAAGATCGAGCCTTAGCGGCCGGCCATGTGGCACAAACTGCAGCCAACAGAACACTGGCATTTGTTGAAAAAGTGGACACTCAAATTCAAGCCACCACTTTAGAAGAGGTTAACGCGGCCATTCGCAAGACTTTAGACCCCGCCAAATTTCTAAACATTTACGCAGGGGATTTTGCTGCAGCCGCTAAAAAGTAAAGCTCTTTGAACAGGCTTTAGTACTTCGCTTGGACTTTGTCCATTTGCTCTTTGGTAATGGCTGGCACTTCGCCACGAGCACTCCATCGATTTAAGTTCCAAGCGCCTTCACCCACCCAAGATTTCAGCATCTTGAGATTGGTTTGACGTTCGGCATCGGTGGCACCCAAATGCTTGTACATGTTGCCGGGCTTCTTGTCAGAGGTGCTTGTGCCGTCATCGACACGACGCATGAATGCACCTGAATCTGGATACACCATAATTTGCAACAAATTCTCATAGGTGTCTGTGCGAGGGCCAAGTTTTTCTTTTTTGTACTTTTCTTCGTCTAATTTGAATTCAGCCAGGGTAGGTGCATCGGACCCATGGCACTCAGCGCACTGCGCCTTGATAAGAGGCTGAACATGAGAGCGATAAGTTTGAGATGAGGCAACACTGGCAACAAGCGACAGGGCAAGAGCAACAGCAAAACCAGAAGCGTTTTTTACGATATTTTTTTTCATCGTGCATCCTAAACCTTGAAGTCACCTACCAAGCTTTCAATCCATTGATCTTCATCAACGTATCTGCAATTCTTGGGTCGCCAACCCAATCAAACTCAAAAAAGGCCGCATTCAAAAGCGGCCTTTTGAAGCTTTCCAAATTTATTTAAAGAATCAAATCAGTGGCGAGTAACTCAGTGACGCCCACCAATTGAATTTGAAACTCAGCGGCTGTATCACGGTCATTGCTACCGTACAAAATACCATTCTCAAACCAAACAGCACCATTCGCATTGACGTTGGTCACGTTGGCAGCTGCGCCCACATAAGTGAATGCATCATTGGACCAATTGCCTGACTTGGCATCAATGGCAGACAAGTCAAGTTTGTCACCTGAAGTGAAATCATGAATGTTGTCACGGGTGCTCAGGGTCAGGCCCGATTCAAACACGTTGGTGTACTTGAAGGAATCATTGCCAAGGCCGCCATACAAGTCGTCTGAACCTGCACCGCCTATCAGAACATCGTTACCATCGCCACCATACAGGTCATCAGCGCCCACATCTCCGCTTAAGCGGTCATCGCCATCAGATCCATTGAGTTCGTCGTTGCCATAGCCGCCATTCAGAATGTCATTACCGTGGCCTGAATCGTAATGATCATCGCTGTTATTACCTCGCCAAAGATCATCGTTGTCAGATCCTGTAATCAATGCGCTTGAGTTGACAAGCGAAGGGCTTGCTGTGAGATACGACTTGGACATTTTGGCAAAGATGCCATCACCATTGAGGTCAGTGTAAATGGTGGTTTCTATGCGGCCATGTTCTGTTTCAGTTTTGACGATATTGGCACCATCAACTGACCATGTTTCGTCGCGGTCCATTTTTTCAAATTTAGCACGACCATTTTTAATTTCATAAACGGCAGTGACTGCGCCATTTAAGACTGTGAATTGATAACCCTTGTTGGCATCGTTGCTCATCTTGTTCCCTTTGTTTGCAATGAAATTGCTTTGCTGAGAACTAGAATTTAATGAGCCTAGATGAAGCCAGTCTTAAATGGCTAAGTGGCTTGCCCGCTCTGAAAAGAAGCCTCAAACGCTGTCATTGGACCAGCTCAAGCTCACTTTCAAGCCGCCCTGCGATTCGCTGGCGCTTAATTGAACCTTGATACCGCTCAATTGCGCAATTCTGCGCACAATGGACCAACCTAAGCCGCAGCCTGACGCGGTGTTGCCTAAGACTCTAAAAAATCGATCTCCCAGTCGATCCCGATCGTTTGGAGCCATACCGGGACCACTGTCTTCTACCGTGAGGGTAGGCTGTTCACCTGCTTGCCACGATACTTCCAGGCGTGATCCCTCTGGGCTGTATCGGCTGGCGTTGTCGACTAAATTGCGAACCACAATAGACAACCACTCTCGCTTGACTTTGAGCATCATTTTTTCGGGGGCTTCAAAATTCAAAGTCTGATTCTTTGCAAGCCAAGCAGGTCCTGATTCAGCCAGTTGTTGGCGCGTTAACGCGATGACATCTACAGGCTCTGCGCTCACCGCATTCTGATTGAACTCTGCGGCGTCCAATCTTGAAAGTTCTAAAAGTTGCGCAATCAACCGGGTTGCGCGATCGCAGCCCTGCAGCAGGGCTTGCATGGCCTGACTCTGCGCGATGGGCTCTGAAGCACCCATGGCAACTTGCGCTTGCATTCGAATGGCTGCCACAGGTGTGCGCAATTCATGCGCAGCATCCGACGTGAATTGGCGCTCACTGGTCATCTGTATTTCTACG
>CANJOS010000031.1 GCA_947476015.1 Comamonadaceae bacterium | reverse complement strand
GTACATTGCCTATGGTTCGGAAACTGCTAATCACCCTTCATTCGCAAAGAAGGCTGATCAAAAGAACATGCAATTAGGCATGCGCTACAAGTTCTAATTTTTGATTTTTCCAAGGTAAATTAACAGGCCCGCTTTGCGGGCCTTTTTTTATGTAAATTGGGGTCAGAACAGAATTAATTTACATGGGTCAATTGTCTTTTCTTTCCTCAAAGTAGGAATTAAAATTTGGGCATGCCGCGCATGTCCATTTTTTTTACATTCTTGATTTCTACCAGTGCCATTGCATGGAACCCATTTTCCAAAGACGACCTCAGCGAAGTCTCTTTGTCTCAATCTGAGCTTCAAAAAATCAAAGTCAATGCAGGATGGGCCAAGGGAGAAGAGCACACCTTAATTTTTGAAGTCAGCAATTCTTTAAAAGGTCCGATTCAGTGCGGCGCTGCCAATGTTGTTTTGATGGATGGCAAAACCTTGAGCAAGGTTTTTGTGCCTAAATTCTCCATCCCTGGCAATGCCTTTCGCAATGCCAGCATGCCTGTAGAAAAGGGAACCATGAAGTCTTACGGCTTGATTTGTACCTGCTTCAAGAAAAAAGGTTCAGATGAATGTGTGAAGCCCGTTTAAAATTAATTGGGGTCAGAGCACAATTAATTCTTTAGTTCGTTAAGGTCCTGAGTGCTAAGAAATTAATTGTGCTCTGACCCCAATTAATTGAGCCTTTCATGGCTTCTGCGAATTGAGCCGCTGTCCCACCCACGTTTTAAGTCAAATGATTTTCCAGGACAGCAGACAGGCGCTTAGGCCAGATAGAGCGCTCGAAGTTGCTGTTGGGCGGTTGCGGTCAGACCTAACTTTTTAACCAAGTAATTGTCCACGCCGCCGTGCTCATTTCGGATGACATCCAGGGCCGCTTTGAGAAAACTTTCTTGAACTCCCCACACAATTTTCATGACATCGGGGGCAAGGGTGCTAGCGCCTGAACTGTTGCGTTTGTAGAGCTGATTGGTGAGCAAATAATCTTGCCAGATATCAGCTTCTGAAACACCCAAGGCGAAAAGAATCAAGGCTGCCGCCAATCCAGTGCGATCCTTGCCTGCCGTGCAATGAAACAGCAAAGGCTCAGGTTTGGCCAGCATGTGATCAAATAATTCGGCAAAACGATGAGAGTCAGTTCTCACAAAATCACGGTAAGTGTTTTGCATAGCGTCTAAGGCGTCGGCAGCTGTGAGAGGTTTGCCCGTGAGGTGCTGAGCTTGGAGCCTTTGCACCACAGTAGGCTCAATGCTCAGGCTATAACGCTCAATCTGAGGCCAAGCATAAGACTGTGCTTGACTCTCTTGCACACCCCGAAAGTCAAAGCTGCGCTGTATACCCAAAGTTTCAAGCTGTTTCAGATCAAGTTCATCCAGCAACGCAAGATGGTCTGACCTGAAAATTTTGCGCCATTGAACGGGACGGCCTTCATGACCTGCATAACCACCTAAATCACGGAAATTGCTGGCACCGCTTAAGGGGATGTGCCGTTGAGAAAGAACGAGTGAGTTGTGCGTTGACATGGCCTTGATGTTAACGTGAAACAACTTAAATTATTCTGCCAAACCGCATGAAGTTGCGAGTCATGCTGAGAAGAACGAGCAGCATGCCCAACAAGGCAACATAAGACGTGATTTCGCTCATAGCGCGCTTTTCAAAGCGCAAGCGATAGCCGAGTTTGTCGTAGACTGCCAAAAGACCTTCTGCGCTGTCCGCTCTGAAATACTCAGCTTGTGTGATCTCTGCTATTTTTTTCAAAGCATCTTCCTCGAGCTTCACCCGCATGCTTCTGCCTTGTATGTGGACCACGTCGCCTTCGGGGGTGCCAATGCCCACGGTGTACACCTTGACTTCATGCGACGCTGCCAGTTCAGCCATTTTGCGCATCTCAGGGCCCATGTTGCTCTGGCCGTCACTCATGAGCACAATGGCCATGTTGCGACCGCGACTCGCTGAGGCTTGAACTTCTGGCGTTACAGATTTTTTCTCATCCAAAGACTTTCCAGCATCCACTGACTTTTTGGCACCACCCATGTCGGAGGCATCATTGATAATTTTTTGCGCATCAATGCCGGAGCCTGGCAACAAGGCTTCTAAAGACACCAAAATACCTGTGCCAAGCGCAGAACCGTATTGCAAGGGTAAATGCTCTAGGGCTTTGTAGAGCGCATCGCGTTCCTCTGTAGGCGCTTGGGCCAGCGCCGCTGTGCCTGCCACGGTGACAAGTCCAACACGCAAGCGAGAGGGTTTGCCATCAATGAACTTCTGTGCAGCCAACTGTGCAGCCTCAATTCGAGAGGGCTTGACATCTTTGGCACGCATGCTGCCCGAGGTGTCCAACACCAACATCACGGTGGCTTCTCTCAAGGGGGTCATCAAGACTGTTTGAGGACGCGCCAAGGCAACGCAGATCAGCAGGATTCCCAAGCAAAGAAAAACAGGTGGTATGCTTTTGGTGCGGTAGGCATAAAGCACGGCCAATACCGGTACGATCAAGCAAGAATACAAAAGCAAGGGCCATAAAAAAGTCAGAGAACTGAGATCAGGCACGCCACACCCTCCGCTTTCTCAATTCTGAAAACCGCATCAAGGCGCCTGCCAAGTCTTCGTCTGTCGACAACTCGAGTGCGTCAACGCCTGCTTGCGCAAAGCTGGTGGCCAGTTGTTGTTCTCTGGCCTCTACCAAACTCTCGTACCGTGCCCTGAACTTGGCATCGGCGGTGTCTAACAAAATCTGTTCAGATGTTTCGGAGTCTTGAAGCAGCATCAGTCCCGCGTTGGGTAATTTCATTTCAGCAGGATGGTACAGGCGGGCGGCAATGGTGTCGTGGCGTCGACCTAATGCACTCATCTCTGAAGCCCAATCAAAAGTGCCCATGAAGTCGGACACCACAAACACACACGATCTGCGCTTGAGCATGCCGTTGGCTCTTGTAAGCCAATTGCTGAGTTGGGTTTGATGGGGTTGAGCAGAAGCGGGCGTCGTTTCAAGCAGATGCAGCACATGCAGCAAGTGTCGCCTGCCCATTCGTGCTGGAATGTATTTGTAACCAGTAGGTTCAGACGGGCTTAAGAGCAGAGCGCCAATGCGATTGCCGCGTTTCATCAACAATTTGGCCATCACGCCCACAAAGCTCATCATGACTTGGCGTTTGGTTTGACTGGAACTGCCAAAGTCCATAGAGCCACTCAAGTCTAGTAAAAACCATGCGCTGATTTCACGATCTTCTTGATGCTCCCGCACAAACGGTGTTTGCATTCTGGCTGTGACATTCCAATCGATGTGGCGAACATCGTCATGCGCTTGGTACTCGCGCAGGTCGGCCAACTCCAAACCTGAACCCCTGAACAAGGTTTTATGGTCGCCCTGAAGCAAGCCATCGAGTCGACGCAAAACGGTCCACTCGAGTTGTTGTAACAAGGCCTCAGCGGACATGCGCTTCCAGGGGCTGATCGGGCATGGGGACAGCCTTCATGACTTCTTGAATCAGCGAGTCTGCTGTTTTGCCTTCTGCCAGCGCGGTGTAGGACAGCACCAGGCGATGCCTTAAAACATCGGGCACTAAATCGGCCACATCTTGCGGCAAAGCGTAATCTCTGCCTCTCAACAATGCCAAGGCCCGAGCGCCTTCTATCAGGCCAATGCTGGCGCGGGGGCTGGCGCCAAAGCTGATCAGACCCGCCAGTGACTCTAGGCCGTAGCGCGCTGGAAAGCGAGTGGCAGAAATGAGCTTCACAGCATAGTGAACCAAGCTGGGGTCGACGTAGCAGTGTCGGCATTGCATTTGCAGGGACTTCAATTCATCGGGACTGACCACGCCTGTGACTTGAGCCCCTCCCGCAATCACCCGTTGCACAATGACAAACTCATCGTCCTCGCTGGGATAGTCGATGAGCACCTTCATCATGAAGCGGTCAACTTGCGCTTCTGGCAAAGGATAAGTGCCTTCTGTTTCAATGGGGTTTTGAGTTGCCATGACCAAGAAAGGGGAAGGTACGCGATGTGTTTGCCCCGCAATGGTGACTTGCCTTTCTTGCATCACTTCAAGCAAGGCACTTTGAACTTTGGCAGGGGCTCGGTTAATTTCATCGGCTAAAAGCAGGTTGGCAAATACGGGGCCTAAGACGGTACTGAACTCGCTGGTCTGCTGATTGAAAATTCGCGTACCAATCAAATCAGCGGGCAACAGGTCGGGCGTGAACTGAATGCGACTGAAGCTACCGCTCAAGGTTTTGGCCAAGGTGTTCACTGTCAGTGTTTTCGCCAAACCTGGTACACCTTCAATGAGCAAATGACCTTGTGCCAACAGTGCAATGAGCACGCGCTCTAAAAAAGCATCTTGGCCGACCACCACACGTTTGACTTCATACAAAACCCGTTGCATGAGCGCCGCAGCTTCGGCGGGGTTGTAGTTTGCGGGCACCGAAGAGGTCCCTCGCCAGGCTTGCGTTGAATCGGCCATGTTGTCTCCTCTGAAAATTAAAATGGGGGTAATCCCACGGCACTGCCAGCACTTTCAATGGTGGTAGCAAAGCCAATGCCAATAAAGGTTCTCGACGAAGTTGGGTTCAAAATGGCGGTCACAATGCCCACCACTTCACCTGACATGTTCACCAAGGGCCCACCAGAATTTCCGGGGTTGGCCGCTGCATCAAATTGAATGAGTCCGCTGAGTGTTTGGTTGCCATCAGGCGATCTAAATTGTCGGTTCAGGCCAGACACAACGCCTGAGGAAACGGAAGGACCAATGCCAAATGGGAAGCCAACAGCCACCACGCCATCGCCTGGGGAGAGTTGTTGACTCGAGCCTAAGACAGCGGGTTCTAAGTCGTCTGGAATTTTTTGAGGCTTGATGACAGCCAAATCTTTGTCAGCTTGCACACCAATGACGGTGGCATCTGATTCTGTGCCATCAAAGAAGGTGACTTTGAGCCTTTTGGCGCCCGACACCACATGGAAATTGGTCAGGATGGTCCCGTCGTCCTTGATGACCACGCCTGTGCCTACGCCACTTTCTTTGTCAACGTCTTTGTTTTTAGGGTCAGCCACATAAGCTTGAACATGAACCACTGCCCCTTGAACTGAGGCGGCCGCCTTGGCACTCTGGGAAGGGAGTTCCTTGGTTTGAAGCGTGTGCAAAACCGCGGCATCGATGTCTTTTTGTGTCAGCGCAGGTTTAATTTGAAAGGCAGGAGACAATAGTCCCACAGCCAAGAGGCTCACAAGCGCCCCAAGTAAAAAGACTGCAGCAAAGTCCCATCGTAAAGAAGGGAACAGTTTCTTTGTGGGGGCCACTGGGGCCTGAGGGGAGGCTGCCGACGAGGCTACCATGGAGGCTTTGACGTCTGCTTGTGCAGGGGCGTGCGAAAGGGACCCTTCAGGTCGTGGGCTTTTGCTAAAAACCGCTTCACGTTTCATGAAATAACCATAACATAAGCTTCAATGTTAAATTGTTGGTACTTGCGATAACCCTGTTACCAACCTTGATGGCCATGCAATTCCTCCAACCCCTCATGCTCTGGTCGCTTTTATGCTTGCCTTTGGTGGTAGGGGGCTATTTTTGGCTTTTGAAACGCAGGCGCAAAGAAGTGGTTTCATTTTCTGCAGTCTCCTGGATCCTTCAAAATATGGAGACACCGTCACCTTGGCGACGACATGTTCCGCCGGCTTTCATTGCAATGGCCTTGGCGCTTTTGTTGTTTGCCAGTGCCAGGCCCATGGCCAGGGTCACCCTGCCCGCCGATTACATGACCCTGATCATGGCCATGGATGTCTCTCGAAGCATGCTGGCTGAAGATGTTGATCCCAGTCGCATCAAGGCTGCCCAAAAAGCAGCCCGAGAGTTTTTGCAAGATCTTCCGCCCAACGTGCGGATCGGCATCGTGTCCTTCGCGGCCAATGCCCAAGTGGTGCAGCATGTGACCAACGACCGCGAGGAATTGGTAGCTGCCATTGACCGTTTTCAATTGCAACGCGGAACTGCCACGGGAAGCGGTTTGTTGTTGGCGCTTTCAACACTGAGGCCTGAGGCCAACATCGACTTGGAATCTGCCCTTTACAACCCCAATCCCTTTGCTTACAGCGATAGCTCCAAGGGAAGTTCTGGTGGTGCTCGAAGTCTAGATGCCAAGCCCGATGTCAAAGAAAGGCCGGCCGAGCCACCTGCCTCCTACAAAGGGGGCGCCATCGTCCTACTTTCTGATGGCCGAAGGACCACCGGCCCCGATCCTTTGCAGGCTGCCAAGAAAGCTGCTGATTTGGGCGTTCGTGTTTATACGGTGGGCTTTGGCACCCCCAATGGCTTTATTCCGGGCTATGAGGGCTATTCTTTTTTTACGCAGGTTGACGAAGAGTCCCTGAAGCAAGTGGCCAAAATCACAGAGGCTGATTACTTCAAAGCTGGCTCGGCCGATGATTTGAAAAAGGTCTACAAGCACCTGTCAACCCAATTCACACTTGAAAAACGGGACACGGAAATGACGGCTCTTTTGGCTGGCGCTGCGCTCCTGCTTATCTTGCTGGCGCTGGGTTTGTCTGCCTATTGGTTCAGGACGGGGCCTCAAAAATCCTCGAGCTTATTGGCCTAGAAACTTGGGCTATAATCCAAAGCTTAGCGGCTGTAGCTCAGCTGGATAGAGTACTTGGCTACGAACCAAGGGGTCGTGGGTTCGATTCCTGCCAGCCGCACCAGAATTTCGGTTCTAGAACAACAGCTTAGAGGCGTCTGCCCCTAGGCTGTTTTTCTTTCAGCAGACGGTTCCTACACGTGGTTGAGAGGGCTGTTACCAAATCAAATTACAGTCTAAACTAGTCTTTCAAATACTATTCGGAGACTGATTCAATGGAATACAGACGTCTTGGTCAAAGTGGACTTCAGTTAAGCGAACTTTCTTTAGGCTCTTGGGTGACCTATCACAACCAAGTAGATTCAAATCAAGCCATTGAAATGTTAGCAGCGGCTATGGGTGCTGGCATTAACTTCTTCGATAACGCTGAAGCTTATGCTCAAGGTGAAAGTGAAGTTGTGATGGGTAAGGCTTTCAAGGCTCTGAAATGGGCTAGGCTTGACTATGTTGTTTCTACCAAGTTTTTTTGGGGTCTGGAGACAAAAGGACTCAAGATCAATCAACGGAACACTTTGAACAGAAAATATTTGATGCAAGCAATTGATGGCTCCTTGAAGCGCTTGCAACTTGAATTCATTGATTTAGTTTATTGCCATCGTCCTGACCCCTTGACGCCGATTGAGGAGACAGTCATGGCAATGAGTGACATGATCACTCAAGGCAAAGCCCTTTACTGGGGTACCAGCGAGTGGAGCGCGTCGGAAATCAAATCTGCCTATGACATTGCTGATAAATACCATTTGCATAAACCAGTCATGGAGCAACCGCAATATAACTTGTTCCACAGAAAACGTGTTGAGGAGGAATATGGCCCCTTGTACGAAAGCATGAAACTTGGCTTAACAACTTGGAGTCCGTTAGCCTCTGGACTGTTAACAGGAAAGTACCAATCTGGTGTTCCAAAGGAAAGTAGGGGAGCGATGCAAAACATGAGCTTTTTGCTGCCATCTCTCACTGATCCAATTAAAAATGAAGCAGTCGCTAAGTTGTCTCATCTTGCCAAGGAACTTGGCGGAAATGTGGCGCAAATGTCGATTGCTTGGGCTTTGAAAAATACACACGTTAGTTCTGTGATTCTGGGCGCTAGTCAGCTCAGTCAGTTGCAAGATAATTTGGGTGCCATCGCTTTAAAAGAGAAACTAACGTCTGAGGTGTTGGCGGCTATCAATGAAATCACTCAATCGGTTCAGATAACTTAGTTTATTAGGCTCAGTCTATTCAGAACTCCTTGATGCTTTGAAGCAGCCGATGACCACCCGCGAAACAGACGCTGACAAAGACGACGATGGGGAAGATCCCAGTCTTCCGCCCTTGCCAGCTGGCAGCCGAAATTACATGACCCCTCAGGGTTATGCCAACTTGCGCGCCGAACTTTTCACCCTGATGGACGATGAGCGCCCGAAGGTGGTAGAAATTGTGCATTGGGCTGCTAGCAATGGTGACCGCTCTGAAAATGGTGATTACATTTATGGCAAAAAACGCTTGCGTGAAATTGATCGGCGTATTCGTTTTATCACCAAGCGTTTAGAAATTGCAGAAGTCACCGACCCAAGTGCGCACCACGGTAAATCTCAAGTGTTCTTTGGGGCCACGGTCACCTATGTGGAAGAAAATGGGGATGAGCGAACAGTCACTATTCGAGGCATTGACGAAGCCGACAGTTTGAAGGGTGAGGTGAGTTGGGTCTCGCCCATCGCACGCACCTTGCTCAAGTCAAGCACAGGGGATGTTCTCAAGTTGGTCACGCCTCAGGGTTGGCGTGAAATCGAAGTTCTCAATGTGACTTACCCCATCTCGGGTGAACGCGGACATTGACACTGATACGAAGGCGAAACAGTGCTTTACTCTTTTGCCGTACTTTGCCCACGAACGCGGTGGGTGATACGCTCTGCATTCAAAACTGCGGGTGTGCGCTTCAAGTTTTTAAGAACCGTTTCAAGATGGCTCACATCGCGCACAGAAATGATGAAGGTATTTTCAGCCGCATCTTGTTCACTGGATTGCCCCATTTCAACGTGAACAATGTCAACCTCGGAGTTGGCCAATGTGCCTGCAACTCTGGCCAGTACACCCTTCGTATTGACCACGGTGACGCTGATACTGGTTTCAAAGCTGCGCATGATTTCATCTGACCACTCCACACCGATGAAACGTTCGCGGTCTTTTTGTTGAAGCTTGAGACCCACGCTGCAATCCGCGGTGTGGACACCCAAACCTTCACCGCGTCCCAAGTAGCCAATGATCTTGTCGCCTGGAAGGGGGCGGCAGCAATGCGAGTAAACCACAGAGGCGTTTTCAGTGCCATCCAGCATGATGGCGCCTTGCGAAATGGTGTCGTTGACCATGAATCGCTCTCGCGTCATAAGCAGGGGGTCGGGCTTCTCGCCAAGCTCTATCAATAATGCCGCCATGCGTTTGGCCACAATGCTCGCGATGCGTTTGCCAAGTCCCACATCGACCAAAAGATCGCTGCGATTTCTGTTGCCAGTGAATCGCAATACTTTGTCCCAAAGTCCATGGTAGCGAGAGGGATCGTCTGGCATTTTCTCAATGCCTTCTGAACGCAATGCTTGCGTGAGAAGCTTCAAGCCCAATTCCATCGATTCACTGTGCGCCATGGTTTTAAGGTGATGCCGAATTCTGGAGCGCGCGCGGCCTGTTCTGACAAAGCCAAGCCATGAGGGGTTAGGCGCAGACACTGGCGCTGTCATAACCTCCACCACATCGCCATTTTTTAGTTCTGTGCGCAAGGGAACTTGTTGGTTGTTAATTTTGGCAGCCACCAAATGATCGCCAAGATTGCTGTGAATCATGTAGGCGAAATCGACCACCGTGGCGCCTCTTGGCAAGGACATGATTTGGCTTTTGGGCGTGAACACATAAACCGCGTCTGGGAATAAATCAACTTTGACATGATCCCAAAATTCTGAAGCATCATGTGTTTCTTTTTGGATGTCTAAGAGCGATTGCAACCACTGAGTGCCCAAGCGCTCGGCTTCCATGCTACCGGAGGCGTCATCCTTGTAGAGCCAATGCGCTGCCACGCCGGATTCAGCCACGACATTCATGGCTTCAGTGCGCATTTGAAATTCAACATTGACACCCGAGGGGCCAACCAAGGTGGTGTGCAAAGACTGATAGCCGTTCACTTTGCCAATGGCAATATGGTCTTTGAATTTGCCTGGGACGGGCTTGTACATTTGATGCAAAATACCCAAAGCCGTATAGCAATCAATGACCGACGGCACAAT
Organism: Comamonadaceae bacterium; assembly: GCA_947476015.1. Lineage (GTDB taxonomy): Bacteria > Pseudomonadota > Gammaproteobacteria > Burkholderiales > Burkholderiaceae_C > Limnohabitans_A. Next base: position 13,261 of record CANJOS010000031.1, on the reverse strand, counting down.
GAGTCTGAAGCCATAAATGTCTGTGACTTGGGCAAAACTCAAGTGCTTGCCATCCATTTTTTTGTAAATGGAATAAAGTGTTTTTTCACGTCCTGTGATTTGAACGCTGATACCGGCCTTCGAGAACGTGGACTCTAATTCGCCTTGTACTTTTTGGATCAAATCACGACGGCGATTGCGAGCCTTTGCAACGGCCTTGGCCAGCACGCTGTAGCGCCAAGGCATTGAATGGCGGAAAGATAAATCTTGCAATTCTCGGTAGGTTTGATTGAGTCCCAAGCGGTGTGCAATGGGCGCATAAATTTCGAGCGTCTCCGATGAAATTCGCGCCCATTTTTCGCGCGGCATGTCAGACATGGTGCGCATGTTGTGGGTGCGATCGGCCAGTTTGATCAAAATCACCCGAACATCTCGCGCCATGGCCAAAAGCATTTTGCGAAAGGACTCTGATTGATTTTCTTCGCGTGTGTTGAACTCGAGTTTGTCCAACTTGGTGAGGCCGTCAACCAACTCAGCAACAGAGGAGCCAAATTTCTCAATTAAATCGGCCTTCGTCACGCCGCAATCTTCCATGACGTCGTGCATCAAAGCCGCCATCAAAGCCTGTGCATCCAGTTTCCATTCTGTGCATTGGGTGGCCACTGAAATGGGGTGGGTGATGTAGGGTTCACCGTTTTTACGAAGCTGTCCTAAATGAGCTTCATCTGAAAAGCGGTAGGCTCTGCGAACCATGTCGATGTCAGTGGCTGACAAGTAGTCGAGTTTTTCAACCAATGCTGCAAAACTGGCCGCTGCCGCGTTGGCCGCACTGGGGCTTGGCATGCCGACCAGGATGTTGTGGGCGTTCTCACGCTTTCCGGGTATCGAAGTACTACCGGCTTTGTGAAAAGTAGAGGAAAAAGCAGCGCGCATGACTCAAATGTAACGCCACTGACTGTTCTGCTCAAAGATCAGGAAATCAGACATGAAAAAGCCCCATGCCGCGAAGCACTGGGGCTTGAAGTCTCAGGCTAAGCAAGCCAGAGATATTTAGGTAGAAATTAGTTTACTTTTTTAAGCATTTCCAAGCCAACTTTGCCTGCAGCAATTTCGCGCAATGCAGTGACGGCGGGCTTGTTTTTACTTTCCACACGGGGGGTGTGGCCTTGGCTTAGCATGCGAGCACGGTAAGTGGCAGCCAAAACCAACTGGAATCGGTTAGGAATCTGTTCCAAGCAATCTTCAACGGTAATGCGGGCCATGACGGTCTCCGGTAAGTAATTCAGGTGATATGGAGGGATTCAAAAGTTTCTGCACGGGCTCGGTGCTGGGCAACATACTTCAGCCGCTGAGCGTGCACGATGGCCTTGAGGTCGAACAAGGCCCGATCGAAAACTTCGTTGATTATAACGAAGTCAAATTCTTTGACCTGGGCCAGCTCAATGGCCGCATTTTGTAGGCGTAATTCAATGGTTTCGGTGCTGTCTTCGCCTCGGCGCTCCAAACGGCTGCGCAATTCTTCCCAGCTGGGCGGCAAGATGAAGATCAAGATGGCGTTGGCATACACTTTTTGAATTTGGATAGCGCCTTGGTAGTCAATCTCTAAAATGACGTCAGAGCCTTGCGCCATGCGCTCTTCAAGCATTTTCTTGGAGGTGCCGTAGCGGTGGCCGTGTACGTTGGCCCATTCCACAAAGGCATCGCCTGCCACCATGGCGTCAAATTCTTGTTGGGATACAAAGAAGTATTCGCGGCCGTGCTTTTCCTGACCACGCGGGGCTCGGGTGGTATGTGACACGGAGGGCAGTACCCGAGTGTCAAGCTCCATCAGGGCTTTGACCAGGCTGGATTTACCCGCACCACTGGGGGCGGCTACAACGTAGAGGTTTCCAGGATATTCCATGGCTTGGAGTGTAATTCGGAGTGAGCCTGTTTGGCGGCGAAACAAGCTTCTTATTCTATGTTTTGCACCTGCTCACGCATTTGCTCAATCAGGACCTTCATTTCAACCGAGATTTTGGTGAGTTCAAGGGCTGCAGATTTCGAGCCGAGGGTGTTGGCTTCACGGTGCAATTCTTGAATCAGAAAGTCCAGGCGTTTGCCGATATCGCCCCCTTTTTTCACCAACCTGCTGATTTCGTCCAAATGGGAGGCCAAACGTGTGAGTTCTTCGGCCACATCGATGCGAATGGCGAAGGCGGTGGCTTCTGTCAAAGCGCGGTCTTTGGCCACATCCGAGGAGATGATGCCCTCGGTCAATGCCATGGCCTCGTTCCAACGATCAATGAAGCGCAAACGCTGCTGCTCGACCAATTGAGGCAGCAGGGGTGCTGCTTGCTCAGCCAAAGTGCGAAGTTGGGAAATGCGGTCTTGAAGCATGTCTGCCAAGCGCGCACCTTCTCGAGCGCGTGCATCTTTCAGTGCTGTGACGGCCTGCGTCGCAAGGGGCATAAGGTCTGCCTCATTCAAACCCATGCCCGACTTTTCATGTGTGGCCAGTTTGATGACATCGGCCACACTCAAGTCGCGCGCATCAGGCAACCAGCTCTGAATTTTGTTTTGCAAATGCAGCAATTTTTGCAGTGTGCCCACAGAAGGGTCAGCCAAGTCGTTGTCTTGGCCCGTGTGGTAAAAGGCACGAACTTCTACTTTGCCGCGCTTGATGTGCTGCATGATGTGCTCGCGAAGCGCGGGTTCGGTGTGGCGCAATTCGTCGGGCAACCTGAAACTGAGGTCTAAGAACCGGCTGTTGACCGATCTAATTTCCAAACCAAAACGGACCTTCGACCTGACCGGTGTTTCAGCGTTGTCCTCTCTGGTGTCCGAGTTGGATTGCACGCTGGCATATCCGGTCATACTGTAAACTGGCATGGATTCTTTCATGGGTGCAGCAAGCTTTGGCTGCAATTCTCAAGGTGACGTTTGCTTCATGACGTTAGCGTCAAGGCCAAGGGCTGGAAGCTCAGCGAGAATTATCTCAAACTTATCTGTCAATTAACGCAATCCCTCTTTATGAACTCGACCTCATCCACTGCCACCCTCTCCAAGCGTGCCCATGGCCGCTCTCAAGATCAATTGCGCACCGTGCGCATCACACGAGGCTACACCGTGCACGCCGAAGGATCGGTTCTCATAGAGTTTGGCGATACGCGTGTGTTGTGCACTGCTTCAGTGGAGGAAAAAGTGCCAGGACACAAAAAGGGCAGTGGTGAGGGGTGGGTCACAGCGGAATACGGCATGCTCCCCCGAGCCACCCACACGCGGGGCGACAGGGAAGCTGCGCGTGGCAAGCAAAGCGGGCGTACTCAAGAAATTCAACGCCTCATTGGGCGCTCCATGCGTGCTGTGTTTGATTTGAAAAAGTTGGGTGAAAGAACCATTCATTTGGACTGCGATGTGTTGCAAGCCGATGGAGGGACTCGCACAGCCAGCATCACTGGGGCCTTTGTTGCGGCCCTCGATGCCGTCGATTGGCTCATCCACCAAGGCAAATTGACAGAGTCACCGATCTTGGATTCAGTCGCAGCCATTTCGGTGGGCTTGAAGGACAGCACAGCATTGTTGGATTTGGATTACCAGGAAGATTCCTCTTGCGACACCGACATGAATGTGGTCATGACCGGTGCTGGCAATTTTGTAGAAGTGCAGGGCACTGCAGAAGGTCTGGCATTCACTCGCAAGGAGATGGACAGTTTGTTGGCCCTGGCTGAAAAAGGCATTGCAGAATTGGTGCAATTGCAAACGAAGTCTCGCCAAACGCACTTGCAAGCAGGGGTCTGAGTTCATGAGAATGGTGTTGGCTTCCAACAATGCCGGCAAGTTGGCTGAGCTGCAAACCATGTTTGGCAACTTGAATGTTCAGCTGATACGGCAAGCAGATTTGAACATCTCTGAAGCCGAGGAGCCTTTTAAAACCTTTGTTGAAAATGCATTGGCCAAAGCGCGGCACGCTGCCTTGCACAGTCAGTTGCCTGCTGTGGCCGATGACGCTGGTTTGTGTGTTGATGCCTTTGGCGGTTTGCCCGGCGTTGACACAGCTTTTTATTGCACGCAATTTGGTTATGAAAAGTCAGATGAGAACAATGTCACGGCACTGTTGGAGCAAATGAGCCAGTTAGAGAATCGCCGTGCGGCGATGGTCAGTACCTTGGTGGCAGTGCGAAGTGCCTTTGACCCTGAGCCTTTGATTGCGGTCGGCCGGGTGGTCGTGGAAATTTCGCGTGAGCGTTTGGGCACCCATGGCTTTGGCTTTGATCCAGTTTTGTACTTGCCAGAGTTTGGCAAAACTTTTGCACAGCTGCCTGTAGAAGTGAAAAATACCAACAGCCATCGGGGTCGCTCGTCGCAGGCCATGGTGGCTTTGATGCGCGTGCGTTGGGGTCTTTGAGAGAATGAGCGATCCTTTTGATGTTGTGCACGCGATGCGGCCTGGGTTGCTGCAGTTGCAGTCGCTGCCGCCACTGTCTTTGTATGTGCATTTGCCGTGGTGTCTTCGGAAATGTCCCTATTGCGATTTTAATTCTCATGAATGGCGCGGCAGTTCTCCAGACAGCCTTCCTGAGGCCGCCTACATTGATGCGCTCCTGGTTGATTTGGAAACCAGTTTGCCTCTGGTTTGGGGCCGTCCTGTTCACAGTGTGTTCATTGGCGGAGGCACGCCGAGCTTGTTCAGCCCGGCAAGCATTGACCGATTGATCAGTGGCATCAGAGCGCGATTGCCCTTGGAGGCTGAAGCCGAAATTAGTTTGGAAGCCAACCCAGGCACCTTTGAAAAAGATCGCTTCAAGGCCTTTCGTCAGGCTGGCGTAACTCGGCTCTCCATCGGCGTGCAGAGTTTCAACGATGAGCATCTCAAGGCCTTGGGTCGAGTCCACAACAGTGAGCAAGCCATGGCCGCTATTGAGGAGGCCAGGCAGAGTTTCGAAACCTTCAATTTGGATGTGATGTATGCACTGCCTGGGCAAACGCTCGCTCAGTTGAAGCGCGACATTGAAACTGCATTGAGTTTCAAGCCACCCCACATTTCCATCTACCACCTGACCATTGAATCCAACACCTTGTTTGCCAAGCAGCCTCCTAGCTTGCCGCAAGAGGATGAAGCCTACGCGATGATGGACATGATCACTGAAATGACGGGTCACGCAGGCATGCAACGTTATGAAGTGTCCGCCTATGCAGCCCCTGGGCATCGGTGCTGGCACAACCTGAATTACTGGCAATTTGGCGACTATTTGGGCATTGGTGCCGGTGCCCACAGCAAACTCAGTTTTGCGCATCGCATCACGCGACAAGTTCGCTACCGTGAGCCGCAGCTTTACATGGCACAAGCTTTGAAAGGCGAGCCTGCTGCGCAGCACGAAGAAGTTCCGCGTGAAGAACTCCCCTTTGAGTTCATGCTGAACGCTTTGCGATTGAAAGAGGGCTTCTTATTGGCCGATTACATGGCCAGAACAGGATTGGCTCTGACGTCCATTCAAAAAGCTTTGTCAGAGGCTGAGGCCAAAGGATTGATAGTCCGCGATTTGACGCAGGTGAGGCCTACAGAAAGAGGCTTCGATTTTTTAAGTGACTTGCAGGGGCTTTTTTTATCAAACCGCTGATGAGGATTTGACGAAGCGCACTGGAAATGCCTTAACCCGCAGAGGTGACCACCACATTCATCTTCTTGCCGAAAATGCCAAACAGTGCAATGGTTTTTTCGGTAGGAATCAGGTATTTGGCGCGTTTGTCTTCAGTTTGATTGAAGGCTGTGAGCAAGTCTTTTTGGCGCAAGCGCGTGATGCGTTTGTGCAAGGTGGCTGGAGAGCCCAAAACCTCAAGACTGATGGCTTCGCGAACGGTCATGGTTCGGTTTTCAAACCAACGCAAAGCAATTTCTTCAAGCAAAGCTTTTTCGTTGGCATCGATTTGAGGGGTCTCTGGCAATTGATGAATGCTTTTTGCCAGCTGCAAAAAACGGAAATAGGCGTTCGCCGTGGGGGTACTGCTTTTGATTGGCATGCCTGATTCTACAATTAGTCATTCAAGATCTGACAGTGGGGTATGTAATTTTTTTTGTTCAATTCAGCGAGAGTGCAACACTTCCCAAAGCCTGAAAGAAGTGAGGGGCATTTGTAATTTTGAAGATTTTTCCGATGCACCATTTCGGGACAGTGCATCTGCTACCGCATTGACCACGCAGGGTGTAGCGCCAATGGTACCCAACTCGCCCACACCTTTCACCCCGAGCACATTGTTTTTACTGGGCACCGTTTGGTTCGTGAATGTATGGAACATTTGCGGCATGATGTCTGCGCGGGGTGCGGCATAGTCCATCAAGCTGCCTGTGACCAATTGACCACTTTCTGCGTCGTAGACCACGGCTTCTAGCAGGGCCTGACCAATGCCTTGAACGGCGCCGCCATCCAGCTGACCTTCCACAATCATGGGGTTCACAATGCGGCCAGCGTCGTTCATGGAGGTGTAGGACACCACCTTGGTTTCCCCAGTGGCCGGATCAACTTCCACTTCACAAATATGGCAAGCATTGGGCCAAGTGGGGCCGCTGGCGGTGGTACTGGATGAAAGTTCAATGCGCGAATCGGGTTGCCGTTTTGCCAGATCGGCCAAGGTGATTTTCAAGTCGGTGCCCTTGACGCTGAAAGTGCCTTGTTGGTAGGCCAGATCGGCTGCCGAAGCTTCGAGCGCTTGCCCTGCCAAATCACGGGCTTTGTCCAATGTTTTTTGTGCGCCTACTTGCATGGCTGAACCCCCCGTGAACAGAGAGCGAGAACCCGCACTGCCAAAGCCATTGGCAAGGTCGGTATCACCCATCACCACGCGGACTGAGGAGATGTCAACACCAAAAACATCGACCACCAACTGCGCGAGAGACGTGGCAATGCCTTGACCCATGGCATTCACGGCAGAGGTGACTTCAATGATGCCGTCGGACAAAATTTTGACCTGAACATTTTCTTCCAATGCATTACCGCCAGTCCACTCTAAGAAAGTGGCAATGCCCAAACCTCGCCACAGACCCTTGGCCTTGGAGGCGGCTTCGCGCTTGGCAAATCCTTGCCAGTCGGCCTTGTCGAGGGCTTCGTCCATGATCATTTCGAACGCGCCGGTATCGTAAACCTGGCCCATTGGATTTTTGTAGGGCATCTGCTCTGGTTTGACAAAGTTTTGCCGCCTCAATTCGACGCGATCAAAGCCCCCTGCGCGCGCGGCTTCGTCCATCAAACGTTCCATGTTGTAGATGGCCTCTGGGCGTCCGGCACCCCGATACGCGCCCGTGCTGGCGGTATTGGTGAGAACGCCTGTGAAGTGATAGTCGATGGTTTGGATGTCGTAAACGCTGCTTTGAACCCAAGGGCCAATGAGCAATTGAATGGCCAAGCCCGTCATGGTGGGGTAGGCGCCCGCATTGCAAAGTGATTCAATGCGAAGACCCAAAATTTTGCCGCCCTTGTCCAAAGCCAGGGAAGCCTTGGTTTCGATGTCGCGGCCGTGTGAGCTGCTCAAGAAATCTTCACTCCGATCGGCAATCCATTTCACGGGGCAAGCCAGGGTATGGGCGCAATAAGCGGTGACGACGTCTTCGGCATAGGCGCCTGTTTTCATGCCAAAGCCGCCGCCAACGTCACCCACCAGCACACGCACCTTGGAAGGGTCGAGGCCAATGAGGTCGGCTACGGTATTGCGCACGCCCGTTGGCATTTGGCTGCTCATGCGAATGACCAGTCGCCCTTCCTGGGGGAAGGCCAAGACACTGCGCGGTTCAATGGACAGAGCGGCCAGTCGTTGGTTAACGATGTCCAGATGGACCACGTGGGCGGCTTGATCGAAGGCAGCCTGTGTGGCTTTGACATCGCCATAGCGAGTTTCAGCCACCCGGTTGTCTGGAGCCTCGGTGAGCAAAGGGGCATGGGGAGCTAATGCATCGGCCATGCGTGTGACACTGGGAAGTGCCTCAAAGTCAAGTTCGATGGCCTCGCTGGCTTCCCGGGCTTGGGCTTCAGAGTCGGCCACCACGGCGACAATGGGTTCGCCCACAAAACGAACGGTGTCAGTGGCCAAGACAAAACGTGTAGGGGCAGATAAATCGCTGCCATCGGCGCGCTTGAAGTTGATGGCCTGTGGCATGGCTTTAACGCCGGCCGCCAACAAATCAGCTCCAGTGATCACGCATCGAACACCTGGCATGGACTTGGCCGCTAGGGTGTCAATGTGCTTGATCTTGGCGTGGGGGTAAGGCGAGCGCAGGAAAACCAGATGCGTTTGACCTGGCATGCTGACGTCGTCGGTGTAATGCCCAGAGCCCTTGAGAAGCAGTTCGTCTTCGAGCCTTTTAACGGCAGAACCACTGCCAAAACGTTGAGAGGTTTGAGAAGTCTCTTGAGAGGGGGTTGCAGATATTGGGTTCACAGACGTTATCTCCTTGGGTCAAAGTGTAGCTTTGAAGTGGAATTTTTGTTGGCGGTGGGTATTAGGGGAATCGGTAGGTTGCCGCCAGATTGACAGTTTGTTAATATAGTCTGAATTAAATCGAGGTCCGAGATGGACAATTTCTTGCTTTTCGTGATTGCGGTCTTGTTCATTCTTTTGGCAGGGCTGTTGATTTTCTATTTTCAAACCCAGCAAAGCTTTCGGGAAATTTCCGAACAACTGGCAAGCATGCAGGGGCCAGCTCCAATTTCTCATTCCACAGAGTCCCTCAGACGTGAACTTGCTTCACACCACGACAAGCTGGTTTTGCTAGAAGCCGACATCACCAAAAACAAACGAGAATTTTTGGTTGAGGATGAACTCAAAACTTTTGACATTGCAAGGCAGCAAATTAAAGCCAGTATTGCGGGCTTGAAGGCCAGTGGCGAATGGATAGGTTTGCCCTTTGAATATGAGTGGAACGAGATGTTGGAGCGGCTGCCCAATGTTTTGAGCTTGTATCGAAAAGCGGAAGCTGATAAACAATCTCAGGAAATCGCAGTCGCAACAGGCCCAAACCCCTGAAAAGCATCTCTTCCCTTGATCCTTGATCTACATCAAGGTTTGAAAGGCGAACTGTCTGCAAGCCATGGCTGCCTGCAAGCAGAATGTGCGGATGCGTCTCAGCCTCAAACCAGCACACTCTGTCATTTTGTTGGCTGCCGTCACGGTATGTGGGGTGATGCTGGCTGTTGTTTTGCTTCTTGGCGATTTAAGAAGCCGAGAATTAGCGCGCTCTAGGCTAGAAACCCAAGGTTTGACCCAACTCTTCATGCGCCAGACAGAGCACAGCCTTGAATCTGCTGATCTGGTGCTGCAGGGCGTTCAGGAGCGGCTTCAAACCGCCATGGGACAGCAGTTCTCTTTGGACAGTGAACAAATTCGTTTGCTGCTCAGTACCCGTGCCCATGCATTGAATTCAGCGGGCAACTTGCTACTGATTGATGAACGCGGCAATGTCGTGAACAGCTCAGAGAAAACCCCTGAGTTGGACGCTGACTTTTCCAATCAAGATTTCTTTCAAGCCTTAAAGAGGGAATTAGACCCTGGCCTGTACATCGATCGCCCTAGGAAGATTCAGCAAGAGGGCCTTTGGACCTTGAACTTGGCACGCCGCTTGAATGGCAGCAACAAGGATTTTCGAGGTGTGGTGGTGGTGGCACTGCGAATTGCCAATCTTGAATTGCTTTTCAGCCATGTGAAGCTGGAGTATGACCGCCCCATTTCAATTTACCTTGTCGATGGCACCTTGGTTGCCAGTTCGCCTCATCGAGAAAATTTATTGGGTGCCATCGCGCCTGAACTCAGCCGCGAAGTTTTGCCGCAGTCTGGTGGTGAATTTAAATTAATTCACCACCAAAGTGGTGATGGCGGCGGGGCTGTGTTTGCCATTGGGCGGCTGAAAAACTTTCCGTTTTTAGTGAGTGTCTTCAACGATGAGGACATGGCACTGGCATCTTGGCGTGAAACTTCCATTCCCATTGCATTGGGCGCCTTGATGATGCTCATTGGCATCGTGACAGTTGCAGCGATTCTCATGCGAGAGCTTAAGCGCGAGGAGGCCATGGGTATGGCCTTGAGTGAGGCAAAGGGTCGTTATCAACATACCGTTGATTCCGTCATGGATGCCATCGTGGGCATCGATGAGAGTCAGGTCATTTTGCTGTTCAATCCAGCGGCTGAAAGAATGTTTCAAATCTCTTCGAAGCAGGCCATAGGCCAACATTTGTCGCTGCTGTTGCCAGAAAGAATGCGTGCGGCTCACCTTGCCCATGTGGGAAGCTTTTCTGGCTCGCAGGGCTCATCACGTGCCATGGCACCCAAATTGGATGTGATGGGTCGGCGAGCCGATGGCGTCGAATTTCCCATTGAATCCACCATTTCTCAAACCTTGATCGGTGGCAAAGTCCAAATGACTGCTGTATTGCGCGACGTGACGCAACGCAGACAGGCAGAGCATGAACTTCACCATATGAATGCTCAGTTGAGAAAGTTGTCGGCCTCGTTACAGGAAGTTCGGGAACATGAGCGAGCTCGAATTTCACGCGAGCTGCACGACGATTTAGGGCAGCAACTCACTGGTTTGAAATTGGAATTGGCTTGGCTCAGTTCGCGCATCAAGGAGGGCCGAGAAATGCCGTTGGAGCGCGTATCAGAGATGAAGCGCATGTTGGACATGGCCATCTCATCAGTCAGGCGAATTTCAACAGATTTGCGACCCTTGATCTTAGATGACTTGGGTTTTGCAGAGGCAGTTCAATGGCACGTGGCTGAAGTCATGAAGCGAAGTCATCTTCTAGTGAACCTCAGCATGCCCTCGAAGGAATGTGTTCATGATGATGTAAGGGCCACCGCTTTGTTTCGAATTGTGCAGGAGGCGTTGACGAATATTTTGCGTCACGCAGAGGCACACCATGTGCAAATTTCATTGCTGAAGGATGAGACCTCGCTTTGCTTGCAAATAGAAGACGATGGTGTCGGCATGCCAGAGAAAATCAGATCAGGAGGCATTGGATTGGTCAGTATGCGTGAACGTGTGAACTCTCTGAGCGGGACTTTCAAATTATCTGAAGCGCATCCTGAATACCCACATCCTGGGGTCAGAATTGAGGTGAAGTTGCCACTGGCTTCCGCAAATGAGGGTGTTGAATCATGAAAATAGAAGTTTTGCTGGCAGACGATCACGCCATCATCCGCGACGGGTTAAAAAAAATCTTAGCCGATACAGACGACATGGTGGTTGTTGGGGAAGCCATCAACGGCAGCGAGGTGCTGGGAAAAATTCGAGAAAGAGATTGGGGTCTGGTGATCCTCGATTTGTCGATGCCAGGTCGCAGTGGCGTGGAGTTGATCAAAATGATCAAAGTTGAAAAGCCAAAATGTCCTGTCCTCATTTTCAGCATGCATCCCGAGGAACAATATGCGGTTCGTGCCTTGAGGGCTGGCGCTTCTGGTTATTTGTCAAAAGAGGGCGACAGCGACTTGATACTGCCGGCCTTGCGCAAGGTGGCCTCTGGCGGTGTTTATTTCAGCTCAAAGGTGGCTGAGTTGCTGGTGTCTGAGGCGAACCCTCACGCAGACGCCTTGCCTCATCTGCGCTTGACTGATCGGGAGTTTCAAATTTTTGACCGCATTGTTCGGGGTATGAGCATGACTGAAATCGCCAAGGAATTGTCATTGAGCATCAAAACTGTTAGCACCCATAAATCACACATCATGAGCAAAATGACCATGACCACACAGGTTGATTTGGTTCGATATGCCATTGCCCATCATTTGATTGCCAATTAACACGGGCTCCCTCAGCGTTTTCCTGCAGTAGTAGGAATATTCCGATGCCGAAATTCATCGGGTGCTGATATCTAAAAAAGCACACATTCAAGAGAATAGACCTTAGAAATTCAAACGAATTGAAAGGATCTATCAAATGATAAAAAAATTCAAATGTGCACTGTCGGTTGCTGCGGCTTTGTTGGCATTGGCGAGTTTTCCCAGTGCACATGCCTTAGATGAAGATGCGGCAAAGGCACTTGCTAAACAGAACAACTGCTTGAAGTGCCACGCCATTGAAAAAGAAAAAGATGGGCCTGCATACAAGGCCGTGGCAGCCAAATACAAAGGCAAGGCCAACGCAGAGGCTCGCTTGATAGAGCACATCACATCAGGTGAAAAAGCCAAATTCCCCGACGGTCACGAAGAAGAGCACAAGGTGGTGAAAACTTCTCCTCCTAAAGACGCCGCACAAATCAAAAACTTGGTGCAGTGGATTTTGGCTCAGTGATCAAAGCAAGAACCACTGAGCCTTTCAATATTTCAACCATTTGGGTATCACTATGAAATTAATCCGCAAGTTCGTGTCGGCTTTGGTGCTCATCAGCAGCGTCGGCTTGGCAGTGACGGCACTGACAGCTAAAGCAGCCGATGCGCCTGCTGCGCCTGTTGCCTCTTCAGCCAATGCGCAGCGAGCACAAGAAGCGTTGAAGAAAGATGCTATTTGTACCAAGTGCCACGATGAAAGCGAATCAGCACCTGTGCTGTCTGTCTATCAAACCAAGCATGGTGTGAAGGGTGATCTCAAGTCGCCAAATTGCCAGTCTTGCCACGGGGCAAGTGATAAGCACGTGAAGGGCGATCCTGTCACCAAAGTGCGCGCAGCACCCGATGTGGTCTTTAAAAAAGGCGCCTTCAAACTTTCTGATGACAAGGAGCGTGCGGGGCAGTGCTTAACTTGCCACAAAGACAGTCAGCGAAACAACTGGGATGGCGGCAAGCACGAAACCAGTGGCGTGGCTTGTAACGATTGCCATAAAGTACACCGTCCTACCGACAAAGTGTTGAGTAAGAAAACTCAAACTGAAGTTTGCTACACCTGCCACAAAGAGCAGCGTGCAGATGCTAAAAAAATCTCCCATCACCCTCTCGAAGAAGGCAAAGTTGCTTGTTCGGATTGCCACAACCCACACGGCTCTACAGGTCCTAAACTGTTGAAGAAAAACACAGTCACAGAAACTTGCTACCAGTGCCACGCTGAAAAACGCGGCCCGTTCTTGTTCGAGCATCAGCCTGTCACTGAAGACTGCGCAAATTGCCACACGCCTCACGGTTCTAACATTGCGCCCTTGCTCAAATCACGAGCACCGTTCCTGTGTCAAGACTGCCATGACGGCACGCACGCCAGCGGAACCCCAGCCGGTGTCAATGCAGCTGGCTTTCAGGGCGGCTTGGCAAGTAAAAACGCAGCCGGTGTTGCGCAATTTCCAAGCAAAAACATTGTGGGTCGTTCTTGTATGAATTGCCATAGCCAAGTTCACGG
>CANJOS010000030.1 GCA_947476015.1 Comamonadaceae bacterium | reverse complement strand
TTTTGACTTGGTCTTTTCGACCTCGCGCCCCTGACGCACCAATTGATTGATGGTTGGCATTTAAAAAAACGTCCCTAAACGTTTGGAATGAACAAAAAAATACTTCTCCGCCCCAAATGCGGAAAAGCCTTCTAGTATAGCGTTTGAATAGGACCTAGGCAAAAATTTCTATGCAAGGCCTAACAAGATCAAAGTTTGCAAGTACCAACTTTTCTTATTTGATCCATAAACGCAAAGCATCCCATGCTCGGCCAAACACGCCGGCCTGTTCAACCGAGTCTAGGGCCTGAAGCGGCATGTCAACCCATAGCTGATCACCCCGGAAGACTTTCAGGCTGCCAATGGTTTGGCCCTTGGTGATCGGTGCCACCAAAGGATCGGGACGAGTCAATTGGGTTTTGATCTGGGCAGCAGAGCCCGTTGGCACCGCCACTACCAGGGCATCTGATCGGCCCAACCTCAAAGTTGAGGCCTTGCCCTTCCAGATGGCCGGGGTTGCAACCGGCTGACCGGGATCAAATAATTTCACGGCCTCAAAGGCTGTGTAGCCCCAATTCAATAATTTTTGCGCCTCATTGGCACGTGCAATTTCGCTGCTGGTCCCCAAAACAATGGCCATCAAACGGCGTGATCCCAAATTAGGAAAGTCGCGTTTGGCCGTGGCCACCAAGCAATACCCCGCCGCATCGGTATGGCCCGTTTTCAAGCCATCCACGGTAGGGTCTTTGAAAAGCAACAGGTTTCGGTTGCTGTCGTTGGCAGCGGGGGTGCCGGGGTAGCGGTATTTCTTGATGGCATACGTGTTCACGTAGTCTGGAAAGTCACGCATCAGGCGGGTGGCCAATGTCGCCAAGTCTCTCGCCGTGGTGATGTGCCCCGCCTCCGTCAAACCCTCCGGATTTTTGTAAAGGGTGTTCTTCATGCCCAGAACTTGGGTCTGGTCATTCATCATCTGGACGAAGCGCTCAACCGTTCCGCCCACGCCCTCTGCCAATGCCACCGTGGCGTCATTGCCCGACTGAACAATCATGCCTTTGATCAAGTCCTCTACGGGCACTTTCATTTTGGGATCGATGAACATGCGTGAGCCGGGCATTTTCCAGGCGCGCTCGCTCACACTGAACGTCTGCTTCAAGTCAATTTTTTTCGACTTCAAGGCATCAAACACCACGTACGCGCTCATGAGTTTGGTCAAGGAGGCAGGTTCAACCGGCATGTCCAAATCTCTTGACGCCAAAATTTGATTGGCCGTGACGTCCAATAGCAAGTAAGCCTTGGCGGCAACTTCAGGCGCTTCAGGGGCTGCCGCTTGAGCATTTGCCAACAATGGCAAGCAGCCCATGGCCAGCGCCAACAAGCTCGCGCACAGGGCGGCGCGAAAAGCCAGTCGACGCGATTTCAAAAACAAACTTGTCATCGTGTCTTTCAATCCATCTTAAGAACGCAAATGGCGACTGACCATTGCTCGAAGAAGCGGCAATTGTCCGTGAAAAAAATGCGCCACCCCTGGGATCACCGTCACTGGCAAAGATTGGGGCCGCGCCCAGTCCATCACGCTGTTCAGCGGGACGGTGTCATCCACTTCGCCATGCAAAACCAAAGTTTTCTCATGCAATTGCGCAGGAATGGCGGCGACTTGAAAGCGCGAAGCAGCTGTGCCGACCAACACCACTTTTTCTAAGGTTTCACTCTCCGTCCATTGTGAGACAGCATGGCTGGTCACGAACGCACCAAAGGAGAAGCCCGCCAATGCAAATTGGCTCCTTGCCCTTGGGGAGATGATCGAAGCATCTCCTGCCATGGTTTGGCTTTGTGAAATCACACTCAACAAATCTTCCAATTCACCACGGCCCTCGTCATGAGAACCTGCACTGGCGCCCACCCCCCGAAAATTAAACCGGACAGCCCGCCATCCGTTTTGGACAAATGCTTTTGCCAAAGTTTGAACCACCTTGTTCTGCATCGTGCCGCCAAACAAAGGATGGGGGTGAGAGATCACCGCCGTGCCTTTGCAAGGCACTCCGACAGGCATATCGCAAAGGCCCTCGATGTTGCCTGCGCCGCCCTGGAAGATGACATGCTGAGTGGCTGAATTCATCAGCGGCCCACCTCTGGCGGCGTTAACAAACGCTGAACCACCTGCCCCCTTTTTAAGTGGCTTTCGACTATTTCATCAATGTCAGTGTTGTCTACAAAACTGTACCAAGTTCCTGCGGGATAAACCACCGCCACAGGCCCGCCCGCACAACGGTCTAAGCAACCCGCTTTGTTCACACGGACTTGGCCGGGACCGGCCAAACCCAAATCTTTGATGCGTTTTTTGCAATGGTCAAATGCAGCTTGCGCGCCTTGAAGGGTGCAACACGCTTCGCCATTTTTTCTCTCGTTCAGGCAGAAAAAGATGTGGTGCTTGTAATAAGTTGCCTCGGTTGAGGCATCGGAAGAGGGGGAATTTTTTTCAGTCATTCACCCATTTTAGAGGGGCGGGATGAAGAAAGACGACGCATCAAATAAGCCAACAAGACAAAAGGCCAAAGCCAGCCAATCCATTGGATCAAGCCATGAAAACGGATAAATTGTCCTTGTTCCCAGTTTTGTAAAGTCAAAGAAAAGTAAGCGCTTGCTGAGGCGTTGTTTAGCATGGTCATTTGAAGAACTAAAAGAACGAGCGCTAAAACCTGCAATGTTTTTTCGTCGGTCCACATCAGCGGTACCGCCAACAGCGCGGCCAAGACCAGGGCCAATTGAACCGGGGCACTGAGCCACTCCCAGGCATGCGAGGGTCCAAAAGTGAGTGCAGCAGACAGGCCCGTGAAGCCAAGGCCCAAGGCCAACAACAAAGCCCAGACTAGGGCTTTTTGATGAAACTGTCGAATCACACTGAAGGCCAGCATGCAAGGCAACAACTGCCCAATGGACACACACACCAGCTCATAAATGGGCAACAGGGGCTGCAGTTCAACTTCACGCACAGGCAACCAGTCAAGCCAAGGCGTGTCTTGCAACCAAAGAGCCAGCGCATCTTCTGTGCGCTCCATGATCTGGCCCAAACCCATGGGCACGGGCACTGGAAACAGCAGTGCGATGGGCCAAAGAGCGATCAACACCAAAGAGCCACGTGCATCCGAGAAAAACCAATTGGCGCGGAAACGACTCCAGCGGTCTAAGAATCCCCAACGCTCCAAGGTCCAGGCCAAACTGGCGCCCAAAAAAGTGCCCAAAGAATTGAGCCCCCAATCTACATTGGAAGGAACCCTGGAAGGAAGGTAAAGCTGCAAAGACTCCATGCCCAAGGCCAACAAAGCCCCGCACAATGTGGCGACAACGATGGCAGGTAATTGCCTGGCACTGCGCCTCAATGCCAGCGTCACAAGAAATCCTAAGGGCGCGTAGCCCAACACATTGGACAGCACATCAAAGCCCGTCCAGTACCGCGGCCAAGGCGCAAGCAAGAATGCCGTCCAATCAACGCCTTGTGAACGCCAACTTTCAAACGGGTAAAGACTTGCATAAACGATCAACGCGGCATAGATACCTGCCAATGGCCATGCCGCCGTTTTTTTCATGGTCTGCGGCTGTTAAAAAGGCTTGACGACCACCAAGATCACGGCAGCAACCAGCATCAGAACGGGAGCTTCGTTGAACCAGCGGAACCACACATGGCTGCGCGTATTTTGCTGGGCCTCAAATTCACGCAAAATTCGACTGCAGAGGTGGTGATAGCCCACGACCAAAAGCACGACCACCAATTTGGCGTGCATCCAAGCATTGCCAGGTCCCCAGCCAATGCCAACCCCCCACCAAAGCCAAACACCCAAGGCAAGGGCAGGCACGGACAGCAAGGTGGTGAAGCGCAAAAGTTTTCGGGACATGAGCAAAAGCCTATCGCGCTCTGCGTCCGACCCCTGTGGCACCATGGCCAAATTGACAAAGATTCGAGGCAAGTAAAACAAACCAGCAAACCAGCTGGCCACAAAGACGATGTGAAAGGCTTTTATCCAGAGCATGCTGAAGTGTAGCCCCGTCCATGCAAAGCGCTCAAGCCCGCACATTTGATCAGCGTCACAGCCACGCAACATCCTGATGGGCAGACTGATGGGCAGATCACCCCAAGGGGCCAAAGATCAGGCACAATTTTCAAATGACACAGATTCCCACGCCCTACCCCTTAAGCCGCCCCCGTCGTTTACGCCGAACAGACTATTCTCGTCGTTTGGTACGAGAACACCAACTGACAGTGGACGATTTGATTTATCCGGTTTTTGTTCTTGACGGGAAAAGTCAGCGTCAAGCCGTGGCTTCCATGCCCGGTGTCGAGCGCTTAAGCCTCGATTTACTGCTGCCAGTTGCTGAAGACTGCGTGAAACTGGGCATTCCCGTGATGGCTCTTTTTCCCGTGATCGATAGTTCACTCAAAGATCCCGAGGGGAATGAAGCGCTCAACGCTGAAGGCTTGGTGCCAACTGTTGTGCGTGCGCTGAAGAAAAACTTTCCCGAACTCGGCATCATGACCGACGTGGCGCTCGACCCCTTCACCAGCCACGGACAGGACGGTTGGCTTGATGAGTCTGGCTACATTTTGAATGACCTGACGGTCGCTCAACTGGTCAAACAAGCCATGGTCCAAGCAGACGCTGGTGTCGACATGGTTGCACCCAGCGACATGATGGACGGCCGCATTGGTGCCATCCGGCAGGCGCTTGAAGCCAAAGGCCATATTCACACCCAAATCATGGCTTACAGCGCCAAATTCGCAAGTTCTTTTTATGGCCCCTTCCGAGACGCAGTGGGCTCTGCCGCCAATTTAGGCAAGGGCAACAAAAAAACCTACCAAATGGACCCCGGCAACACCCTTGAAGCACTCCGCGAAGTGGCCATGGACATCGCCGAAGGCGCCGACATGGTGATGGTCAAACCCGGCATGCCTTATCTGGATGTGGTCAGACGCGTGAAGGACGAATTTGGCGTGCCCACCTTTGCCTACCAAGTGTCTGGGGAATACGCCATGCTGAAAGCAGCTGCACAAAATGGCTGGCTTGACCATGATGGCGTCATGATGGAAAGCTTGCTGGCGTTCAAGCGGGCGGGGGCGGATGGCATCTTGACCTATTTCGCGCGAGACGCGGCACGCCTGTTGTCCAAGACATAAGCCGCCACGTCTCGCCCTCAAACTTGCATGCGCGTTTTCATTGTTTCAGGTCAGCACGTTCAAGGCGCCTCGTCTTTGCCAAGCGCACTTCCCGAGAGTGGCTTTGTGTGGATTGCTTGTTCTCGCACTTTTTTCCAAACTGAACTGTCGGAAGTTCAAACAGCCTTGGGCCAATTGACGGGCCACAAACTCTTGGACTTGCATGTTTCAGACTTGCTCAACAGTCAACTCCCCTCGCGTTTCGATTTAACCTCTGATTACGATGTTTTGGTTTTCCGTCGGTTGGCGACCTCACACAAGGAAGCCGACTTGTCCAAGGTTCCCGGCAGTCGAAAATTAAAAAACAAACTCAGCGGCCCACCGGCCTTGCGACGCGTTGACACAAACCCCATTGGATTTGCCATCTTTGATCGGGTGCTGTTAACGGTTCACCCTGACGACTGCGCTATCCATGAAGCCTATGCGGCTCGGCTGATTGCCGCAGCCAGCCAACCCTCTTCTGAGGTTCAAAATCAAGCGCGCCAAAGTGAGGCTGAAGCCTCAGACAATTGGTCGACAGGGGCCCGTGGCATTCCGGTGGACCCATCAGACATGATGTTGCGGATGGTGAGTCAAGTGGTCGATGTGTACTTAGACCTTCGCCGAGATTTAACCCGACAACTCGATCATTGGCAGGCCGAATTGATCAACCCCGAAAGTCGCTTTAACAATTGGTCTGCCCTGATGGAGGCGCGATTGTCTCTTCATCATTTGGATGAAATTTGTGAAGATCAGCGCGGCGCAATGCAAGATTGGCTGGAGTCCTTGAACACTTTTTCATCTCCGCTTTCAACTCAAGTGGCAACAGAGCTTGAAATTCTCAAGGTGCGCAGCCGCGATGTTTTAGAACACATCGACCGCGTGGTGCATCACGTTCGGCGTTTAGAGCAAAGCATTGAAACTGCCGTACAAATTCACTTCAATGCGCAAAGCAATCGCACCAACGAGACCATGCGAACGCTCACCTCGATCACTGCCATTTTTTTGCCTTTGAATTTGATTGCCGCTATTTTTGGCATGAACTTTGAAGTCATTCCATTGCTGCACAACCAATCCGGATTTTGGTGGACGCTTGGCTGCATGGCCCTGATCGCAAGCACTTTGGCTTGGCTGTTTTGGCGCAAGCGCTATTTGGCAAGACCAGGCAAATAGGCTTTAAGTCAAATGTTGTTTGAAAAAAGCCAACGTTCTTTGCTTGGCCAACACCGCAGCCTCTGCTTGCCAAGAGCCTCGGTGATTGCAATTAAAACCATGATCGGCGCCATAGGTGTGGACTTGAACCTGGGGTTGCGCCGCTTTGAAGGCATTCACAGAATCCATCGGAATCCATTTGTCAAGTTCCGCAAAATGTGCCATGACTGGAATTTGAGCCTGTCTTGCAGACTCTGCCTCTGAGGTCACACCGCCACCGTAATAGGGAGCGGCGGCCGATAAACCTTTTAGCAAACACGCCGCACGCCAAGTAAGCAGGCCGCCCCAACAGTAGCCGACCAAACCCACTTTGCCGCCCGTGCTTTGGTGCGCATGATCGATGGCAGCTTGAATGTCTTGCAGCACACCCGGTGCAGCCAGCGCGTCCGCTGCGGACTTCAGGCCCATGCCAGCGCCCATGTCGGCTTCGGTGTAGCCCAATTCGACGCCCGGCTGAACGCGATGAAACATGGCAGGCGCAAGAGCCAAATAACCCTCTTGCGCATAAGCATCGGCCACCTCGCGGATATGGACATTGACGCCAAATATCTCTTGAATCACAATCACGGCCGCTTTTGCAGGCTGAGTGGGTGTGGCGACATAAGCGGGGATTTGTTGGCCATCTGCAGCCGTCAACTGAACAATCGTTCCCATGAAATACTCCTTCAAAAAAAATTAAACAGTGAGCGCTCGCTCGACAAAATCCAATCGATCTTGGCCCCAAAAAATCTCGCCACCAATGACATAGCTTGGCGCGCCAAACACACCGGCGTCAATGGCCGCTTGGGTGCAAGACTCATAGCGTACCTGAACGGCTTGGGTGTGTGAATATTCTAGGCAGCCTACAGGCAGATGCTGCTCCTGAAGCAAGGCAGCCAAGGTTTTTTCGTCGGCAATGTTGCGCTGCTGAGCCCAGACGGCAGACAAAACAGCACCGCTCAGAGACATCGCCGCTTCGGCGCCAGCCGTCATGTCAGCGGCAATGATCAGTCGAGCGGCATCGTCGCCACTGACCGGGAAATACGTGGGCTTCAAATGCAGTGGCGCTCCCAGCCACTTGCTGTAGCGCTCCAATTCAAGCAATCGGTAGGTCTGCCGTTGCGGCGCTCGTTGCCCCAGCGGCAAACCGCCCGATAGGGGAAACACCTTTCCTCCGAGGTCAATGGGCAATACGCGAACCTTGGCGCCACTTGATTTCACAATGTTTTGAAATCTTTGGTGGCCCAAATAAGCCCACGGGCTTTGAGGGGCAAAGTAATAGTCGACTGAGTGACTCACAATAAACTCCCTTATAAGGTAATCTGCAGGATGAAACCGAAGCTTCAGCCAGTGTTTTAACAGTTCGGGCTTTTTTTTGCAGGAGACAAGGCATGCGCAAAATATTATTGGTCACAGGCGGTAGTCGCGGCATTGGTGCTGCTACTTGTATTTTGGCGGCCCAAAAGGGCTGGGCTGTGGTTGTGAATTACGCAGCCAACGCCAAAGCCGCAGACGACGTGGTTGCCCAAATTAAGGCTGCAGGCGGTGAAGCCATGTCGGCTCAAGCCGACGTCGCTCAGGAGGACCAAGTTTTGGCGATGTTTTCGAAAGTTCATACCACCTGGGGACCTCTGCATGGCTTGGTGAACAATGCAGGGATTGTCGATGTGACAGCTCGCCTTGACGAAATGAGCATGGCACGTTGGCGCCGCATGTTTGACATCAATGTGTTGGGGTCGATGTTGTGCGCGCGCGAAGCCATTCGGCAAATGAGCACTCGCCATGGCGGCATTGGCGGCAGCATTGTGAACTTGTCGAGCGCAGCAGCTCGTTTGGGCGCTCCCAGCCAATATTTGGATTACGCCGCGGCAAAAGGTGCCATTGACAGTTTCACCTTAGGCCTGGCAAAAGAGGTGGCCGGCGAAGGTATTCGCGTGAACGCCATTCGACCAGGTCTGATAGACACAGAAATTCATGCGTCGGGCGGATTGCCCAATCGCGTCAAAGAGTTGGAGCACTTGGTGCCTGCCAAGCGCGGCGGAAGCGCCATGGAAGTTGCCCAGGCCATCGTCTGGCTGTTGTCGGAAGATGCCAGTTACACCACCATGAGCTTGTTGGATGTTTCGGGAGGTCGCTGATGTCAACAAAAAGCGCCCCCAGTTTTCAGTATTACTGGGAAGACATGCAACCTGGGAACGAGCTCGATTTAGGCTCCATCTCCGCCACCCGGGAAGAAATCATTGCATTTGCAACGCAGTTTGATCCTCAGCCTTTTCACTTGGACGAAGAAGCGGCCAAGGCCTCCGTGTTTGGCAACTTGTGCGCCAGTGGATGGCACACTTGTGCAATGGCCATGCGTTTGATGGTGACCAATTTCTTGCAATCGTCTTCCAGCTTAGGCTCGCCTGGCCTAGAAAACGTGCAATGGAAAAAGCCGGTGTTTCCCAACGATGTATTGAGCTTGAAGCACAAAATCATTGAGTCACGTCCCATGCGGTCCAAACCAGATGTTGGCTTGGTTCGCACTCTCTGGGAGATGCGCAATCAACACGGCGACATCGTGCTCCTGATGGAAGGCTGGAGCATGTTCAGGCGCCGAAACCCCGCCGCCCCTTCAAGCGATTAACATCGCAACATTCTTTTGGTTTTTAGGACTCACATGCCCGTTACATCCCTCGCTCATTACATTTCAGGCCAAAAAACGGCGGGTACCTCTGCCCGCGCGCAAGATGTCTTCAACCCCGCCACAGGCGCTATCACGGGGCGTGTCAGCTTGGCCAACGTTCAAGACGTAGACCTGGCTGTGGCCTCTGCTCACGCCGCTTTTCCGGCTTGGGCAGACACACCACCGCTGCGTCGCGCACGGGTGATGTTCAAATTCTTAGAGCTGTTAAACCAACACAAAGACACCTTGGCCCACATGATCACCGCCGAACACGGCAAGGTCTTCACAGACGCGCAGGGCGAGGTCACCCGAGGCATCGACATTGTTGAGTTTGCTTGCGGCATTCCCCAATTGCTCAAAGGCGATTTCACAGACCAAGTTTCCACTGGCATTGACAACTGGACCCTGCGCCAGCCCTTGGGCGTGGTGGCAGGCGTCACACCTTTCAACTTTCCCGTCATGGTCCCCATGTGGATGTTTCCGGTGGCCATCGCCTGTGGCAACACTTTTATTCTCAAGCCCAGCCCTCTCGATCCTAGCCCTAGCCTGCTCATGGCGGAATTGCTCAAGCAAGCGGGTTTGCCAGACGGTGTTTTCAACGTGATTCAAGGTGACAAAGAGTCGGTAGACGCTTTGGTGGCACACCCCCATGTGAAGGCGGTGAGTTTTGTCGGCTCAACCCCGATCGCTAACAGCCTCTATGAAAATGGCGCAAGGCATGGCAAACGTGTCCAAGCCCTTGGCGGGGCTAAAAATCACATGGTCGTGATGCCAGATGCCGACATTGATCAAGCAGTCGACGCACTCATTGGCGCCGCATATGGCTCTGCGGGCGAGCGCTGCATGGCGATCAGTGTGGCCGTGTTGGTTGGCGATGTGGCCGAGCGCCTCATGCCATTGTTGTTGGAAAAAACACGCGCACTCAAAGTTTTGAATGGCACCAATTTGGCCGCAGAAATGGGCCCCATTGTCACAGCGGCGGCCAAACAACGCATCACCGGCTACATCGATGCGGGCGTTGCAGAAGGTGCTCAATTGTTGGTAGATGGTCGTCAATTTGATGGCGCCAAAGCGGGTGAAGGATGCCAGCAAGGCTTCTGGATGGGCGGCACTTTGTTTGACCACGTGACCACCGACATGAAAATTTACAAAGAAGAAATATTTGGTCCCGTGTTGTCATGTGTCCGCGTGAAAGATTTTGGTGAGGCCGTTCAAATCATCAACGACCATGAATTTGGCAATGGGGTGAGTTGCTTTACGCGCGATGGCAATGTGGCGCGCGAGTTTTCGCGCCGAATTCAAGTGGGCATGGTGGGCATCAATGTGCCCATTCCTGTGCCCATGGCATGGCATGGCTTTGGCGGGTGGAAGCGCAGTTTGTTTGGCGACATGCACGCCTATGGCGAAGAGGGCGTGCGTTTTTACACAAAGCAAAAATCCATCATGCAGCGCTGGCCAGAAAGCATTGGCAAGGGCGCTGAGTTCGTCATGCCAACCGCCAAATAAGTTTTTGATGAACGACAGCACCTTTGACTACATCATTGTTGGCGCAGGCACCGCAGGTTGCCTTTTGGCCAACCGCTTGTCGGCCGATGCCAGCAAGCGTGTGCTGTTAATTGAAGCGGGTAAGCGCGATGACTATCACTGGATTCACATTCCCGTTGGTTACCTCTATTGCATTGGCAACCCACGCACCGATTGGCTGTTTGAAACAGAAGCCTCTGATGGTTTGAATGGGCGGAAATTGCGCTACCCACGTGGCAAGGTGTTGGGCGGTTGCAGCAGCATCAATGGCATGATTTACATGCGCGGTCAGGCGCGCGATTACGATCAGTGGTCACACCTCATGGGGGACGCGAATTGGCGATGGGATGCATGCTTGCCCTACTTCAAGTTTCACGAAGATCACTTTGACGGACCATCCGATGCGCATGGGGCGAAAGGCACATTGCCACAATTGTTAACAAGCCAAGCGCACGCCGATGCCGCGTCCTCCGATTACTTCAAAGTTTTAAAAGCCAGAAACGCGGGGGGCGAATGGCGCATTGAAAAGCAGCGCTTGCAGTGGGATGTTCTAGATGCATTTTCTCAAGCTGCGCAGCAAGCAGGCGTACCCGCTAGCACCGACTTCAACCAAGGCAATAACGAGGGCATTGGCTACTTTGAGGTGAATCAAAAAAGTGGTTTCAGATGGAACACTGCCCAAGCTTTTTTAAGACCAACTTGTTATGCAAGGCCTAACTTCGAATTGTGGACACAAGCTCAAGTGGCTGGCTTGGTGATCGAGACAGATGCAGATGGCTTGAAGCGCTGCACGGGCGTCAAGGTTTGGGATGGCCACCAACTGGTCACCGCCACCGCTACGCGCGAAGTGGCATTGAGTGCCGGCAGCATTGGTTCTGCCCACCTTTTGCAGCTCTCTGGCATAGGCAACCCTGAGCACCTCCAAAAGTGCAACGTGAGGGTGGTGCACCCACTGCTCGGCGTGGGGGCGAACTTACAAGATCATTTGCAAATCAGATCTGTGTACAAAGTGAAACATGCCAAGACCTTGAACACCTTGGCCAACAGTTGGTGGGGCAAAGCCAAAATTGGCTTGGAATATGCCTTGTCGCGCTCAGGTCCCATGAGCATGGCGCCTAGCCAATTGGGCGCTTTCACCAAAAGTGATCCCAGCCGCGAATGGGCCAACATTCAGTACCACGTTCAGCCTTTGAGCTTGGATGCTTTTGGCGAGCCGCTGCACAACTTTCCAGCCATCACCGCCAGCGTTTGCAACTTGAATCCCACCAGCCGGGGTCAAGTGTCTTTGAAGAGCCCGGATTTCAAAGATGCGCCAGCGATTTCACCCAATTACTTGAGCACCGATGAAGATCGAAAAGTTGCAGCAGACAGTTTGCGCGTGACCCGCAACATCATGTCTCAAGCTGCCATGGCCCCCTTTGAGCCCGAGGAGTTCAAGCCAGGCGCCCAATACCAATCGGATGAAGAGTTGGCGCGTTTAGCGGGTGACATCGCAAGCACCATTTTTCACCCCGTGGGCACCACTCGAATGGGACGTGAAAATGACCCTATGGCGGTGGTCAACAGTCGACTCCAAGTTCGCGGCATTCGCGGTTTGCGCGTGGTCGATGCAGGTGTGATGCCCCTCATTACCAGTGGCAACACCAACAGTCCCACGCTCATGATTGCTGAAAAAGCAGCGCACTGGATGGCGCAAGATGCAGTCCATGGTTGATCCACACGCCCCGCGGGAAATCCCTGATGGTCTTGCCCTTTGAACACAGCTATATTTCTTTCACTCGATGAACTGCTGTTTGGGTTCGTTTTGAGGGCAGAGGAGACACCCAAACTAATCGAACATGAGCATCCAAAACGAGATGTGACTTTTTACAAGCGTCGCGAAAGCGGCGCTTTTTTTTGATGGAAATATTCATCGTCTCTCTGGCTTCGCTGTTTGCCGGCATGGTCGATTCAATTGTGGGCGGTGGCGGCTTGATCCTAATCCCCGCCCTGTTCGCAACCTTCCCCTCCGCCCCTCCGGCCACTTTGCTGGGAAGCAATAAAAGTGCGTCCATTTGGGGCACGTCTTTTGCCACCTACCAGTTCAGCAAAAAAGTAGAAATGCGATGGGCAGCCCTCATTCCTGCAGCCATGGCGGGCGTGTTTGGCTCTGTTTGTGGCGCGTGGGCCGTGATGCAAATTGATCCGAGTTTCTTGCGACGAACTCTGCCTTTTTTATTGTTGGCGTTGTTGGCCTACACCTTGATCAAAAAGGAAATGGGGCAAGTTCATGCACCTCAATTCAGTGGACAACAAGAGCGCTTGCTTGCAGCCCTGTTTGGCTTGTTGATTGGTTTTTACGACGGATTTTTTGGGCCAGGCACTGGCAGTTTTTTTGTCTTTGCTTATGTGCGCTTCTTAGGCTATGACTTTTTGAATGCCTCTGCCAGCGCCAAGTTCATGAACGCTGCCACCAATTTTTCTGCCTTGGTTCTGTTCACAATTCAGGGGCATGTTTGGTGGCACTTGGCTTTGCCAATGGCTTTGGCCAATGTGGTGGGTAGCATCATAGGCACGCGACTGGCGCTGAAACACGGCGCCAGCTTTGTGCGCTACGTGTTTTTAACCGTAGTGGCCGTTTTAATTTTGAAGACGGGTTACGATGGCTTTTGGCGCTGAGGCGCAAACTGAGCATAGGCCACGCCCATCATGGCGATGCTGGCGCCAATCAATTTAATCGCCGTAAACTGCTCCCCTGTGAAGTACCACGCGATGAGCCCCGTCATGGGCGGCATGAGGTACATCAAGGGTGCTGTTTTCGCAACGCCTCGAACCTGATTCACCCAGGCCCATAACAACCAGCCGCCAAATGCTGAAATCAAGACAGAGCCTGCTAAGACAGACCACTCTGTAACACTCAGGCTTGTCCAAGGCGCATCAACGCCTGTGGGCAGCGACAACAACAACAAAGGCAGGCCACCCCACAAGGTGGCGTAACACATGGGGAGAATGCTGCCGTGTTTTTCAACCAGCGGTTTGGCCTGAACGGTGTAATAAGAAAACAAAAATGAAGCTGCGAACAAAACGATGTCGCCGCCTGTGGCACGCAAGTCGCCGCTCAAAAGCTTGTCGGATAAAAACAGCAAGATGCCGGCAAAGGCGACGATCACACCCACCACCTGATATGGGTGCAGTTTTTCATGACCCTTCCAACGCAAGATCAAGAGCGTGAAGATAGGGCCACATGCCAAAATAACCGAGCTTGAAAAAGCGGTGGACCAATGAATGCCATGGCTCACAATGCCCACGTGCAAGGTATGTCCCACCCAACCTAAGCGGGCCATGTCGAGCATGTCTTTGCGAGGCAGGGGTGGCAAGAACTGGCCAAGGGCAATGCGCATGGTGATCAAGGCGCACAAGAGCACGATCACGTAACGAACCGTGAGAAACCCACTCGGCGTGAGCGCACTGAACAGGTGTTTTTGAACGCTGAAGTTAACCGCCCAAATGACAATCAATATCAAGGCAGCGGCCAGCGCCAAATTGTTGTGCTTGGACGCGCTCAAGGTCTGATCAAAGTGGGCTCAAGGTTTGAGTGGGGACTCGTGCACTCAGTGCGCACATGAGTTCATAGCCGACCGTACCCGCCGAGCGCGCCACCTCGTCGATCGAAACACCCACACCTGATGATTTTTGAGGCCTGCCCCACAAGGTGGCCTCACTGCCGATGCCTGCGTCGGGCAGCTCTGTGAGATCGACAGTGATCATGTCCATGCTCACGCGGCCTAGCGTTCGGGTGCGAATGCCATCCACGCAAACAGGTGTGCCTGTTGGGGCCGACCGAGGATACCCATCGGCATAACCACAGGCAACGACCCCAATTCTCAAAGGCCGGTCCGCCGTGAATGCAGACCCATAGCCCACCGTATCGCCTGTCTGCAAGTGCTGCACGCCAATCACCTCGGCATTCAAGCTCATCACCGGTTTGAGCGACCAGTCTTGCGCGGAATGCAAAGGGTCATCGGGTGAACTCCCATACAAAGCAATGCCTGGTCGAATCCAATCGGCCCGCACATTCAATTCTTTGCCATGGCGCAACACAGCCGCGCTGTTGGAAAGGCTTCGCTCTCCCGATAAATCTTGGGTGTATTTGGAAAAAAGTGACATCGCCTGCGCAATGCCTTTGTCGCCGTCGGCATCGCTGAAATGGGTCATGAGAGAAATTTCATCCACTTGGGGAAGGGCATTCAATCGTGTCCAAGCGGCGCGGAAAGCAGCAGGCGCAAAGCCCAAACGGTTCATGCCTGAGTTCATTTTTAAAAAAACACGCTGTGCTTGGTGCGTTTTGTGCACCGCCAACATGTCAATTTGAGCTTCGCAATGAACCACATGCCACAGGTTCAAGCGCGAGCAAAGTTCCAAATCGCGCGTTTCAAAGGCGCCCTCTAGCAAAAGAATGGGCCCACGCCAGCCTAAGCGCCGAACCAGCTCTGCTTCTGAAAGGTCAAGCATGGCCAAGCCGTCGGCGGCGCGCAGGCCCTCAAACACTCTTTCAATGCCATGACCATAGGCGTTGGCTTTAACCACGGCCCAAACCAAAGCATCGGGTGCTGTCGATTTAATTTGCGCCAAGTTATGTCTCAAGGCTTGAGCATCGATGGTGGCCTGAATCGGTCTGGGCATGTCAAAAAATTACAAAAACGGTGGTCAATTTTGCGAGGTGAAGCCTAGATTGTGTCACTACAGAGCGTGATATAACCGAAACTTACGCCAACTCAGGCAAAGCTTGTGTTGATTTAATCTGTTTTTTAATCTTCGAGTTCGGCCCAATGCCAACTCGAAACACGGCATGATTTTATGAAGCGCGGTTTTTACACCATCATGGCGGCCCAGTTTTTCAGTTCACTGGCCGACAATGCCCTTTTTGTTGTGGCGGTTGAACTCATTCGCACCAGCGGAGGTGAAGAATGGCAACGCGCTGCGCTGGTCCCCATGTTTGCTTTGTTTTACGTGGTGCTTGCCCCGTACGTCGGTGCATTTGCAGATTCTCGACCCAAAGGGGCCGTGATGTTCATCAGCAACACCATCAAGGTTGTGGGCTGTTTGATGATGCTGTTTGGCATCCACCCTCTGTTGTCATTCGCCATTGTGGGCTTGGGCGCGGCAGCTTACTCACCCGCCAAATATGGCATCTTGACCGAGCTATTGCCAGCCTCACAATTGGTCAAAGCCAATGGCTGGATTGAAGGCCTCACCATTGCTTCCATCATTTTGGGTGTCTTGGTGGGGGGCCAATTGGTCGGCGAACATGTTTCACAGTACTTCCTGAGCTTTGACCTTCCGATCTTTGACACGGGCATTGACACCGCGGCCGAGTCCTCTATTTTGTTGCTCATCACTTTTTATGCGTTGGCCGCCTGGTTCAACACACGCATTCCCAATACGGGCGTTGCCATGCGTGCCATGCCCGCCAATCTCATGGCGCTCTTGCCCGACTTTTGGGACTGCAACACGCGCCTCTGGAAAGACCGATTGGGACAAATTTCTTTGGCCACCACCACGCTTTTCTGGGGCGTCTCGGGCAACCTTCGCTACATTGTCTTGGCTTGGAGTGCCGCCGCTTTAGGCTACTCCACCACCCAGGCCTCCAGCTTGGTAGGCGTTGTCGCCATTGGCACTGCCGTGGGTGCGGTTGTAGCTTCGGTCCGCATGAAGTTGCATCAAGCCACAAGGGTCATGCCACTGGGCATTGGCATGGGGCTCTTGGTCATGGGCATGAACTTCATTGACAACGTGTGGGTGGCCGCCCCGTTCCTCATTTTGCTGGGGGCCTTGGGTGGTTTCTTGGTGGTGCCCATGAATGCTCTGCTGCAACATCGCGGTCATAACCTGATGGGCGCCGGGCGCTCCATTGCAGTTCAGAATTTCAATGAGCAAGCCTGTATTTTGCTTTTGGGGGGGATGTACACGTTTTCAACTGGCATGGGCCTCTCCGCGTTTGGTGCCATCACTGCGTTTGGTTTTGTAGTTGCCAGCATCATGTGGGTTATCAAGCGCTGGCATGAGCGCAATATGCGCGAGCACAGTGAGGTCATGACGCATTTGATCGATGTGGCCAAGAACGATCAGTTGCACGGCTAAGCCATCACTTCATGCCCATTTACAAAGGTTTCCCTGATGAAAACCATTCTCGACTTTGAAGCCCTCCAAATGTCGGGGCAAACTTTGCCCCTGAGCCAATTACGGGGCCAGGTGATGCTGATCGTGAACACGGCAAGTGCTTGCGGCTTCACGCCCCAATTTGGCGGACTCGAAAAGCTTCATCAAAAATACAAAGACCAAGGTTTGGTCGTTCTGGGCTTTCCATGCAACCAATTTGGCAACCAAGATCCTGGCAGCAATCAATCGATTGCCAGCTTCTGCCAACTCAATTACGGCGTGAGTTTTCCCATGATGGAAAAAATTGAAGTCAATGGCGCTCAGGCTCATCCGCTTTATCAATGGTTATGTGCAGAGGCCCCCGGCCTTTTAGGCAGCAAAGCCATCAAATGGAACTTCACCAAGTTTTTGGTGGGTCGCGATGGCCAGGTTCTCAAACGCTACGCGCCAATGGACAAACCCGAAAAATTAGCCAGCGACATTGAGGCCGCTTTGGCTCTTTGACAAAGCTTCATCGAGCAACTCCACCCAATGCTTCACCGGCACCTCTGAGCCACTTTGCAAGTGAGCAATGCAACCAATGTTGGCACTTAAGATTGCCTGGGGTTGCAATTTGTTCAAATGACCCAGCTTGCGATCTCGCAGGGCATAGGCGGTGCCTGCTTGGAGCACTGAGTAAGTGCCCGCAGAGCCGCAGCACAAGTTTGATTCAACGTCTGTTACGCGCAACTTGAATCCAAGTTGACCCAGTTGCGCTTCTACGCCGCCCTTTAATTGCTGTCCATGCTGCAAAGTACACGGCGGGTGATACGCTAACAAACCTGTATGGGCCACTGCCTCGGGTTTCAATTTCTTTTGAAGCTCTGGTAAACACAAAGGCAACAATTCGCTCAAGTCACGTGTGAGCTCAGAAATGCGCTTCGCCTTTGCAGCATATGGCACATCGTGCTGAAGCAAATGGCCATATTCTTTGACGGTCACACCGCAGCCTGAAGCGTTCATCACAATGGCTTCCACGCCCATTTCAACCCATGGCCACCAAGCATCAATGTTTTGACGCATGTGGTCCAAGCCGCCCACCTGATCATTCAAGTGAAATTTAACGCCCCCACAGCAACCGGCTGCGGGTGGCACCACCACCTCGATGCCGCAAGCATTGAGGACCCGAGCAGTCGCTGAGTTGATGTTGGGCATCATGGCCGGTTGCACACAACCGGCCAACATCAAGACCTTGCGTTCGTGCTTTTCTGTGGGCCAAGCACCAGGGTTTTGTCGGACTGGTATTTTGGCCTTGATGGCGGCCGGCATCAAAGCGCGAACGCTTTGGCCGAGCTTCATGGCGGGGGAAAACAAGGCAGAAGTCAGCCCCTCTTTCAACACCCAACGCAGCATACGTTCGCCAAAGGGGCGCTGAACTTTAGCATCCACCACTTTGCGGCCTAAATCGACAAGGTGCCCATATTCAACACCACTGGGGCATGTGCTTTCACAATTACGGCAGGTCAGGCAGCGGTCCAAATGCAATTGTGTTTTGCGGGTGGGCTGAGCGCCTTCAAAGACTTGCTTCATGAGATAAATGCGACCACGCGGTCCGTCTAATTCATCCCCCATGATTTGGTAGGTCGGGCAGGTGGCCGAACAGAATCCACAATGCACACACTGGCGCAAAATGGCCTCAGCTTCTTGGCCAAGCAATGTGTTTTGAAACTCAGGTGCGAGTTGGGTTTGCATGTTGAGCCTCAAAAATGCGCGTTCAATCTTCGCGGCCCGAAGATGTTAAAGGGGTCAAATTCATTTTTCAACGCTTGTTGAATGCGTTGCTGCACAGGGTCTAAAGGTGTGAAAACTGCCGCGCTCACCAAGGCCGCTGCACTTGCCTGTTGGGGCCTTTTGAACAATGTTGCTTGACCGCCCACAGACTGTGCGATGTGTCGCAGCGCGGCGGCGGCGCTCAAGGGCGCCCAAACCCACCGTTGCCCACCATGCCACTCAATCAAGGGAGACCCTGCGCTTTCGGGCAACTGCAAAACCGGCGCCGTTTGCGGAACCGATAAGCGCCACAAACCCAACTCTGGAGAACTTGCGGGTTCTGTAAAAAAAGGCAGGCGCTGATCTCGGCAAAGCGTCCAATCAGCGGCCGCCTCGGCAGGTTGCGCCAGCAACTGACTTTTGAGGAGTGCCACATCTTGCGACATGCGCAGCTTGGCCGCTTCCACCGCAGCAGTCGCACCTCGCAAACGAAGAAAGAGCATCTCGGGTGCGTCCACTTGCGTTGTGTCTTTCACCCAACAACTGGCGTTCAAGGGCAAGGGCTGGCCACCCCATCGATGCAACAAGTCGAGCGCTTGTGCTTGCGGTAACTGGCACATGAGGAACGCCTCTGCTGGCGCCAAAGGCAATACTTTGAGCGAGACTTCGGTGATCAATCCCAAGGTACCCCAACTACCGGCCAACAACCGGCTTACGTCATAGCCCGCCACGTTCTTCATGACCTGGCCACCAAAAGTCAGGTGCTCCGCTCGGCCATTGATGAAGCGCAAGCCCAAAACGTAATCACGCACAGACCCCACGCTGGCTCTGGCAGGACCACTCAAGCCAGCAGCCACCATGCCACCGACTGTGGCCTGTCCTGCATTTTGCAAAACCTGAAACCGAGGCGGCTCAAATGGCAAGCACTGCCCCTCTTCCGCCAACACATTTTCTAGCTCAATCAAAGAGGTGCCTGCGGCGACAGTGATGACCAACTCACTGGGCTCATATTGAAGGATCCCGTGCAACCCCCTGGTTTCAAGCTTGGCGCCGTCCAAACGCTCACCGTAGAAGTCATGACTGCCAGAGCCCTGAATTTGAAAGGCCTGACGATGACCCTCAGGCAGGGCTGAAGCTGCGCGAATGGTTTCCAATATTGCAGGAAGGTCTGGATAGTTCGTTGCGCTGGCGTTCATGCTCCGATGTTAAACGGGCGAAGAAACTTTGTCTGAACAAGTGACAAGAAATTTGTCACTTCAGTTTTTGAAAAAACTCACAGGCAAGCCAGGGGTGTCTACCCGAGTCGCAAAGACGCATCCCGAATCAGGCAACGCTTCCAGTTCGACAGCACTTCGGCCATGCGCAGACGTGGTGATGAACAAAGTCCGCAAATCTGCGCCGCCAAAACATGGCATGGTGGGGCATTGAACTGGCGTTTCAATGAAAGCGACGCATTGGCCGTCGGGCGCTATTTTGGCCAAGCGGTGTCCTTCGTACATGGCGGCGTAATAAAAACCATCGGTGTCCACAGCCGCGCCATCCGGGCGCCCTGCATAGCCAAGTGCGGCGTCTGATCCGTAAACCCAGTCCGTGGGCTTGGGGGGAAATTGCTGAAACACGCGTTCCTTGCTTAGCTGCTGTGTGCTGCCCTCAAAATCCCAAGCCCGAATGCAATGCGTGGGAGTATCTGACCAATAAAGCGTTCGGCCGTCGGGCGACCATGCCAGGCCGTTGGCCACTGTGGCATTTTGCAATTTGACCGCCAGGTGCTTGCTGTCTTGCAGGAGGTACAAATTGGCGGCTGCCTCGTCACGTGGTTCATACACCGTGCCACTCCAAAAGTGGCCTGTAGGATCGCACTTGCCATCGTTGAAGCGCAAGCGGGATGTGTCATAAGGCGCGGGCGCCAGCAAAGTCAAGGGACCGCCCCAAGTTTGCGCTCGGTACATTCCGCTTCTCAGTGCCAATACCCAGCCGCCTTGTTCAGCGGGTGCAAAGCACCCAGGCTCTTGGTCTAAAGACCAATCCTCCACCTTCTGTGGACTTGTCAGATCTTGGCTCACGGGCATTCGGCGAAGTCGCTTTCCAGGAATGTCAAGCCAATACAAGTTGTTGTCAGCAGGGTGCCAAAACGGTGACTCGCCCAGCAAGTCTGCCGACGATGTCATGCGATGCCATGTGGGCTTGATACGGAGGGGTGCTGTCGTCATTGAGAAAATCCTTGCTGTTAGGTATTGTGAATTAACTCAAGAAGGTCGCTCAATAAGCTGTTGCAAAAAAGAAAAAAGCCCGCCGAAGCGGGCTGTGAGGTTGGAGACTAACTTCTCGGAAAGAATTTAGATCATCTTTGCAGATTAACCGTGATAAGCCGTTTCACCGTGTGAAGTGATGTCCAAGCCTTCGCGCTCTGCTTCTTCAGAAACTCGCAAGCCTACTGTCAAATCAACCAGTTTGAAGGCGACCAAGGACACCACACCAGACCACACAATGGTGACCAGCACGGCTTTGGCTTGAGTCCAAACTTGAGCAGCAATCGAGTAATCAGCAGCTGTCACCATGGTGGCGGTGGTCCAGTCGGCCACAAAGCCAGGGCCACCCAAGGCAGGTGAATTGAACACACCCGTGAGCAACGCACCCACAACACCGCCCACACCGTGCACGCCGAAGACGTCCAATGTGTCGTCAGCGCCAAGCATTTTCTTGAGGCCATTAACCCCCCACAAACATGCAAAGCCAGCAACGATACCGATGACCAAACCGCCGCCGATACCGACGTTGCCGGCTGCTGGCGTGATGGCCACCAAACCAGCCACAGCTCCAGAGGCTGCACCCAACATTGAAGCCTTACCGCGCATCAGCGCTTCGCCGACACACCAGGCCAACACAGCAGCAGCGGTCGCCAACAGCGTGTTGACAAAGGCGAGCGCTGCAAAACCGTTGGCTTCCAGCGCAGAGCCTGCGTTGAAACCGAACCAGCCCACCCACAACAATGAAGCACCGACCATGGTCAATGTCAAAGAGTGAGGAGTCATGGCTTCGCGGCCATAACCAATTCGTTTGCCAATCATGAAGGCGCCCACCAATCCAGCCACAGCGGCATTGATGTGAACCACAGTACCACCAGCGAAGTCGAGTGCGCCCCACTGCCAGATCATGCCGGCTTTGCCGTTCATTTCGTCAACAACTTCTTTGGCTGTGTAAGCGTCAGGGCCCATCCAGAACCAAACCATGTGTGCGATGGGCAAGTAGCTGAAAGTGAACCACAAGGTCATGAAAATCAACACTGCAGAAAACTTGATGCGCTCTGCAAATGCACCCACGATCAAGGCGCAAGTAATCCCTGCGAAAGTCGCCTGGAAACCCGCGAAGGTGATTTCAGGAATGACCACGCCTTTGCTGAAAGTCGCTGCATTGGCGAAGGTGCCCGCTGCGTTGTCCCAGATACCCTTCATGAACAAGCGGTCGAGTCCACCAATGTAGGCATTGCCTTCAGTGAACGCCAAGCTGTAACCGTAGATGAACCACAACACAGTGACCAAGGAGAACGTGACCATCACTTGCATGAGCACTGACAGCATGTTCTTGCTGCGAACCAAGCCGCCGTAGAACAAGGCCAAGCCAGGCACCACCATCATGATCACCAAGATGGTAGAAACCATCATCCAGGCGGTGTCGCCTTTGTTAGGAACAATCACGGGCGCCGCTTCAGCAGCAGGGGCCGCAGCAGGCGCTGTGGCAGGGGCAACAGCAGGCTTTGCATCTGCTTTGGCTTCAGCGGCAGCGGGGGCCGCAGCAGGAGCGGCAGGTGCAGTCTGCGCCAAGGCTGCGCCACCGAAGCACAGCGTCAATCCCAACGCGAGGGAGGCAACTAGTTTTTTCATTCTGATCTCTCTTTCTGGGACATCAAAGGGCATCAGCCCCAGTTTCACCGGTACGAATGCGCACGACTTGTTCTAAGTCGTAAACAAACACTTTGCCGTCACCAATTTTGCCGGTGCGAGCACCTGCTTCAATGGCTTCGATCACGCGTTCAACCTGATCGGATGCAACAGCGGCTTCAATCTTGACCTTGGGCAAGAAATCGACCACATATTCGGCACCTCGATAAAGTTCGGTATGTCCCTTTTGGCGACCAAAGCCTTTGACTTCGGTCACAGTAATGCCTTGAACACCGATGGCTGAGAGGGCTTCACGCACCTCGTCTAGCTTGAAAGGTTTAATGACGGCGGTCACCAGTTTCATGATGGCTCCTTGTTAATGCGGAAGAATTTAAAAGGTGTACTTGATGCCGACGACCAAGCCAGCTTTGCCAAGTTGTTTGCCTGGGGCAAACGGGCTGATGTAGGCGTCTTTTTTGGCGTCAGTGCCGATGACTCCAGCAGATGCAGATAGGCCACCGCCCAAGTCTTTGCCCAAAGTCAAAGCGTAGTCTGTGTATGTGTAAATGCTGTTACCGGCGCCTTTGACATTTTGATAACCGACATGTGGCGTCAGAGAGAAGCCGTCACCCATGTCAAAGGTTGCTGTCAAATCTAAGTAATAACTGCCTTTGCTGTTTGGTGTGCCAAACAAATTTCCCGTACTGCGCGAATATTTCAAAGTTGCTGGTCCAGCCGTCACAGCGCCATACAGTTCGTTTGTATTTGCATTGACGTAAGCAGGGTTTACTTCCAGCTTGTTTCCTGAATATTCATATCTCAGAAATCCTACGTCGTATGCCAAGTCACCTACTGCGAATTTGTACCCGCCATAAATATCAACTTCTGTACTTGATTTACCGAGGTTATCCTTAACCCATTTGATACCAGAGCCCCAAACGCCAATGTAGGCACCGCTCTTATCAGCGTAATCTGCGCCACCTTGTATAGCTGGTTCCAAACGGCTTTGTGACAGGCCGCGGTAACGGTATTCATTCACAACACCTGCATTGAATGACAGGCTTGAAGCAGGTGCAGCAGGGGCTGTTTGTGCCATCGCAGAACCAAAGGTAGCCAAAGACATGGCCAGCATCAGAGGGGAAATGATTTTTTTCATAGTTAGCTCCAGTTAAATGAGAATAAGACGGATTGATCTAAGCATTTAGCATGCCAATGCTGCGCCGCAGCAGTGCAAGTCATTGTCATCACTCTGAAATGGTTGTTTTGAGCCCTTGGTGTTCCAATGGCAATTGCACCCCCCTTGGTCTGAGTTATAAAAAGTCTTATCGATACTGCACTTCTTTGGTGC
>CANJOS010000029.1 GCA_947476015.1 Comamonadaceae bacterium | reverse complement strand
GGCGTCCAAAGCCACCACAATGCCGGCCATGGAAAGCATGGACATGGCCGCTACGGCAATGCCGTACAAACCCGCCAATTTGTAGGATGCCAAAATGGCAATGCACACAAAAATCACGGGCCAAGCTGTCGAACGCATTGAAACGCCCAAGCCGGCAATGATGTTGGTGCCGTGACCCGTTGTAGAAGCTTGCGCAATGTGTTGCACGGGGCTGTATTGGGTACCGGTGTAAAACTCAGTAATCCAAACCAGTGCCGCCGTTAAGGCCAAACCTACTGCGCAAGCGCCGAACAGCTTCAGTTGGCTACCGCTGGCCGAAATGGCGTTGTCGGGCATGATCCACATCGTGACGAAATAGAAGGCAACCAAGGACAGACCACCTGCAATGGCCAAGCCTTTGTACAAGGCGGGCATCACGTTGACCATGCCGGGAGTCGCTTTGACAAAGAAGCAACCAATGATGGAAGCCAAAATGGACACGGCGCCCAAGGCAAGGGGGTACATCACGGCATTGCCAGGCGCGCCCGCAATAAGGAGGGAGCCCAAGACCATGGTGGCAATCAAGGTGACCGCATAGGTTTCGAACAAATCGGCTGCCATACCGGCGCAGTCGCCCACGTTATCGCCCACATTGTCGGCAATCACAGCAGGGTTGCGAGGATCGTCCTCTGGAATACCAGCTTCAACTTTACCGACCAAGTCGGCTCCTACGTCAGCACCTTTGGTAAAAATACCACCGCCCAAACGGGCGAAGATGGAAATCAGGGAAGACCCAAAGGCAAAGCCAATGAGGGGGTTCAAGATGACGGACAACTTGAGGTCGGGGGTGTGGTTGCCATTGCCAGCCAAGAACCAGTAAAAGCCCGTGACACCCAAGAGTCCTAAGCCCACCACCAACATGCCGGTAATGGCACCGCCGCGGAAGGCAACGTCGAGAGCAGGGCCAATGCCCTTGGTAGCCGCTTGCGCGGTTCGCACATTGGCGCGAACTGAAATGTTCATGCCAATAAAGCCACAGGCGCCGGATAAAACGGCACCAATGACGAAACCAATGGCTGTTTTACCGTCTAAGAAGACGCCCATGAGAATGGCCAAAACGACGCCTACGATGGCGATGGTTTTGTATTGTCTGGCCAGATATGCCGCTGCTCCTGCTTGAATGGCGGCTGCAATTTCTTGCATCCGCTCATTGCCAGGGTCTTGGGCCAAAATCCAACCGCGCGCCCAAACACCGTAAAACACGGCGATCAGACCACAAACGAGCGCCAAAACCAACGCTGAATTGCCTGTCATAAATCAATCTCCTAAATGGTTACTGCTGAAAGGAGGTGCAACGCTTGAGGAACACCTCCCGACGTTGCTTCCTCGCTCCCTTGAGGAGTCGATTGGCCAACTTGAGCATTAAAAGGGCATTGTCTGGAAGAAGCAAGCCCTGTGAAAGTAAAATGGGGGTTAATCCTAAGGTCCTTAGATTCACATCCACTCTTTAAATTTTCTGAAAAATGTCCCTAGACAACGTCACCCCCGGTAGCAAAGTTCCCGAAGAATTCAACGTCATCATCGAAATCCCGATGAATGCAGACCCCGTGAAATACGAAGTTGACAAAGCCACTGGCGCCATCTTCGTCGACCGTTTCATGAGCACGTCCATGCATTACCCCACCAACTATGGTTATGTGCCGAAAACCATCAGCGGTGACGGCGATCCTGTCGATGTCTTGGTCATTACCCCCGTTCCCCTCATTCCAGGTGTGGTGGTGACTTGCCGACCCATCGGTATTTTGAAAATGGAAGACGAAGCTGGCGAAGATGGCAAAGTGTTGGCAGTCCCCACTGACAAAATTTTGTCGATCTACACGCAGTGGCAAAAACCTGAAGATTTAAACCCGCTGCGTTTGAAAACCATCGCGCACTTCTTTGAGCACTACAAAGATTTGGAAGTGGGCAAGTGGGTCAAGATTGTGGGCTGGGAAGGCCCAGAGTCTGCCAAGAAAGAAATTTTGGACGGCATTGCCAACTATCAAAAATCAATGGCTTGATGGCCCCTGCTTTTAGCCTTCGTCCATTCCGAGTTGATTCGCTGTCACTTTGTTTTAAGGGGTGACCGCGTTTCAAGGTTTTCTAAATAGGCCTCAATGCCGTGGCCTTCTTTTTCCAAATATTTCTCAACCGCATCTGAAAATGCGGGGTGTGATAGCCAGTGAGCACTGCTGGCTTTCACTGGTAAAAGTGCGCGGGCCATTTTGTGCTCGCCCTGTGCACCCCCTTCAAATCGACTCACCCCATTGGCAATGCACCATTCAATGGGTTGGTAATAACAGGCCTCAAAGTGCAGGCAGTCGACTCGTTCAAGTGCGCCCCAATAGCGACCGTAAGCGACCTTGTTTTCGCAGCCAATCAGACTGCAGGCCATGCGTTGCCCGTTCTTTTCTGCAACAAACAAAACCCAGCTCTCAGGCATGTGGTCTTGCATGCGTTGAAAAAAATCTCTGTTCAGGTAGGGTGCGTTGCCATGTTCATAATAAGTTTGTGAATAGCATTGGTAAAAAAAGTCCCAGTCTGCTGTTTGAATGGCAGTTCCAGCCAGACATTTGAATGACACGCCAGCCTGCGCCACTTTGCGTCTCTCCTGTTTGATTTTTTTGCGTTTTTCTTGGTTGAGTTGGCTCAAGAAGTCATCAAAGTTGAGGAAGTCAGCGTTGTGCCAATGAAATTGAACGGCATGGCGCGTGAGCCAGCCAGCACTTTCAGTAGCCTGAAGGTCATCGGCCGATAAAAACAAGGTGTGCAAAGAAGACCAATCTTCCTGCTTTGCCAATTCAACCATGGCCTGGATCAATGCCAACTTACTTTGTGCCGAGTGAGCCAGAAGTCTTGAGCCTGGAACGGGGGTAAAGGGCACGGCTGTGACTGCCTTGGGGTAATAGTTCAGCCCATGTCTTTGGTAAGCATCGGCCCAGGCCCAATCAAAGACGTACTCGCCGTAGGAATGCGGCTTGATATAAAGCACGGCGACAGCCACTAAGTTTCCTTTGGCCCCATACTGGGTGGGGTTGCTGTCACGAAGGGTAACAAGCCGCAAGGCCCATCCGCTTTCTGGGCTGGCCGAGCCACTTTCTTCCAAGGCACTCAGGTACTGATGTCGCATGAAAGGCGTTGGCTCTGATTGCATTTCCAGCAACTGATTCCATGCCTGTTTTTGGACTTCTC
This sequence comes from Comamonadaceae bacterium, assembly GCA_947476015.1. Taxonomy (GTDB): domain Bacteria; phylum Pseudomonadota; class Gammaproteobacteria; order Burkholderiales; family Burkholderiaceae_C; genus Limnohabitans_A. Next base: position 20,538 of record CANJOS010000029.1, on the reverse strand, counting down.
GCATGGAATGCAGCACCTCAATGACATAATTGTTGGAATTGAATTCCTTCACCTCTATGACCCTTCAAATTTGTATTGCCCAACTTAACTTCATTGTGGGTGACATGGCGGGGAATGCCCGCAAAGTCATTGACGCTGCGCGTACCGCTTACGAACAAGGCGCGAGGGTATTGATCACGCCTGAATTATCCCTCTGCGGTTATGCAGCGGAAGACCTTTTGCTCCGGCCTGCCTTCATTGATGCCTGCGATGATGCCTTGAAAACAGTGGCCCGCGAGTTGCTTGGGTTAAAAGGCATGCACGTGGTAGTCGGCCACCCTGAGGGCGGCGGCATACAAAGCAAGAGCGTGGCCATCACCCAGCGTTTCAATCGAGCCACTGTTTTGTCTGAGGGCCAGACCATCGCTTCGTATGCCAAGCAAGAATTGCCCAACTATCAAGTCTTTGATGAAAGACGCTATTTCACGCCTGGCCAAGAAGCCTGTGTGTTTGAGGTCGCAGGTGTCAAAATGGGCCTGCTCATCTGTGAGGATGCTTGGTTTGAAAAGCCTGCATCGATGGCTCGGAAGGCAGGCGCTCAACTTTTGGTCGTGCTCAACGCTTCTCCATTTCATGTGGGGAAAGGACTCGAGCGTGAGGTTCAAATGGCTGAGCGAGTGAGGGAATGCGGTTTGCCCCTGATTTATGCGCATTTGGTGGGCGGCCAGGATGAGGTCATTTTTGAAGGGCGATCCTTTGCTCTCAATGCGGCAGGTGAAGTGGTGGCTCGGGCACCAGCCTTCAAAGCGTGCCTGCCCTGTATTCAAGTGAACCCATCTCCCAAGAATGGCATTTTGAATTTAACTGGGCACGGCATTTCTGCGGAGGCCGCTTGGGAGGCTGATCTTTGGCATGCGCTTGTACTGGGCATCCGAGACTACTTGGGGAAAAATGGGTTTCCCGGCGCTATTTTGGGTTTGTCCGGCGGTATTGACTCAGCCTTGGTATTGGCCTTGGCGGTGGATGCTTTGGGCGCTGAAAATATCCATGCTGTCATGATGCCTTCGCCTTACACAGCAGACATCAGTTGGATCGATGCCAGAGAAATGGCGAAACGGATGGGTGTGAGGTATGACGAAATCTCGATTGCGCCTTTGTTTGAAAGCTTCAAGAGCGCACTTTCTGGGCAATTCAAGGGGCTGGCCGAAGACACCACGGAAGAGAACATTCAGGCCAGAGTCAGGGGCACCTTGCTGATGGCGCTCTCCAATAAAACGGGCGCAATTGTTCTGACAACGGGCAACAAAAGTGAAATGGCCACCGGCTATTGCACCCTTTACGGTGACATGGCAGGGGGGTTCGCTGTCATCAAAGATGTGGTGAAGACTCAGGTTTTCAAGTTGGCCGAATGGCGCAATCAGCATGACCCCTATGGCTCGTGTCAAAACCCTATTCCAGAGCGCATCATCACGCGCCCGCCCAGTGCAGAGTTGCGAGCGGACCAGACAGACCAAGACAGCCTGCCGCCCTATGAGGTCTTGGACGCCATTGTTCAACGCTACATGGAAAATGACGAGGGCATCAATGCGCTGGTTGCCGATGGCTTTGACCGCGCCGATGTGGAAAAAGTAACTCGCTTAATCAAGCTCAATGAGTACAAACGCCGCCAATCTCCTGTGGGAATTCGTGTCACACATCGCAGTTTTGGCAAAGATTGGCGTTATCCTATTACCAATCGATTCCGAGCCTAAATTTTCGACTGGACTGACCTCATGAAACAAATTACCGCCATCATCAAACCATTCAAATTAGAAGAAGTCCGTGAAGCGCTTGCTGAATGCGGCGTCACAGGCCTCACTGTGACCGAGGTCAAAGGCTTTGGTCGCCAAAAAGGCCACACAGAGCTTTACCGCGGTGCTGAGTATGTGGTTGACTTCCTGCCGAAAGTCAAAGTGGAAGTCGCCGTCAAAGATGATGACGTTGAGAGATGCGTTGACGCTATTGTGAAAGCGGCTCACACGGGCAAAATTGGCGATGGCAAAATTTTCATCACGTCTGTAGAACGTGTGATTCGAATTCGGACGGGTGAAGTTGACGACGACGCGGTTTAAGACGCGATTTGCATTCAGATGGCTTGGCTTTGAAACTTGGTTGGCAGTCCGGCAGCTTGCACCAAGCTCGGCAGTAACTTGAGCGCATCAGCGTCAGTTTGGATTAAATCCATTTGCCAAGGTCCCATGAATTCGTGGCAAACCACTGACTTTAAAAATACCAACATGGGATCGTAGTAGGCATTCAGGTTCAGCAGGCCAATCGGTTTGTTGTGATAGCCGAGTTGACGCCAGGTCCAAACTTCATAGAACTCCTCAAAGGTGCCAATGCCTCCGGGCAAAGCCAGAAATGCGTCCGCGCGCTCGGCCATCATTTGCTTGCGCTCATGCATAGTTTCCACAATGTGCAGTTCTGTGCAACCAGTGTGAGACCATTCTTTTTCCATCAGCGCGCGGGGAATGATGCCAACCACCCGGCCGCCTGCTGCCAGTGTGGCATCGGCCACCGTGCCCATCAGGCCATTCCTACCCCCGCCATAAACCAATTGCCCGCCGTGCCGCGCAATCCATTCGCCGACCTGTTTGGCCGATGCGGTGAAAGCTTCATCATCACCTGCTCGGGAGCCACAATAAACACAGATCGAAAAAGCGGGCTCAGACATTCAAGGCTTTCAAAATGGCGGCAAGCCAGATGCCCAAGCAAAGCATCAGGCTGAGCAGAACAGCTGCACTGCCCATGTCTTTGGCACGCTTCGAAAGGGTGTGCCATTCTGTGCCGATGCGGTCAATGGCAGTTTCAATGCCAGTATTGAGGAGCTCAACCACCATGACAAAAATCACGGAGCCACAAAGCAATGCGACTTCAACCCAGGTTTGACCAAGCCAAAAAGCAGTTGGAATGAGAAAAATGGCCAAGATGGCTTCCTGTCGGAATGCGGTTTCTTGCCAACCGGCTCGCAGTCCCTCGATGGAGTAGCCACCAGCATGAAATATTCTGGAAAGTCCAGTTCTTGTTTTTTGGGGGTTGACGGGATCTTGAGTCATCAAATTTGGCACGGGGCCATTCGTTAGGATGGACGTTGGACATCAACCAGTTGAGTTCCAGCCCAGACATCATGCCAGTATTGTCCACGCGATTGGAATCGACTCAACAGGGCCCAAAAAACAACCCAGGCCACAACTAGGAGGGAGATTTTCACGGGAGACAGGCTGAAAGGGGCGGTGAAGACCAAGGGCGGCAGAAGCCAAACCCAGCTGAGCAGGTATCTGTAAAGGGCGCGAGCTTGGGTGAGTGCCAGCCCATTCAGGTCAAGCACTTGGATCCGCCAGGTTTTCATGGCCAAGGTCTGACCCTTGGCCCAGAGCCATGTGAAATAAATGGCAAACACCAAAAATAAAAAAGCTTGAAGTCCAATCCTGTTGTGCAAGGCGTGTTTTGTTTGACTCAGCGTACCAAACAAATAGCCAGCAATAAAAACCACGCCAAAGAGCAGCATGCCCTCATACAGCCAACAAGCCATCCTTCTGGTGAGGGATGGTGTGACAAAAAAGGGGGGGGCATGCAATGCCGCCAAGGGATCTGGCAATCCCGTGCTTTCTGGCTCTGGCGTCAATTCAACTTCCCTCGGGAATGGCCACAACAGAAGGTAGCAGGGTTTTTTTGTCGATGACAATGCCGGAAGATTTGCTGTTGTCGCTTGAATTCGGTGCTTTGCCAGGCAAGCGAATGACTTTGTCGGGGGAGGCGGTTTGAGACGCGGTGGCTGCGCCTTGAATGCCCGTTTTTTGCTGCGCAGCTAAATTTTGCTTTTCCTCAGAGGTCAAGGCTTGGTAGGCTTCCCACTGTGTCTTTTTTTCATCGGCGCCAAGGGCCTTGGTTTCATTGAAGTTCAATCTGGCTTGGGCGCGTTGTTGTGGGCTGAGTGCGGCCCAGCCGGCCATGCGCTCGTGCAAGGTGGCTTGCTCCATGCCAGACAGCTTGTCAAAGTTATTGGACATGGCCAACCATTTGTTTTTTTGTGCCTGACTCAATTGGGACCAATGCGGCGCCAAGGGTGCCAGCGCTTTTTTCTGGATTGAAGTGAGATTCTGCCAGGCAGTGCCTGCAGTCACACTCGGCTTTGCCCCCGAGACAGCGTGGCCTGAGGTGCTGCTTGAGCTTTGGGCGTAGACTAACCCGGCTGTCAAATTCAAGCCTGTCAATATCAGAACCCCGAAGATGCCTTTGGGGGTCAATCGGAATCCTTGGAATCAAGAGGGTTGGACTTGAGGAAAATCAAAAATCCGGGGTCGGTGTAAGCGACGGGGGGTAAATCGTCTGTGAGAAGTTCTGCATCCAAGGTCGCTATTTCATTGCTGCGTAAATCGTTTTGCAGGATGTGAATAGTGGCCAATCCAAACAAAAGTGCCAGCAAGGGCAGCGCCGAAGCCAGGCTGCGCCAAAGGTTGAGACCCTCGTCGGGGGAGTCTAAACCCGGGCCACCTGCAATGGCCAACTGCGGTACTTGCAAGCGAACAGGCTCCCGCTTGCGCTGCCCAAGGGCTTGCATACGGGCAGCCCTGAGGCGCTCTGAAATGTCGTGCGGCAAGTCGGTGGCGTGCTCGTTCAAGCGACGAGCGAAAGCCCGACCGGCTTGGTCGACGCGGGCCATCTGTTGATTGGCTTGAAAGCTCATGTGTTAAATCCTTTGGCACGAAGTGCTTTGCTCAGCGCGTGAACAGCCCGAGAGCAGTGAGTTTTGACGCTGCCCTCGGTGCAGCCCATGGCCGCAGCGGTTTCGGAAAGGTTCATCTCCTCCCAATAACGCAGCAGGAAGGCTTCCCGTTGACGCGGGGGTAATTCTTGGATTTCCGCTTCAATTTGATGAAAGACTTGTTTTCGATGGGTTTGGTCTTCTGTGCTTTCGCCTAAGCCGGGTTCGCCTAGACCCCCCAAATTTTCTAAAAAATCGAAGTCTTCACCTTCGGCGTCTTTGCCGAAATCGCTCATGTTGGAAAACAAAGCGTGGCGTGTTTTCTGACGTCTGAACCAGTCCAGCGTGGTGTTGGACAGAATTCGCTGAAAGAGCATGGGCAACTCATTGGCTGGCTTGTCACCGTAATGGGTGGCCAGTTTGATCATGCTGTCTTGCAGAATATCGAGGGCCGACTCCTCATTTCGCACGTGATAAAGCGTGCGTTTGAAGGCGCGTTTTTCCGTGTTTTTGAGAAAATCAGATAGCTCTTGTTCTGTGGCCAAAGTAACGAACCCGTTTCGGCACCCATTTTGTGCGAGTCGAATTATGGCATTCTGGGCCTTATAATGCCGGGTTGCAATTGAAAAAACGCAAACGGATCACCATCCGGCCAAAGCGCTTACATGTGCGGGCTTATGTTGGTGGTCTTAAGTTCTGATGCGACTTCACAAGAGTCCCGCAAAAGAGCACCCAAGGTTTTTCGTTAGAGAAATTCACAAAGGTTGAATATGGAAATCTCCAAAGCCGAACTGGCCAGTGCTGCCGCAGCAGCTTCATCGTCCGCGACCGATTTGAGGGGCGGTGAGATCCTCGTCAAAGCCCTTCAAGCTGAGAACGTCAAGTACATCTGGGGTTACCCTGGTGGTGCCGTTTTGCACATCTATGACGCATTTTTTAAACAAGATACCATTCAGCACGTCTTGGTTCGTCATGAGCAGGCTGCTGTTCACGCCGCAGACGGTTATGCCCGCGCCACGGGTGATGTCGGCGTTGCCTTGGTCACTTCTGGCCCGGGTCTGACCAATGCAGTCACAGGCATTGCCACAGCCTACATGGACAGTATCCCCATGGTCATCATCAGTGGCCAAGTGCCCACGGCCGCCATTGGACTCGATGCATTTCAAGAGTGCGATACCGTCGGCATCACACGCCCCATTGTCAAACACAACTTCTTGGTCAAAGACGCCCGTGACATGGCAATGATCATGAAGAAGGCCTTTCACATTGCCCGTAGCGGCCGGCCTGGCCCTGTGGTGGTAGACGTTCCTAAAGATGTCTCCTTTAACAAGGTGCCTTACTCGGGCTATCCTGAGTCCGTTGAAATGCGCTCTTACAACCCTGTGCGCAAAGGCCACAGTGGGCAAATTCGCAAAGCCCTTCAGTTGTTGATGGCAGCCAAGCGTCCTTTCATTTACACCGGGGGCGGCGTGCTACTCAGCAACGCGTCTGCCGAGTTGCGCCAATTGGTCGAGATGTTGGGCTACCCGATCACCAATACCTTGATGGGTTTGGGTGCTTTTCCCGCTACCAATCCTAAGTTTTTGGGCATGTTAGGCATGCACGGTACTTGGGAAGCCAACAATGCCATGCAACACTGTGATGTCTTGTTGGCTGTGGGCGCTCGTTTTGACGACCGCGTCATTGGCAACCCCAAGCACTTTGCGCAAAACGAGCGCAAGATCATTCACATCGACATTGACCCTTCCAGCATTTCCAAGCGTGTGAAGGTTGACGTACCCATCGTGGGTGATGTGAAAGATGTTTTGACAGAACTCATTGCCATGATCAAAGAGTCGGGTCTCAAACCCGACCACCATGCACTGGGTGCTTGGTGGTCCACCATTGATGGCTGGCGCCAACGCAATTGCATGAAGTACGACAGTGAAAATACCCAGGTCATCAAGCCCCAAAAGGTGATTCAAACTTTGTACAACATGACCAAAGACGCTGATGCATACATCACGTCTGATGTGGGCCAACACCAAATGTGGGCGGCCCAGTATTACAAGTTTGATGAGCCTCGCCGTTGGATCAATTCCGGTGGATTGGGCACCATGGGCGTGGGAATTCCCTATGCCATGGGCATCAAATTGGCCAAGCCTGACGCGGAGGTTTTTTGCGTGACTGGTGAAGGCTCCGTCCAGATGTGCATTCAAGAGCTGTCCACTTGCTTGCAGTACAACACCCCGATCAAAATTTTGTCATTGAACAACCGCTATTTGGGCATGGTTCGCCAGTGGCAAGAAATTGAATATTCAGGCCGTTACAGTCACAGTTACATGGATGCGTTGCCTGACTTTGTGAAGTTGGCTGAGGCTTATGGCCACGTTGGCATGCTGATTGAACGTCCTGAAGATGTCGAACCTGCACTGCGTGAAGCTCGCACACTCAAAGATCGCACGGTGTTCATGGACTTCCGTACCGACCCGACAGAAAACGTGTTCCCAATGGTTCAAGCGGGCAAGGGCATTACAGAAATGTTGCTCAGTCCCGAAGACCTCTGAGCCCATTTTTGCATTCAATTTAAATTTACTCAGAAGAATCTATTGACCGCCAAGCCTTCACATTACCGTGTGCAGGGGAGGGCGGCGAAAAGAGGAATCGCACATGAAACACATCATCGCAGTCTTATTGGAAAACGAACCCGGTGCCTTGTCGCGGGTGGTTGGCTTGTTCTCTGCCCGTGGTTACAACATTGAGTCTCTCAGTGTGGCCCCCACAGAAGATCCTAGCTTGTCACGCATGACCATCCAAACGGCCGGTTCAGACGACGTCATCGAACAAATTACAAAGCACCTGAATCGCCTCATTGAAGTGGTCAAGGTGGTTGACCTGACAGAAGGCGCCTACACTGAGCGTGAACTCATGCTTGTGAAAGTGCGTGCTGTGGGCAAAGAACGTGAAGAGATGAAACGCATGGCGGACATCTTCCGTGGTCGAGTGATTGACGTCACCGACAAAAGCTACACCGTGGAACTAACGGGCGACCAAGCCAAAAACGATGCGTTTTTGGAGGCCATCGACCGCAGTGCCATTCTTGAAACAGTCCGAACCGGTGTTTGTGGCATTGGTCGGGGTGAGCGCATTTTGCGCGTTTGACCGTGTCAGACCCATTTATTTTTTGAACGATTTTTGAAGGAGAGAACCCATGAAAGTGTTTTACGACAAAGACTGTGACCTCAGCGTCATCAAAGGCAAAACAGTGGCCATCATCGGCTACGGCTCACAAGGCCACGCCCACGCCCAAAACTTAAATGACAGCGGCGTGAAAGTGCTTGTGGGTTTGCGCAAAAACGGCGCAAGCTGGCCCAAGGTTGTCAAAGCTGGCCTCAATGTCATGGAAGTAGCTGACGCAGTTAAAGCCGCTGATGTCGTCATGATTTTGTTGCCCGATGAGCAAATTGCAGATGTGTACCGCAACGATGTTGAGCCCAACATCAAAAAAGGCGCTTCACTGGCATTCGCCCACGGCTTCAACGTTCATTACAACCAAGTGATTCCTCGTGAAGACCTCGATGTTTGGATGGTCGCACCAAAGGCTCCCGGCCACACTGTTCGCAATACCTACACCCAAGGCGGCGGCGTACCCCACCTGGTGGCGGTGCATCAAGACAAAAGCGGCAAAGCCAGTGCATTGGCCCTGAGCTACGCCATGGCCAACGGTGGCGGCAAGGCCGGCATCATTGAAACCAACTTCCAAGAAGAAACAGAAACTGACTTGTTCGGCGAACAAGCTGTTTTGTGCGGCGGTGCCGTTGAACTCATCAAGATGGGTTATGAGACTTTGGTTGAAGCCGGCTACGCTCCTGAAATGGCTTACTTCGAGTGCTTGCACGAGTTGAAGCTCATTGTCGACCTCATTTACGAAGGCGGCATTGGCAACATGAACTACTCCATTTCCAACAATGCAGAGTATGGCGAGTACGTCACAGGCCCTGAAATCATCAACGAGCAATCACGCGAAGCCATGCGCCATGCTTTGAAACGCATTCAGACGGGTGAGTACGCCAAGATGTTCATTTTGGAAGGCCGCACCAACTACCCAAGCATGACAGCACGTCGCCGCTTGACAGCTGAGCACTCCATTGAAGTCGTGGGCGCACAACTGCGCTCCATGATGCCTTGGATTGCCAAAAACAAATTGGTTGACAAAACACGCAACTGATTTGGTTGAGTTTTTAACCAGAAAGAACGATCGCATGCACGATGGCCTTGAAACCTCTGACGACGCCGAAACGGGTGGTCGAGCACGTAAGCCCCGCAAAGGGATTTATGTGTTGCCCAACCTGTTCACGTTGGCAGCCTTGTTCGGTGGCTTTTATGCCATCGTGATGGCCATGAATGGCCGCTTTGACATGGCTGCGATCGGAGTTTTCTGTGCCATGGTGCTCGACAGTTTGGATGGTCGAGTGGCTCGCATGACCAACACGCAAAGCGCTTTCGGGGAGCAAATGGACTCCTTGTCCGACATGGTTTCCTTTGGCGCAGCGCCAGCCTTGATTGCCTACGAGTGGTCGCTCAAGGGCTTGGGTCGATGGGGATGGATTGCTGCTTTTGTTTACTGCGCTTGCGCTGCGCTGCGCTTGGCTCGGTTCAATGTCAATACAGCTGTGGTCGACAAACGTTTCTTCCAGGGCTTGCCTTCCCCTGCTGCTGCGGCCTTGGTCATGGGGTTCATCTCTATCATGACCGATGCTGAGGTGGCGCCAGCCTCCATGGCTTGGCCCATGTTCGTGGTGGCCTTGTTTTCAGGCCTCACCATGGTGACCAATGCGCCTTTTTACAGTTTCAAAGACGTCAGCATGAAGCAAAGTGTGCCATTTGTGGTCATTGTGCTCATTGCTTTGGGCATTGCGGCCGTGAATATTCACCCTCCCATGGTCCTTTTCGGATTGTTTGTGTTGTATGGCTTGAGTGGCTACGCTTTGTACGCTTGGCGGAAATTCAAGGGTGAGCAAACCAGCGTGATCAGCACTTCCACCGAAGACCCCGATGAACGAGGCCTTCATCAATGATGCGTTTTTCTAAAACTTGTGATACAGTATTTCCATGAAATCGAATTTCCTAGGCCTACTGCTATCGCCCCACGGGCGGGATATGTAGCGCACGCTGTTCAATTTCCCAAGAAGCCCGTATGCCAAATGCAGCGGGCTTTTTTTATTTTCAAAGCTAATTTTTGAAGTTTTCAAACCAGGAGTGAAACATGGCTGATAAATTGATTATTTTTGACACGACGTTGCGTGATGGTGAACAGTCACCCGGTGCATCCATGACGCGTGACGAAAAATTGCGCATTGCGCGTCAATTAGAGCGATTGCGCGTTGACGTGATCGAGGCCGGTTTTGCCGCCAGCTCCAATGGCGACTTTGAAGCTGTGAAGTCCATTGCCAATGCCATCAAAGACGCCACCATTTGCTCATTGTCACGCGCCAACGATCGGGATATTTCGCGCGCGGCAGAAGCCTTGAAGGGTGCTAACAGCGGACGCATTCACACCTTCATTGCAACGTCTGCCTTGCACATGGAAAAGAAACTTCGAATGACTCCTGATCAGGTTTTCGAACAGGCCAAGCAGTCCGTCCGATTTGCACGCAATTTGGTCGCAGACGTCGAGTTCAGCCCAGAAGACGGCTACCGCAGTGACATGGATTTCTTGTGCAAAATTTTGGAGGCGGTCATCGAGGAAGGGGCAACCACCATCAATGTGCCCGATACCGTCGGATACGCTGTGCCAGAGTTGTATGGTCAGTTCATCAAAACACTTCGGGAACGAATTCCAAACTCTGACAAAGCCATTTGGTCTGTGCATTGTCACAATGACTTAGGCATGGCCGTTGCGAATAGTTTGGCCGGTGTGAAATTGGGCGGCGCACGTCAAGTGGAGTGCACCATCAATGGTTTGGGTGAGCGCGCGGGCAATTGCTCCCTTGAAGAAATCGTCATGGCCGTTAAAACGCGCAAAGACTATTTTGGCTTGGAAATGAACATCGATCCGATTCACATTTTGGCAGCCAGTCGCATGGTGAGCCAAACAACCGGTTTCGTCGTTCAACCCAACAAGGCCGTGGTGGGCGCCAATGCATTCGCCCATGCATCAGGCATCCACCAAGACGGCGTATTGAAGGCCCGCGATACCTACGAGATCATGCGTGCCGAAGATGTGGGCTGGTCTGCCAACAAAATTGTGCTGGGCAAGTTAAGCGGTCGCAACGCGTTCAAGCAGCGCTTGCAAGAATTGGGCGTTGTGCTTGAGAGTGAATCAGAACTGAATGCAGCCTTCACCCGCTTCAAAGAATTGGCCGATCGAAAAAGCGAAATTTTTGACGAAGATATCTTGGCCCTGGTCAGTGAGGAAAGTGTCACGCAAGACAAGGAGCAATACGCCTTTGTATCTTTATCGCAACACAGTGAAACAGGGGAGCGCCCGAGCGCTGCCATCGTTTTCAAGGTCAGTGGCAAGGAGGTTCATGGGAAATCTGATGGCAATGGGCCGGTAGACGCTTCCCTGAAGGCCATTGAGTCCATTGTGGAAAGTGGTGCTGAAATGGTTCTTTACTCGGTCAATGCCATCAGTGGTTCGACCGAGAGCCAGGGGGAGGTGACGGTGCGCTTGCAAAACAGTGGCCGTGTGGTCAATGGTGTTGGCTCAGACCCGGACATCATCGTGGCTTCTGCCAAGGCTTATCTGAGTGCTTTGAACAAATTGCAAAGCAAAGCCGACAGGGTGGCTGCGCAGGGTTAAGTGGCTGCGGTCAAGGGGCTGAAAAACGTCTTCAAGAAGGTCGCGCAAGGTATTGATCTTGCGCGACTTTTTTTATTTATGTACACTGCGCTCAGTTTCTTTTAATCGCGCCCAATTTCGGCTGGAATTGGACTTAGAAAGTATTACTTTGATGCATCTTCATCTTCAGTCTCACCGCTCTGTCGTTACACAAGCGCTTGCGCTCTGCTTCACGATTTTCTTGACCCTCACCAGCCAAGCCGCAGACAGTGATTCCGCCACAAAATCAAAGGCAGGCGCTAAGTCCAAAGTTGTTGCAAAACAAAAACAGAATGTCAAAGTAAGGAAAAATGCCAAAGCTAAACCAGTTGACACACGTCCTTCCTTTGGTCGTTTGGCGGGTTTGCATCAAGGTGGTGATGCCCTGGACCTTAAATCTAGCGTTGCCTTGGTCATTGACCAAGACACGCATGAAATTTTGATCCGAAAAAACGATCTGGCCGTCTTGCCCATTGCTTCCTTAACCAAACTCATGACGGGCTTGGTCATCAGTGATGCCAATTTGTCACAAAGTGAAATGATCGCCATCACGCAAGAGGATGTGGACACTGAAAAAGGCAGCACTTCACGCTTGGCGGTTGGTTCAGTTTTAAGCCGGGGTGACTTGATGCACTTGGCGCTCATGGCCAGCGAGAACAGGGCAGCCCATGCCTTGGGTCGAACTTTTCCTGGCGGCTTATCGGCATTTGTCAAAGCCATGAATGACCGTGCCCAGGGCCTTGGCATGCGCTCTACACATTATGTTGAGCCCACGGGTCTTTCCAGCCAAAACCAGTCCAGCGCCAACGATTTGGCGGTCTTGGTTGGCGCAGCGTACAACGTGCCCGTGCTCCGCGAATTGTCCACTTCCCCGGGCCGTGAAGTGGCTGTTGGACGCAAGACACTTCAATACAACACGACCAACCGCTTGGTCAAGAGCCCCAATTGGGACATCGGTTTGCAAAAGACAGGTTATATCTCTGAGGCAGGCCAGTGCTTGGTCATGCAAACCAAAGTGGCTGGTCGCAAGCTGATCATGGTATTTTTAGATTCAGCTGGCAAGCTGAGCCGAATTGCAGACGCTGAGCGCGTACGTCGTTGGGTAGAAATTCAAAATGCACGCAATGCCGCAACACCAGCCAGCACCGCTGGCTGATGCCGCATCTCAAGCCTTGTAACCAAGCGCTTGAGAAATTCCCTCTGCTGTGGATTGCAGGCGAGCTAACCAAGCTTCGTCCATTCGGTCAGCAGGTGCCGAGATAGACAAGCCCGCCAGCAATTTGCCTTGATCGTCATAAATGCCGGCGGCAATGCACCTCACACCCAACTCCAGTTCTTCGTTGTCTCTGGCAATGCCGTATTGCCTAACCTTGGACAACTCGCGCTCTAAAATGGGAAGTTGTGTGATGCTGTTTTTGGTATGTCCGTTCAAGCCTGTTCGAGTGGCATAACTTCGAACTTTCATAGGCTCATCCACCGAAAGAAACAACTTGCCCACAGAGGTGAGGTGCAGCGGGGCTCGTCCACCAATGGCACGAACCACTTGCATGCCGGAACGTTCGCTGTAGGCACGTTCGATGTAAACAATCTCGTCCCCTTGACGCATGCTCAAGTTCACAGGCTGTTGAATTTGTTTGTGCAAGTCGCGCATGGGAGCAAGCGCAGCGTCTCGAACGTTGAGTCTTGCTTTCACCATATTGCCCAATTCCAACAGCCGCATGCCAAGGCGATAACTGCCGGGCTCGGGTCGATCCACAAACCGGCCGATGGTGAGGTCGTTAAGGATGCGGTGCGCTGTGGAGGGATGAAGCCCTGTTTTCTCACTGATTTCTTTGAGAGAAATAGCATCTTCCCTGGATGCCAAAACATCCATCAGTGAAAACAATCGTTCGATGACTTGAATGGTCGGTGTAGCTGGTGTGAGTGCTTCAGCTTTTCTCATGGGACTAAACCTCGGTCTTTTTGAAAGCGAAGGAGACCTCCAGAAGGGAGGCTTTGCGAAATGTCATTTTACAAGATGAAATCAGCTTTGAACAGCCTGAGTTGGCGCAGAAGGGGAATGGGGCGTCCAAACACCCGATTTCAAACTTTCGCAGGGCGAAAAACGTTCCTTGTACTGCATCTTAGGACTGGCGCCTATCCAGTACCCCATGTAGACATAAGGGAGTCTGAGTTCTTGGGCTTGCTTGATCTGCCACAGAACACCGTAGGTGCCATAACTGGCCTTCTCGTCAGGCTCGTAAAAGGTGTAAACCGCCGACAGGCCATCGTTCAAAACGTCAACAATGCTGACCATTTTGAGTTCGCCATGCTGGCCGTCGGCACTTGGCGTTCTAAATTCAACCAATCGGGAATTGACCCGGCTTTGAAGCAAGAACTGTTTGTATTGCTCCACACTGTCATGGTCCATGCCGCCCCCAGCATGACGGCTGTTTTGATAGCGTAAATACAAATCGTAGTGCTCGTTTTCATAGCCAAGTCGCGAAACTCTGGCCACCAGATTTTGGTGTTGCTTCAATGCACGTTTTTGGCTTCGGTCGGGTTTGAACGCATGGCATAACACACGCAGGGGCACGCAAGCTTGACAGCCATCGCAATAGGGCCTGTAGGTAAAAAGACCACTTCTGCGAAATCCTCTTTCTACCAGTTCAGAGTAAACATCGTTTTGAATCAAATGACTGGGAGTGGCCACCTGAGATCGAGCCTCTCGGTGATCGAGATAACTGCAGGGGTAAGCCGCTGTGGCATAAAACTGCAAGGTGCTGAACGGTAAATCTTTCAGGTGTGTCATGTGGGGGGCTAACGCCAAGCGTCCCAATTAATTTGTGCGTGTTTCCAATCGGGTTCTGCCATTGTCAGGGCCAAACGTGTTTTTTCTAGAAAGATCGCACGTGAAATTTCCCTGGCCCCCATCGATGCTAAGTGAGGCGTATTTTGTTGACAGTCGATGGCAAGAATTTGCTGAGACTTGCACACGTTCACCAAAGCCGCCAATGCCATTTTTGAACCATCCGTGATGGTGCTGAACATGGACTCGCCAAAGACAGCCTTGCCGATGGCGACAAAGTAAAGACCAGCCACCAATTTCCCATCGAGCCACGTTTCGGCACTGTGTGCATAGCCAGCTTGGTGCAATGCTTTGTAGGACTTGACCATGTCGGGCACGATCCAAGTTCCTTTTTGTCCTTCTCTCGGACTTTGAGCACAAGCCTCGATCACAAGATCGAATGCGCGGTCAAAACAGAGCTCAAATTGCGGGTGCGCGGCATATCGGCTGAGGGTTTTTCTAAGTGAGCGGTGAAGTTTGAAGTCTGCAATTTCAAGCACCATCCGTGGGTCTGGACTCCACCAAAGAACGGGCTGTTCCGGGTTAAACCAAGGAAAAACCCCCTTTGAATAAGCTTCAAGCAGCCGGCTGACACTCAGATCAGACCCAGCGGCCAATAAACCAGGCGCCTCCGTGCCAGTGCCCCAAGCCTGCTCTACAGGAGGCAGTTCCTCTTGGGTTTGAATCCAAGGAAGATGCGGTTGAGGGGTGTCTGTCGGCATATTTCCAGTTTATGCTAAGGGCCATGAAACTTTACAACTACTTTCGATCGTCCGCTTCTTTTCGTGTTCGTATCGCACTTAATCTAAAGGACTTAGCTTACGAATACAGCGCCGTCCATTTGGCCAAGGGTGAACACAAGTTGGCCTCTTACAGCGCCGTTGCGGCCGACAACTTGGTCCCTAACCTGGTGGTTGAGGGCGAGCACCTTAGCCAGTCTTTGGCCATCATGGAGTTTTTAGATGAAACGCATCCAGAACCCGCCTTGCTTCCAAAGGATCCGCTAGGACGGGCACGTGTCAGGGCGCTTGCACAGTCGATTGCATGCGAAATTCACCCCTTGAACAATCTGCGCGTTTTGAAATACCTCAGCGCTAACCTGGGCTTGAGCGAAGACCAAAAGAACACGTGGTATCGGCACTGGGTTCGTGAAGGCCTTGAAGCCTTTGAGCGCCAACTGGCCCTTGGACCTCGTTCAAGCTATTGTTATGGCGACACACCTGGCTTGGCCGACTGTTGCTTGGTTCCCCAAATATTCAATGGCCAGCGATTCAATGTCAACTTGGATGGCCTTCCGCTCACCATGTCAGCATTTGAGGCCTGCATGAAGTTAGAGGCTTTCCAAAAAGCACAGCCTTCTGCTTGCCCTGATGCAGAGTGAACGGCTTGCTCATTTGATTGGTTTTCAGCCTGAATGGCCTGCGCCTTCATTCGTGCAGGCTTTCATGACAACTCGACAGGGTGGCGTCTCAGTGGGGCCTTGGACAAGTTTGAATGTGGGTTCGCATGTCGGAGACGATCCAAAGCATGTTCACGCCAACCGAGAGTTGGTCGCCAAAACCTTGCAAGTTCAAGCGGTCTACGTGAAACAAGTTCATGGGGCGCACGGTCAAACCATTGATGCTTCAACACCTGAGACAAGTGAACTGGATGTGACTTGGACAACTCAGCTGAAATTGGCCTGCGCCATGATGGTGGCAGATTGTTTACCCCTTCTTGTCTGCCATCCTCATGAAAAATGGGTGGCTTCGGTGCATGCAGGATGGCGAGGGCTGGCGGGTCATGAAGGGCATGGTGTGGTAGAAACCTTGCATCAGGCAGTCAAGGCGCAAGGCCTCCAGCCTCAAGATTGTCTGGTATGGCTGGGCCCTTGTATTGGGCAAACTGCCTTTGAAGTTGGGGTGGATGTTTTGAACGCCTTCGGTAACCCTGATTCGTTATTGGCGGCCCAAGCAAGTTTTCAAGCTTTAGGCGCGAATAAATTTTCAGCTGATTTGGCAGGAATTGCGCGCGCGAGACTCATTTCTGCGGGTTTCTTGCGCCTTTATGGCAATGACAGCTCACCGCCTTGGTGCACTTACCATCAACAAGGTCTGTACCACTCCCACAGAAGGGATTTCAAGGCCAAAGGTGGCTCCGGACGAATGGCGGCTTACATCTGGATTACGGATGAGGGTCAGATTTGTCCTTGATTTGTAACTTTAACGCCTCTGAATCTTCATTTTCCTTCGCAATTCTGGCTTTTTTTCGATGACCAGAGCCCATGATGTAAACAATGATGGCCGTTGGAAGAATACCGTAAAGTAAAAAGGTAACAATAGCCCCTAGGATGGTTCCATTGGTGTTGGTTGCTTCTGCAACGCTCATCATGAGCGTCACATAAAGCCAAGCGATTGCAACGATGTACATCAGTTTCGAATTGAATTAAAAAGGAGACAAGCACATGACAAATTCCACCCCTGAGTTTTGGTCACGCGCTGGCGAAGAGTTTCAGCAAAACCTAGCCAAGAGCTGGGGCGATGCCATGCAAACTTTTCAAACCATGGATCTAGGGGGCATTGTGCCTGCTGCAGAAAATGCTGCATCTCCGCTCAACTTTTCGCAGAAAAAACTAAAGGCTTTGCAAGCTGCTTACTTGGAAGAAGCCACGGCCTTGTGGAATCATGGTTTAGATGAAAAACATGAATTAAAAGACAGACGCTTTTCAAGCGATGCTTGGACTGACAATCCCATGGCTGCATTCACGGCGGGGGCCTATTTGTTAAATGCCAAAACACTCATGGGCCTCGCAGATGCAGTTGAAGCCGATGAGCACATTCAAAACAAAATTCGCTTTGCCGTAGAGCAGTGGGTCGCTGCATCAGCGCCCAGTAATTTTTTAGCCTTCAATGCGGAGGCACAAAAGAAAGCCATTGAAACCAAAGGCGAAAGTTTGGCCAAAGGTATTCAAAACCTCATGCATGACATCCAGCAAGGCCATGTGTCCATGACCGATGAAAGCAAGTTTGTGGTGGGTCAGAATGTGGCCACCACTGAAGGCGCAGTGGTTTTTGAAAATGAATATTTTCAATTGATTGAATACAAGCCTATGACGGCCAAGGTTTACGAGAAACCGTTTTTGTTGGTCCCGCCTTGCATCAATAAGTTTTATATCTTGGACTTGCAACCTAAGAATTCACTGATTCGCTATGCCGTTAGCCAAGGACACCGCACGTTTGTGGTGAGTTGGCGTAACCCCGATCAATCAATGGCTGAAAAAACTTGGGACGATTACATCGAACATGCAGCCATTGAAGCCATTCACCAAGTTCAAAATATCTCAGGTGCGAAACAAATCAATGCGCTGGGTTTCTGTGTCGGCGGGACTATTTTGAGCAATGCGTTGGCCGTTTTGGCGGCACGTGAAGAAAAGCCTGTGGCCAGCGCCACTTTTCTCACCACGCTCATTGACTTCACAGACACCGGTATCTTGGATGTCTTCATTGATGAGAATTTTGTGAAGTTTCGTGAAGTGCAAATGGGCAAGGGTGGTTTGCTCAAAGGCCAAGATTTAGCGTCTACCTTCAGCTTCTTGCGTCCCAACGATTTGGTTTGGAACTATGTGGTGGGCAATTACCTCAAAGGAGAGTCACCTCCTCCTTTTGACTTGCTTTACTGGAACAGCGATTCCACCAATTTGCCAGGACCTTTTTACGCTTGGTACTTGCGCAATACGTACTTGGAAAACAAATTGGTCACGCCAGGTGCTGTCACGGTTTGTGGCGAAAAAATTGACCTTAGCAAAGTCAAAATGCCTGTTTATATTTATGGTTCACGCGAAGACCACATCGTGCCCATCGGTGGTGCCTATGCATCAACCCAGCACCTTCCTGGAAAGAAGCGCTTTGTCATGGGAGCTTCTGGTCACATCGCTGGTGTGATCAATCCGCCAGATGCCAAGAAGCGCAGCCATTGGCTGAGAGAAGACGGCAAGTTTCCTGCTTCGGCCGAGGAGTGGATCGCTGGCGCTCAAGAGTTACCGGGTAGCTGGTGGACCGACTGGTCTGACTGGCTCAAGTCTCATGCTGGCAAGCAAATTGCTTCGCCAAAGCACTACGGTCAAAATGCCAAATCTAAAACCATTGAGCCCGCGCCAGGCCGATACGTCAAAGCGCGTGCTTGATTGACATTTTTAAAACCTTCATCTATCAAAAAGGAAAATTTCATGGAAGACATTGTGATCGTTTCAGCTGCCCGCACAGCGGTTGGTAAATTCGGCGGCTCGCTTGCCAAAATTGCAGCACCAGAGTTGGGCAGCATCGTTATTCGCGAGGCCATGGCGCGCGCTGGTTTAAGTTCAGACCAAATTGGCGAAATCATCATGGGCCAAGTTCTAGCCGCTGGCTCAGGACAAAACCCTGCACGGCAAGCCTTGATGAAGGCTGGTGTTGCGAAAGAAACGCCTGCGCTCACCATCAATGCTGTTTGTGGCTCAGGTTTGAAGGCTGTCATGTTGGCGGCTCAAGCTGTGGCTTGGGGTGACAGCGAAATTGTGGTGGCCGGCGGCCAAGAAAATATGAGCGCTTCCCCCCACGTGTTGATGGGCTCTCGGGAGGGTCAGCGCATGGGCAACTGGAACATGGTCGACTCCATGATTGTCGACGGTTTGTGGGACGTCTACAACCAATATCACATGGGCATCACGGCCGAAAATGTGGCCAAAGCACATGGCATCACACGCGACATGCAAGACGCCTTGGCGTTGGGCAGTCAACAAAAAGCCAGCGCTGCACAAGATGCTGGAAAATTTAAAGATGAAATTGTGGATGTGCTTATTCCGCAGCGAAAAGGTGAGCCCTTGTTGTTCAATGCCGATGAATTCATCAACAAGAAAACCAATGCAGAAGCCCTTGCCAGTTTGCGTCCTGCGTTTGACAAGGCAGGTTCAGTGACAGCCGGTAATGCTTCTGGCATCAACGACGGTGCAGCAGCAGTGGTGGTGATGTCTGCCAAAAAAGCAGCGGCCTTGGGCTTAAAGCCTTTAGCGCGAATTGCCGCATTTGCTACAAGCGGCTTAGACCCAGCCTTGATGGGCATGGGTCCTGTGCCAGCTACGCAAAAAGCATTGCAGCGCGCAGGTTGGAAAGCCAGCGACGTCGACTTGTTTGAATTGAACGAAGCATTTGCCGCTCAAGCTTGCGCCGTTAACAAAACTTTGGACATTGACCCCTCTCGCGTGAACGTGAACGGTGGCGCCATTGCCATTGGTCACCCCATCGGCGCGTCTGGTTGCAGAATTTTGGTCACGCTGCTTCACGAAATGCAGCGCCGCGATGCCAAGAAAGGCTTGGCTGCTTTGTGCATCGGTGGCGGTATGGGCGTGTCCTTGGCCCTCGAACGTTGATTTTTTCAAAAACTAAACTCATCCCAATAGGAGACAAAACCATGAGTCAAAAAGTAGCATACGTCACAGGTGGAATGGGCGGCATCGGTACCGCAATCTGCCAGCGCCTTCACAAAGAAGGCTTCAAGGTCATCGCTGGCTGCGGCCCAACACGTGATTTCACCAAATGGTTAGATGAACAAAAGGCTTTGGGCTACACCTTCTATGCCTCTGTGGGCAACGTGGGGGACTGGAACTCAACGGTTGATGCGTTTACCAAATCCAAAGCAGAGCACGGCACCATCGACGTGTTGGTCAACAACGCCGGCATTACCAAAGACCGCATGTTCTTAAAAATGTCGCGCGAAGATTGGGATGCCGTCATTGAAACCAACCTGAACTCCATGTTCAATGTCACCAAACAAGTGGTTGCTGACATGGTTGAAAAAGGTTGGGGACGCATTGTGAATATTTCATCAGTGAATGGTGCAAAGGGCCAAGCCGGACAGACCAACTACTCTGCAGCCAAAGCGGGTATGCACGGTTTCTCAATGGCATTGGCGCAAGAGCTGGCTACCAAGGGCGTGACAGTCAACACCGTCAGCCCTGGTTACATTGGCACCGACATGGTCAAAGCCATTCGTGCCGATGTGCTGGAAAAGATTGTGGCCACCGTGCCTGTGAAGCGTTTGGGCGAGCCCAGCGAAATTGCTTCCATCATTGCTTGGTTGGCTTCGGAAGAGGGCGGCTATGCCACAGGTGCAGACTTCTCCGTGAATGGTGGTTTGCACATGGGTTAATGCCCAGCATTTTTTCCTGTGTTG
>CANJOS010000028.1 GCA_947476015.1 Comamonadaceae bacterium | reverse complement strand
GGCTTGGGGTCGTGACGACCGCCCCATCAGTACCGAAAGCGAGCCTGTCAGCATCAGTCGTGAAACCACTTTCGAAACTGATTTGCATGCTGTGCGTGACAAGGAAGAATTGGGCAAGGTGTTCACAAGACTTTGCCAACAAGTGGCCGACGATTTAAAACGCAAGGGCTATGATGGAAAAACCATCGGCATCAAACTGCGCTATGACAATTTCAAAAGCGTGACGCGCGATCAAACTCTCACCTTTTACACACAAGATGCCAAAGAGATTCGAAAATTTGCAGGTGTGTGTTTAAAGCGTGTAGATTTATCGCGCAAGCTCAGGCTGCTGGGCGTCCGCGTTGGGTCTTTGGTCAAACACGGGGCGATACCTGAAGCCAAGTCTGGCTATAGTTTGCAATCATCGTCCAAGCCTGAACTCAACGAGGCCAGTCCCAATGGCCAAACTCTATTGCTTTTCACTGACGATGAATGAGCAGGTTGCGCACTGGATGGCACGCCTTCCAATCATTGACGCGCCGTGCGAATATTAGAAGGAGCTGATTGCGGATGACTGGTGCGCCAAGGATTGATGTCCAAACCACCACGCCTTGTGTAACGCGCATAAACAGAGAGCTTTAGAGGTTTGCAGCGGGTCCAAATGTCCATGAAAATGCGCTCCACGCATTGCTCATGAAACTCGTTGTGATTTCGAAAGCTCACAATGTACTGAAGCAATCCTGCCTGATCGATTTGATCGCCCGTGTAGGAAATTTGAACACTCCCCCAATCGGGTTGACCTGTCACCAAACAATTGCTTTTGAGCAAGTGGCTCACCAATGTTTCCGTAACAGGCGCCTCATTGTGTTGCGCCTTGAGCAAATCTGGCGCTGGCTGATAGTGAGTGCACTCAATGTCCATGCGGTCGAGGTTGAGACCCTCCAATTCATGCACAGGCTCTTTGTCAAACTCGTCAGGCAGCAGTATTTTGACGCCACATCGGGCAAGGATTTTTCCGCCATGCCATAAAGCCGTGTCAAGGTCTTCACGCATGCAATCACGCACTGCTTTCGCGTCTACAAATTGTGTGGCATTAAAGCTGTTCAAGTAAAGCTTGAAAGACTTGCTTTCAATGATGTGTGTGCTTTCCGCGGGTACCGTGATGTGCGCAATGGCCACCTGCGGCTTGCCCTTCAAGTTGAGCCATGAGAGCTCAAACGCTGTCCACAAGTCTGCACCCAAGAAAATAGGCTCACCTTGAATACCCAACTCTTCGCGCTTCACAGCACGTGGCATAGGGAACAACAAGGATGCATCGTATTGATCGACATAGGTACTGTTTTTGCCCAGCTGAGATTGCTCTGGCTGGTTCATACCGCACCTTTTTCACGTCGACGGAAAACCCACCGATTGACATCAGACTCAGAGGCTGCATGCACATAGCCTTCCAAATTGAATTCTTTTAACTTTTCTGGAATTTGAATGTGTTTCTGAATGGCATACCGCGCCAGCAATCCGCGCGCGCGCTTGGCAAAGAAACTGATCACTTTGTACTTGCCGCCTTTGTATTCTTCAAACACACACTCAACCACTCGCGCCTTCAAAACCTTTTGATCCACTGCCTTGAAATACTCTTGTGAGGCCAAATTGATGACCACAGGCGCTTTCTCTTTTGCCAACTGCGCGTTGAGATGCTGCGCAATGCTAGCGCCCCAAAATTGGTACAGATTTTTGCCACGCGGATTGGTCAGGGCCGTGCCCATTTCCAAGCGATAGGGTTGCATCCAATCTAAGGGACGCAATACCCCATACAAACCACTCAAAATACAAAGGTGGTCTTGCGCCCACTCAAGGTCCTTGGGCTTTAAGGTCTTAGCATCTAGGCCGTCATAAACGTCGCCATTGAAAGCCAATACAGCCTGTTTTGAATTTTTACCGCTGAATTTAGGCCGCCAGGCTTCATATCTGGCCACATTCAAAGCAGCCAAGTTGTCACTCAAATCCATTAATTCAGAAATTTGGGCAGGCGTTTTATGTTTCAATACCTCTATCAATTCTGCAGATTGAGAGACAAATTGAGGCAAGGTGTGGGGCACCCCCTCCGCTGGGGAGTCGTAATCCAACGATTTAGCAGGAGACAGTAGAAGCAGCATGTGCAAAATCCTTTAATGCCTCAATTATCTTGCAGGTGACAGTACTTTGCAGGCAAAGGCATTAGCCTCAAATTGTCCCAATTTTCATGGTGTCCTCCGTTCCGACGTCCCACTTAAAGCAAAAGATCATGAGCCTTCTATTTTCCGAGTACCAACTTCCCGCCCCCAAGGGCCCCCTTAAATTGGCCAATCGCATCGTGGTTGCGCCCATGTGCCAGTATTCAGCCAATCATGGCAAGGCCACCGATTGGCATCTGGCCCACTGGACTTCGTTGCTCAACAGTGGTGCAGGCTTGGTCATTCTGGAAGCCACCGCCGTGAACGAAGAGGGCCGAATTAGCCCAGGCTGTTTGGGTTTGTGGGATGACGCCACTGCAGAAGCTTTAGACGACAAATTGAGTCGCGCCCGAAAACTGGCACCCCATGTGCCGGTTGCCATTCAAATTAGCCATGCAGGCCGCAAGGCCTCGAGCGCTGCCCCTTGGCATGGCGGGCAACTGCTCGACGCAGCACATGAAGGTTGGCAAGCCTTGGCCCCAAGTGCTTTAGCGCATTTGACCACCGAACTACCGCCTACAGAATTGGATGCTGCAGGGCTTGAGCACATCAAAAATTCTTTTGTTCAAACGGCCCAGCGTGCGCAATCCATGGGCATTGAAATGGTTGAGCTGCATGCAGCTCACGGCTATTTATTGCATCAATTTTTATCGCCCATTTCAAACAAAAGAACCGATGCCTATGGCGGCCCTTTTGAAAATCGAACGCGATTTATTCGAGATATTTTTGATGCCGTACGCGCTCAGTTCAATGGTGTTTTGGGCATTCGGCTCTCGGCCACGGATTGGGTCGAAGGCGGCTGGAACCCTGAAGAAACAGCAGACTTGTCTGTGCGCCTGAAAGATGCCGGCGCTAACTTTGTTCATATTTCCTCGGGCGGGGTTGCCGCTCAACAAAAAATTGCAATTGGCCCTGAATACCAAGTGCCATTTGCCAAGACAGTGAAAGAGAAATCCGGTCTGCCCACCATTGCTGTGGGCTTAATTACGCAGGCTCAACAAGCCGAGGCGATATTGCAACGTGGCGATGCGCACCTGGTTGCACTTGCCAGAGCCTTCTTGTTCAATCCTCGGTGGGCATGGCAAGCGGCTGCCGAATTGGGCGGCGTGGTGCAAGCCAGCGAGCAATATTGGCGCTGCTTGCCCCGAGAAGCACAATCGGTTTTTGGCAATGTGAAGATTGGCATGCGTTGAAACTATGAACAAATCCTCCTTTCAAGACGTTCAATTCACCAATGGCTACGAGTTCACCCAAGGAACGGGTTACACCCTGCCTGAATATCCTTTTGTGACACCTCCTGAATTGGTTCAAAACAAAACTTTGCGTCATGCGGTGGTCATTGTGGGGGGCGGTATCACAGGTCTGACTTTGGCTTGCGCCCTGGCCAACCTGGGCATCAAAGCCGTTCTCTTGGACGAAGACAATACCGTCGGGGTGAAGGGCGCGTCTTCGCGCGGCATTTGTTACACCCAAAAATCACTCGAAATTTTTCAAAAGCTGGGGGTATTTGAGCGCATTGCCCAAAAAGGGATTCAGTGGAGTGTGGGACGAACGTTTGCAGGCAATGATGAGGTCTACAACTTTGACCTCAAACAACAAAGTAATTTCAGTCTTTCAGAGCAACCTGCTTTCATCAACATTCAACAGTTTTACATCGAAGGCTATTTGGTTGAACGCACTCAAGCGCTGGGGCATGTCGATTTGCGTTGGCAATCGCGCGTGACGGGCTTCCAACAAAACAAAAACTTTGCAACCCTCAGCGTAGAAACGCCCGAGGGCACCTACCAACTGCAAGCCGACCATGTGATTGATGCGACGGGTTCCCACACGCCCTTTCACGCTTGGACGGGCGTGAGCATGGAAAGCAAAAAAGGCGATGACCGTTGGTGCATTGCCGATGTGCGTTTTGACAAACACCCGCCCACAGAGCGACACACCTGGATTGAAGCCCCCTTCAATGAAAACAGAGCGGTTTGGCAGCACCTCATGGCAGATGATGTCTGGCGCATTGACTATCAAATGGAACCCAACGCTGATGCTGCGTACATCAGCCGAGAAGACGTGGTACGCGAACGCTTAGAGCGTCAGTTTGGCACGGACGTGAGGGTCAACATTGTATGGGTCGGCCCTTATGCCTACAAAAGTCAGTGTCTGAACACCTTGCGCATGGGCCGTGTGTTTTTCATGGGTGACACTGCCAAAATTGTGAATCCCTTTGGCGCACGCGGTGGCAACACAGGCGTGGCTGATGCTGACAATTTAGCTTGGAAACTGGCCGCTGTGCTGCGCGGACATGCAGCCGAAGAGTTGCTTGAAAGTTACAACGATGAGCGTCTTGAAGCTGCGCAAGAAAATGTCAAAGTCACGCGCCGCACAGCCCGATTTTTAAGACCTTCGGACGGCATTGAACGCGCCTTTAGAAAAGCCACCATCAGCTTGGCCAAGCAGTTTCCATTTGCAAGATCCTTGGTCAACACAGGCCGGATGGCAATTGCCAACACTTACCGAGGTTCTAGGGTCTGTGGTGCGAACGGTGGAAGTTCTGTGCAAAACGTGAAGATCCAATGGGGTCCAGGCAAAACGGGGGCACTGAATGACCTGTTGCAATGGGCTGATGGCAGCTTGCTGATTTTGGTTTTTGGCAAGCAATCCCAAGCGTCGCTCAATCGACTTCAAGAGCTGAGCGCCTCTGGCCTACCGGTCCGATGCGTGCAAGTTCTTGCCAAAGGCGACAGCGCACAAGCCCGCGAGCATATTTGGGACAAGCAAGGGTATTTGCAAAGCGCATGCACAACAGTGCCAGTGGGTGGGTGGGCCTTGATTCGACCCGATGGTTATTTGGCAGACACCGGCAAAGGTGTGAACGGCGATTTGATTGCCGCTGTGGCCACTTCTTTGTGCCTTTGATTCAATTCGGACTCACTACGATGAAAACAGAACTGAACTTCCTAGACGCCGATGGCTTTTATGAGCAATTGCTGAATGCGCATGACGGCCTCAGCGCAGAGCAATCGGAGCAACTCAATATGCGGCTTATTTTGCTATTGGCGAATCAGGTTGGGGATGCGACAATTCTCCGAGATTGCATTGAATCGGCAAAGAACTAAGCCCTATCCTGTTTTGACCCTCGAAAACTGGGTGCTAGCCCAGTAAAATGATGGCTTTAGTCCTTTCATGACATTGCCACTTGGCAATCTCTCAATACCCAGCCCATGAGCAACGAGTCCATCTCCGCGATCCAGCAACCCGGCCTTGAAAGCCTGTCGAAGTCCTTTGAGCCCGCTGCACTAGAGGCTCACTGGGGTCCTGAGTGGGAAAAACGCGGCTATGGCATTGCAGGCCATCGAGGCAGTCAACAGCCTCAAGCAGACGCGCCCAGTTTTGCCATTCAATTGCCACCCCCCAATGTGACTGGCACTCTGCACATGGGCCATGCATTCAACCAAACCATCATGGACAGCCTCACACGCTACCACCGCATGATGGGCTTCAACACGGCCTGGATTCCAGGTACCGACCACGCGGGCATCGCCACACAAATTGTGGTGGAGCGCCAATTGCAAGGCCAAGGCATCAGCCGGCATGACATGGGCCCTACACCCGCTGAAGCGCGCAAAAACTTTGTCTCCAAAGTGTGGGAGTGGAAAGAACAATCGGGCAATACCATCACCGAGCAAATGCGCCGCATGGGTGACAGCGTGGACTGGACGCGCGAGTACTTCACCATGGACCACAAGTTGTCCAAAGTAGTGTCCGAAACTTTCGTGCATCTGTACGAGCAAGGCCTCATTTACCGTGGCAAGCGTTTGGTCAGCTGGGATCCAGTGTTGCAAAGTGCGGTGTCCGATTTGGAAGTAGAAAACACCGAAGCCGACGGCAAGATGCATTACATCTTGTACCCGTTCGCAGACGGCCCTCAGCTCATTGACGGCGAGATGCAAAAAGGCATGACCATTGCCACCACCCGTCCTGAAACCATGTTGGCCGATGGTGCCTTAGCCGTTCACCCCGAAGACGATCGGTACAAACATTTGATCGGCAAAAAAGTAGATCTGCCGTTGTGCGATCGTCAGATCCCGATCATTGCGGACGACTTTGTCGACCGTGAATTTGGCTCTGGATGCGTGAAGATCACTGGCGCTCACGATGCCAATGACTACGCATGCTCCATGCGTCACAACCTGCCCCTGATCACCATCTTTACGCTCACAGCAGCCGTGAACGAGAATGGTCCCAAAGCCTACCAAGGCATGGACCGCTTTGTGGCTCGGAAAGCCGTCATCAAAGACTTGGAAGTGCAAGGTCTGATGGTTGAAATCAAGCCTCACAAACTGATGCTGCCCATTTGCGCGCGCACCGGACAGGTGGTGGAGCCTATGCTCACAGACCAGTGGTTTGTAGCCGTCAACAAGGTCAGTCCTCAAGATCCAACAGGCAAGAGCATTGCGCAAAAAGCCATTGACGCGGTGCACTCCGGCCAAGTGAGTTTTGTGCCCGAGAACTGGGTCAACACCTACGACCAGTGGATGAACAACATTCAAGACTGGTGCATTTCACGTCAACTTTGGTGGGGCCATCAAATTCCTGCCTGGTACGACGAAGAAGGTCATGTGTATGTGGCCAAGTCAGAAGCTGAAGCCCAAGCCCAAGCAGATGCCAATGGCCCCGGCAAAAAACTCAAGCGCGATGAGGATGTGCTTGACACCTGGTATTCATCAGCACTGGTGCCCTTCTCCACCATGGGCTGGCCCGAAGCTTTAAGCGCATCAGACACTGCCGGCACTGAAAAAACACAAGACTACGACTTGTACTTGCCCTCATCGGTATTGGTCACAGGCTACGACATCATCTTCTTCTGGGTCGCTCGAATGATCATGATGACCACGCACTTTACAGGTCGCGTCCCTTTCAAACACGTCTATATCCATGGCTTGGTGCGCGATGCTCAAGGCAAGAAAATGAGCAAGTCTGAAGGCAATGTGCTTGACCCTGTAGACTTGATCGATGGCATTTCCTTAGAACCCTTGCTGGAAAAACGTTCGCTGGGTTTGCGCAAACCCGAGACCGCTCCCCAGGTGCGAAAGAACACGCAAAAAGAATTCCCAGAAGGTATTCCTGCTTACGGTGCCGATGCTTTGCGCTTCACTTTTGCAGCCTTGGCATCCTTGGGCAGAAGCATTAACTTTGACAGCAAACGTTGTGAAGGCTATCGAAACTTTTGCAACAAACTTTGGAATGCCACACGCTTTGTTCTCATGAACTGTGAAGGTCAAGATTGCGGCCTTAAAGAACACACCAAGGCCGAATGTGCAGTGGGAGGCCCTGCCCATGGCTACATGAGCTTCAGCCAAGCCGATCGCTGGATCACTTCAAAAATTCAACGTGTAGAAGCCGATGTGGCCAAAGGCTTTGCCGAGTACCGTTTGGACAATGTGGCGAATGTCATTTATGACTTTGTATGGAACGAATTCTGTGATTGGTATTTGGAAATTGCCAAGGTGCAAATCAATACCGGAGATGCATCTCAGCAGCGCGCCACACGTCGCACACTTATTCGCACCTTAGAAACCATTCTTCGTTTGGTTCACCCTATTACGCCGTTTATCTCGGAGGAATTGTGGCAAAAAGTAGCGCCAGTAGCGGGCCGTGCGGGGCCATCCGTCAGCATTGCTGCTTACCCCGTTTCACAACCTGATCGCATTGATGAAGTCGCCGAAGCCCATGTCGCAAAGCTAAAAAATTGGGTTGATGCTTGTCGTAATTTGCGCGGTGAGATGAGTGTTTCACCTGCCACCAAATTGCCTTTGTTTGTGCTGGGCGATTCAGACTTCATGAAGACTGCTGGTCCCGTGTTGCAAGCCTTGGCCAAACTGAACGAAGTCAAAATTTTTGACAATGAAGCAGATTGGACAAAAGCTGCAGCTGCAGCACCCGTGGCCGTGGTAGGCGAAGCCCGTCTGTGCTTGTTCATGGAAGTCGATGTCGCCGCAGAAAAGATTCGCCTCAGCAAAGAGGTGGCGAGGCTTGAAGGTGAAATCGGCAAGGCCCATGGCAAGCTCAGCAATGAAGCCTTTGTGGCCAAAGCACCGCCAGCCGTGATTGACCAAGAGCGGAAACGCGTGACTGATTTTGAAGCCACCTTGACCAAGCTTCAATCTCAATTGCGGCAGCTAGAAACAACGCAGTCCCGAACTTGAAATATGCTTGTCAAATGAATCTGTTAGTTTCAATTTGAAATCAACCCTTCGAGAGATCCAAATGAGCGCACAGTCCCACATCCGCAAAGCAGTCTTTCCAGTCGCAGGATTGGGAACTCGATTTCTACCAGCGACCAAGGCCGCGCCCAAAGAGATGCTCCCTGTGGTGGACAAACCGCTGATTCAATATGCCGTAGAAGAAGCCTACTCCGCGGGTATTCGTCACATGATTTTTGTAACCGGTCGAAGCAAGCGCGCCATCGAAGATCACTTTGACACCGCTTATGAGTTGGAAACCGAGCTTGAAACCGCTCACAAGGATGAGCTACTGGCGTTGGTTCGTTCAGTTCAACCCGAAGACATGGTCTGCGCTTATGTGCGCCAGCCTCGCTCCCTGGGACTCGGCCATGCAGTGTTGTGCGCTGAAGCCTTGGTGGGCAACGAGCCCTTTGCAGTGTTGTTGGCCGATGACTTGATGGTCGGACAAGAGGGGGGAGCCTCCGTCATGGCGCAAATGGTCAAAGCCTATGCACAACAGGGTGCTTCCATACTGGCTGTCCAAGAGGTTCCTGCAGACCAAGTTAAACGCTATGGCATCGTGGCTGGACAGCCCGCTGGCCAACAACTCATTCACATTGAAAAGATTGTCGAAAAACCAAATCCCGATGTGGCCCCCTCGCGCATGGGTGTTGCGGGACGCTATATTTTGACGCCTGCAATTTTTGAGGAAATTAGAAATCAACCCACTGGCGTTGGCGGAGAAATTCAACTCACTGATGCCATTGCGCGACTGATGTTGCGTGAATCGGTGTATGCCTTTGAATATGAAGGCAAGCGCTACGACTGCGGCAGCAAGGAAGGCTTCTTAGAAGCTACCGTGGAATTGGCATTGCAACACCCTCAAGTAGGCCAGTCCTTCAGGGCTTATTTGAAGACCCTGAAGCTATAGCATTTGATTCGCATCCGCTGAAGTTCAGCGACGCTTCATCCAAATCAAAAAACGATCGCCATCGGTTTCTTGCAACATCAATTCATTGCCCGTTTGTTTTGCAAATGCCTCAAAATCTCGAGGTGCGCCAGGGTCGGTGGACAGCACCTTCAGAACCTGCCCCGACTGCATGGCCGTCAATGACTTTTTGGCTTTCAAAATGGGCAAGGGGCAATTCAGCCCACAAGTGTCCAACTCCATGTCAAACGCTAAGCTCATACCGTCTCCGTGATAGTTTAATTTTTCTGGCTGGCGCATCAAGAAGCAACTCGACCTTGGGCATCTCGTTCTTCCCAAGTCATGAATTTGGGCTCGATGCCTTGAGTTCGAAGCCAATCACCCAATGCATAACCTGTTCCAGCAGGCCAGCACACGAGTTCATCGAAATTAAACATCTGATACTCGGCCAATTCGGGTGACAACTTCACATTGCCTGACGCCACAGCGTGGTAGGCGATGATCACTTGGTTCATTCGCTGGAAGTCATATACACCAATCAATTTCAAGGCACTGACGTCTAAATTAGTTTCTTCTTTGATCTCTCGAGAGATGCCCTCTTCGGGCGTTTCAGCAGCCTCCATGAAACCCGTGATCAATGCAAATTTACGGCCTGTCCATGCGGCATTTCTAGCGAGCAAAATTTGATTGCCAACTTGCACAATGCCTGCCAAAACAGGGGTTGGATTGTTCCAATGGGTGAATTCACACGCGGTGCAACGCAGACGCAGTTTTTCACCGCCGTCTTCCATCTGAGCCAACCAAGAAAGTGCTGCACCACAGCATGGGCAAAAACGATATTCAATCATGCGGGAAACACTCCAGTAGAAAGGTAACGATCACCGCGATCGCATACGATAAACACGATGGTTGCATTTTTTTCGCGCGCTGCGATTTGCTGCGCAACCCAACAGGCGCCTGCCGCTGAAATACCTGCAAACAAACCTTCCTCTCGGGCCAATTGCCGGCAGGTGTCTTCAGCGTCGTCCTGGCTCACGTCAATCAATTCATCGACATGGATAGGGTTGTAAATTTTGGGCAGATACTCTTGTGGCCACTTGCGTATGCCAGGGATGCGTGAGCCTTCAGTAGGCTGGGCACCCACAATTTGAATTTTGGGATTTTTTTCTTTGAGAAATCGCGAAACTCCCGTGATGGTTCCTGTGGTCCCCATGGCGCTGACGAAGTGGGTGACTTCACCACCTGTTTGAGCCCAAATTTCAGGTCCAGTGGTTTCGTAATGTATTCGAGGATTGTCTGGATTGGAAAACTGATCGAGGATTCGACCTTTGCTTTGTGCAGCCATGTTGTCAGCAAGATCGCGTGCATATTCCATACCACCGCTCTTCGGTGTCAAAATAAGTTCGGCACCAAACGCTTTCATGGTTTGCGCACGCTCAATTGACAAATCTTCAGGCATGATGAGGATCATTCGGTAGCCCTTGATGGCAGCTGCCATGGCCAAGGCAATGCCCGTGTTACCCGAAGTGGCCTCGATGAGCGTGTCGCCTGGTTTAATCTCGCCCCGTTCTTCTGCTCGCTTGATCATCGAAACAGCAGGCCGGTCTTTGACAGAACCCGCAGGATTGTTGCCTTCTAGTTTTCCCAAAATCAGGTTGGCTCTAGGGGCCATGACTTCAGTTGCAATGCGCTGCAATCTCACAAGAGGCGTGTTACCGATGGCGTCTTCAAGGGTCTGATAGTTCATGATGTTACGCGTTGGAAAATGACCGTTGGCTGACATTCAATGCAAGTCAGATCTGAATTCATGAGATTATCCTTCTAACCAGAAGACCTTGTCATTTTTTCAGAATCAGGCTTACTCCTTCAACGTTAATTTATAAACCCACTTTCACCTCATAGGAATGCAAATGCCAAGACATATTTTAGATGAATCCAAAATTCATCCAGCCATCCAACATCTCATCGCTTCACATCACAGAGACACCGTGGAGGAGGTTCAAACTGCACTGTCTCAACATCACGTGGTGGTTGTGGGCATGCGGCAAAATCCCGTGTGCAGTGCCACCCGCAAGCGACTTCATCAAGCCAAAATTGAACATCATTATTTGGAATATGGCAGCTATTTCAGCGATTGGCGAAAGCGAAATGCCTTGAAACTCTGGACGGGATGGCCCACGTTTCCCATGGTATTCGCAGACGGTGTCCTGTTAGGAGGAGACAGTGACGTCAAAGCATTGCTGACCTCTGGGCAACTCGTTTAACCCTGCCAGACTCAAGCCCGAAGCATTTGTACCAACCAATTTTCAACCACCGATCGACGAGGCATGGCACTCACAGCACCATGCGCTAGTGTCGACAATGCTGCCGCTGCATTGGCGAATTGAAGCGCCTCATGCCATGCGGACCCCATCGAGAGTTGCGCGGCCAGGGCGCCTGTGAAAGTGTCGCCTGCGCCGATGGTGTCCTTCACCTTCATGTCATGGCCCGCTGTTCGAATCTCAGACTGATGGAGGCGAAACAAAGCACAGCCTTGAGGCCCCAAAGTGACTACCACAGCGCCTACACCTCGCTCGAGCAATTGACGCGCAGCCGTGTGGACATCTCCCTCATTGGCCAACTGCAACAATTCTTCCTCGTTAGGTGTCAGCACATCAATTAAGGGCCACAGTGCATCTGGCATTGGCACAGCGGGCGCTGGATTCAGGAGCGTTTGAACACCCGATTTTTTGGCTATTTCAAATGCCATTTGAGTGGCAGGCAAAGGAACTTCACAGGAGGCCATGACCACCTTGGCGTTGGCCAACATGTCTTGTGCTGCCAATACGTGGTCTGTGGACAAACCTGCGCCTGCGCCGGGATACACAGCAATGGAATTGTCGCCATCCGCATAAACCAAAATGAGTGCCGTGCCATTCATTTCATCTTGGCCTCGCACCACATACTGGCTGTGAATGCCTTCTTTTTGCCAAAGATCTAAACCCATCAAGCCAAAATCGTCACCCCCCACTCTTGCAATCAAGCCCACCTCGGCACCCATTCGGGCCGCCGCAATGGCAGCGTTACTTCCCTTACCGCCGGGCAGTCGTTCAAATTGAGGGGCCAATTGGGTTTCGCCGCGGCGCAGGGGCTGCTCAATGTAGGCTATGAGGTCGACATTCCAACTCGCAATGCAAACCACTGAGGGCCTAGAATTCCCAATTGACATCAGCCAGCGCCTTTGACCCCATAGCCCATGGTGTGAGGCAACCACAAAACAATTTCGGGAAAAATGGTCATGGCGATCAACAATCCCAACAACATGACCAAGAACATCCAACCTTCTCGCATCATGTCGCCAATGGGAATGCCGGTAAGCGCCTTGGTGACAAAGAGCAACATGCCAAACGGAGGGTGTATGAGACCAATCATCATGTTCAGCACCACCAGAACACCAAAGTGAACCAGGTCAACGCCCAAGAGTTTGGCTGCAGGCAAGAGCATCGGCACAAAAACCAAAAGCAAGACTGAAACATCAAGAAAGCAGCCTAAGATCAAAAACAAGGCGTTGACCATGAACAAGAATTGCAATCGACTCAAATTCAAGCTGTCGACCCATGCAGCCATGCCTTGTGGCACACCCTCAGAGGTAAATGCGTAATTCAACATGAACGAGCCCGCCAAAATGATGGTGATGACCGCACTGGAGCGTGTGGATTCAAGCACCACACCCCAAAACGCTCGCCAACTCAAGGCTCTAAAAACAAACGCTGCCAACACCAAGGCATGCAAAGCGGCGACCGCTGCGGCTTCAGTGGGAGTGAAAGCACCAGAGTAAATACCGCCCAAAAGCACAATGGGCATGGACAATGGCAAGGCACCTCTGAACAAAATAGCCGGCCACTCCTTGAGGGGAATAGGATCTTCACGAGGCATGTTGCGTTTGGTGGCGATGAAGTGCACAACGGTCATCATGAGCACCGTCATGCAAAGACCAGGAACGACCCCACCCAAAAATAAAGCACCCACGGAGGCACCGGAAACCAGTGCATAAATGACCATGGGAATTGAGGGCGGGATGATTGGACCCAAGGTGGCACTGGCCACCACCACGGCACCCGCAAAACCTGGTGAATATTCAGGTTTTTTGAGCATTTGCTTGATGGTGACCAAACCAGGGCCCGCTGCATCTGCAATGGCACTGCCACTCATCCCTGAAAAAATAACGCTGACCAAAATATCGACCTGCGCCAAACCACCGCGCATGCGGCCCACCAAAATTCGGCAGAAATCAAATATTCGCTCGCTCACGGTACCTGCGTTCATGATGTTGGCGGCAAACACAAAGAGCGGAACGGCCAACAACACGTAGCTGTTGTAAAGACCATTGCTCACTTGCTCTGCCACCAAGCCGAGGTCTTGGCCTTTCACCAACAGATAAGCCACACCGGCCATCAACATGGAGAACCCAATGGGCATGCGCAGCAACATGCCAACCACCACCACTGCCACCAAGGCATAAAGCGCCATGCTCATCCTGAAATCCCTTGAGCCTCTAGGCCCTCACCTCGCATGGCGCCCCAAATAGCCCATGCACTTTTCACAACCAGTGCAATGAGCAGCAGGACGAATGGCAAAAACACCCATTGAAAAGAGATGCTCAGCACAGGAGATGATTCTCGGGCCATGAAGTGAACGTAATCCCAATTAGCGGGAATTGCAACCAGCGCTAAGCCGCCCACCATGGCATGACCCACAATGCGCATCCAGCGCCTGGACTCTCGACCGACACTGTTCCAAATGAGATCAAAGACCACCTGCTCTTTTTCAGGAACCATGAAAGCCGCAGCCCACAAGATGACCCAGATGTAAAGGATGACAGCCAATTCATCCGACCAAGGCAAGGGTCGGTTGAATCCAAAACGGGCTGTGATCTGAACCAGGAAGGTCAAGAACAAACACAGAAACATGAAGCCGCCGAACAAGTCGGCAGCTTTTTTAAACCACTTCAAGCCCTTCACAATCAACGTGTTTTATTGATGCTGTCGAGCAAACCAGTGGGCCATGTTTTGGCATATTCAGACTTGGCGTAAGTGTCTTGAACTGACTTTTGGAAGGCCTCTAAATCGGGTGTTGTGACCTGCAGACCTTCCTTCTTGAAGAAATCAACAATTTGACCTTCTTCTTTGATTCGGTTTTCATTGTTGTATTGCGCAGCGGCCAAAGCTGCCGCTTTCACGTTTTGCTTTTGTGCCGGCGTGAGTGCATTCCAAGTCTTGTTTGAAATAGCAATGAAAATGCCATCCACCAAGTGATTGGTCAAGACCAGCTGTTTGGTGACTTCATAAAATTTGGCAGCGCGCACTGTGGGCAGTGGATTGTCTTGTCCATCGATGGTGCCAGTTTTCAAACCCAAATAAACTTCACCAAAGGCCAATGGTGTGGCGGTAGCTCCCAAGGCTTCACCCAAGAACAACCACTCTTTGGTACCCGGCATGCGCAACTTGACACCTTTTAAATCGGCAGGCGTTTTGACATTGCGAACATCGCGCAAATTGACCTGTCTTGTGCCCAAATAGACTGTGGACAAAATGGTGACATCCATTTTTTCCGACACATTTTTGAAAAGACTTTCACCAATCGGTCCGCTGAAAACTTTTTGTTGATGCGCAGGATCACGAATCACATAACCAGCGGTGAAGATGGAAAAATCGGGGACTAACTTGGCAATGTCAAAGGCAGAAATAGAAGACAACTCTAAGTTGCCGCGAGCCATCGCAGCAGGCTCTGTGCCTTGCTTGAACAGTGACGCATTCAAATTGATCTGAACATCAAACTGATTGGCAGCAGATTTGTCCAAATTATCTTTGAACACCGTCCACATTTTGGCGTGCCAATCATCGGGCACAGCGGGGGTGGAAATGCGCATGGGTATTTTGGCTTGCGCGATGGCTTGAGTGCTAACACCCAAGACGCCACAAAGGGCAACCGCAGAAATACATGCGGCAAGCAAGTTACGACGGAAAATTTTTGTAGATTTCACAGCTGTCTCCTTGGAGTGGATAAATAAAAAAGTTATTCGTGAGAGGGGTCAATTTTGAATGCACTGACTTCTTCGGCAAATTTAGCATACACACCGGGTGTCATGGCAACCAAGGGGGCTCGCACACGCAGCCAAGTGTCGTCATGGCTCAAAGCGGCCATCACCCCTTTGAGGGCAGGCATCAACGAATGCGGCTTGAGCAGTTCCAAGATGTCTTGAATGCGCTTCGCATCATGGGCTGTATTGGGGGCATTGGACGCCAGCACCATTCGATGCACCACACGCGGCATGAAATTTGCCAAACCGCTGATGGCGCCCGTGCTACCCAATGGGCCCATGGTCGTGAGGTCAGGCTCAAAACCGACATACACCGTGAGAGGTGGCATGAAAGCCTTTGCCAAGCTCACAGAATGGGCCTGATCGCAACCGCTGTCTTTGATCCCCACAATGATACTGGGATAACGGCGAACCAACTCTGTGATCACAGCATGTGAAAGCGACACAGCAATGACTTGGGGTATGTGATACAGGTAGAGACGCCAGTTGCTGCGGTTCACCCCATCGATGACTTGTGCATAAGCATTCACCACACCCTCATCGCTGATTCCTTTAAAAAAGAAAGGGGGCAACATCAAACACCCATGCACACCCTGATCGACCGCATGCTGGGAAAGTTCAGTGGTTTCTACCAAAGCCGCACAACTGCTTGAAACAATGATGCGCTCTGCGGGTACACCCTTCTCAATCAATTTTTCCAGCGCTTCTTTTCGTTCGCGCAATGAGAAAGAAGGGCCTTCGCCGGTGGTGCCAAAAATAGTGACGCCACCACACCCTGACTTGATCAAGGCCTTGGCATGTGCCGCCATTTTCGTGTGATCGATGTTCAAAGAGGCATCCAGGGGCGTCAACATGGCAGGCCAAATGCCATGAAAGGCATTGCGTGCATTGGTCAAGGGTGTGCTCAAGAAAACTCCGTTTGTAGGTTTGAAGAGAAATGAAGGTTCAAGTGCTTGTCAGTCTGTTCGACTTGCACGCGCCTGTCTTGTCCCAGAATGCGCTGGTGCGCACTGTGAATGTGGAAGGCCAAATGTTGTGCGACAAGTGCCGCGTCTCGGGCCTTCAGCGCAGCAATGAGATTCAAATGCTCCTGCATGGCAGGCAACAGAATTTCAGCCGACAAAGTGGATCTCTCCAAATGAATCAATCGAACCCGAAGGCTGTTGATGCGGTAGGTTTGAGAAATTAACTCATTCCCCATGGTGTCGATCATGAGGTCATGCAAGCCCCAGTCTACCGAGGTTGCCTCGGCCAACAGTTCGTCTGTGATCTGCCCTGTTTGAGCGCTGTTCACAATGGCCAAATGAGACTGCTCAATTGACTGCAAATCAACATCACTGACCGTTTTCACAAAATGCAAGGCTGCTTCTCGTTCGAGCATGCCCCGCAATTGAAAAGCATTGTGAATGAGGCTCAGATCAACATGCGCAATTTGCAAACCTCTCTGAGGAACTGTGCGCAGCAAACCCTCGGCTTCAAGCCTTGGGATCAGTTCTCGAACAGCTCCCAATGGCATGTCCAACAACTGGGTGAGTTCTCTTTGTGAAACAAATTGCCCTGGTACCACGTTGGCCTTCAGAATTTGTTGGCGGAAATTTTCATAGGCGCGTGCGCGCAATGAGAGTTTGGGTGGCGCGCAATTCATACCATCAGTCGCAGGCAATGACACCCTTGCGAAGCAAGACATTGGCGTATTTTCTAAGGTCCCCAGTTTGCACAATCAATCGTGCAGTCCGGGCTTGGGCATAAAAAGCAAATCGCTCCAAATCGACAGGCGCAGCCTCCCCTTGCTGCAACAAGGCCTTTCTAAATTCCTGCACGGGAACAGGCACAGCCAGAGGCTCGCCGACCACCTGCATGGTCCATGCACTGGGAGTTTCGAATCGATCGATGGGCAAGACGCTCAGCAAGGCTTCCAACACCGCACTTGAACTGATACCGGGCAAGTGAACCAAGTCGGCGGCCGCTTCTTGGGCAATTCTGTCGGCAGGAAAATTGGCATCGACCACGGCCACCATGTCGCCATGCCCCATTTTGGCCAGGCCAAAAAGCAGGGAGGGACTTAGCAGGGGCGGTATATTTTTCAACATGTACGGCTAACATGTTAGTTGAAACTCATGCGTTCGCATCCTAGTTATTACCCTTGGTGTGGCAATTGGGAAAGAAGGCTTCTCAATTGACTCAATGCGCCCTAGGATGACGCCAGATCAAAAATTGAATTGATGAACAACAACACTTTTTTACCCTGCGCCGATGGCACCAGACTCGGTCTGGGGGGAGCCCCATTGGGTAATTTATTTCAAGCCATGAGCGAGGAAGCAGCGCACCGCCTTGTGCTGGCGGCATGGGACGATGGTTGCCGCAGCTTTGACACCGCCCCGCATTACGGGCACGGCTTGTCGGAAAGGAGAATGGGTCATGTGCTCCATGCACAAGCCCGCCCCAGCTACAGGCTTTCAAGCAAAGTCGGCCGTCTTTTAAGCCCCTCTGCTTCTGCCCCTCGTTCTCAGCACGGTTATGTCGAAACCCTGCCCTTCGTGCAACACTGGGATTTTTCTCGCGGCGGCATACGGCGCAGTGTAGAAGACAGCCTGCATCGGCTGGGGCTGACTCGATTGGATGCGGTCTATGTTCATGACATCGATGAAGCCAATCATGGCGCCGCCACGCCAGAGGTACTTAGGCAGGTGCTTGAAGAAACATTGCCTGAGCTGGCTCAGCTCAAAAGTGAAGGGCTGGTAACGCATGCAGGTCTGGGCGTGAACGATCACCGCGTCGTGTTAGATGTTTTGAAAAATGCAGATCTGGATGCTCTCATGCTGGCGGGGCGTTACACCCTGCTAGACACCTCGGCCTTGGATCTGCTGATGCCCCAACTGATTAAGAAAAAGATTGCATTGGCATTGGGCGGTGTTTTCAACTCTGGAATTTTGGCGAGCAGAATTTCTGCAGATCGCCCCATGACTTTTAACTACGAGCCCGCGACACAGCCTTGGATTGAAAAAGCCATGCGGATTCAAACCATTTGCGATGCGCATGGCGTTCTCCTTCGATCGGCCGCTTTGCAATTTGCATTGGCCCACCCAGCCACTCACATTGTGATGTTGGGCGCAAGAAATGAAACAGAATGGCAAGATGCTCGGGCCTCTGCCAAGGAAGCCATCCCTGAAGATTTCTGGACTCAACTTCAACGAGAAGCCTGCATTCCTGAAAACGCACCCACACCCTTTTATATCCCATGATCGACGCACACTTTCACGCATGGCAACTCTCGCGTGGCGACTACGGATGGCTCACACCCGAGCTGGGTGTGATTTACCGTGACGTGCAAGTTTCAGATTGGGAACAGCATGCCAAAGCCCACGGCATTGAAGGCGGGGTTTTGGTTCAGGCTGCACCCACGTTTGAAGAAACACTTTTCTTGCTCAATCAAGCACATCAACACGCCATGGTGAAAGGTGTCGTGGGTTGGATTGACATGCTCGCACCAGACGCCATCGGCAAAGTGGCAATCTGTGCCGCCAATCCTTTGCTCAAGGGCCTGCGCCCTATGCTGCAAGACATCCATGATGTTGATTGGATTTTGCAGACGGCCATTCAACCTGTTTTATCAGCCATGGCGCAGCACCAATTGGTGTTGGATGCACTGATCAAACCCGTGCATCTTTCCAACATTTTGAAAATCGCCCAAGCTCATCCGGAATTGAAAATCGTCGTTGATCATGGCGCCAAGCCTAAGATTGAGCTCAATGACATGGCGCACTGGAGGACTTCAATGGAAAATTTGGCCCAAATAACTTCGCCCAATCGCGTGATGTGCAAGATGTCAGGACTTTGGACTGAGGCGCCCGCATCAAGTTCTGTTGAGATGATCCAGCCATGGTGCAAATCCTTGATAGACATTTGGTCGCCCTCCAGAATCATTTGGGGCAGTGACTGGCCTGTCCTTGAATTAGCAGGCACCTATACCGAATGGCGTAAGTTCACTCTGAAAGTCTTGGAAAACTATTCAGCTGCAGATCAAGCGCTGATGCTGGGTCAGAATGCGCGGAAAATTTATCAACTGAATAACTCATTCACTAACAGTTAAGGACTTACATGATGATGGGTGCATGGTGGATCTGGCCAGTGGCTTTGATGGTTTACGTTCTTTTTCGGCTTTGGTACGACAACTGGCGCGGCCCATTGAACGCTCAAGAGCTTGAAAAATTTTTGGAAATGGCTGCAGCCACCCAGATGGGCAGCTACACCGACCTCGCAGTGCTGCGCACTTTTCTAGAAAATGATGACGGCAAAGAATTTGTGATGGTCAACTTGGTGCGCGTCCAACCAGGCGAAGTACCGCACCCCATGACGGGCAAACCTACGCGCGGCATTGAATTACTGAAAGACTACGGCACACGTTTCGTCAAAGTTTTGATTCAATATGGCGGACACCCCGTTTTGGTGATGCGAAAAGTGGGCGGCTATTTAGACTCTTGGAACACTCACCCTGATCCCGGTTGGCATGTGGTTGGCAGCATGCGTTACCGAAGCCGTCGCGACATGATGCGATTGGCCACAGACCCAGCAGTGAAAGATGTGCATGTCTTAAAAACTGCAGGCACTGCCACCACCTTTTCATTTCCCACACAAGTTGTTTTCGGTTTTGCGCTTCGTCCCAGATCATGGGTGGCTTTGGTATTGGCCTTAGCAGCCGCACTCATTCACCTTGGAAGTTTGATGGCACTGACATCTTGATTTTGGTTTTATTCCAAGCTCAGGCCAATCTTTTTGGTCACAGCGCCCCACTTTGCGAAATCCTTGGCAATGCGTACCGCTGTTTCTTCGGAAGTGCTGCCAATGACAACTTGATCTGTGGCCTTCAAGCGCTCAGCAGTTTCCGGCGAACGCAAGCCATCCATTAATGCTTGTCGAAACTTTTGAACCAATTCATCCGGAACTTGTTTGGGCGCCCACATCACCAAACTGAAATCGGCGTCATAACCCTTCACACCCGCTTCAGCAATGGTGGGAATCTCAGGCAAAGAGGGCGACCTGGCTTGACCAGAAACTGCCAAGGCCACCAATTTGCCTGATCGAATATGCGGCAAAACGGTGGGGCCTGCCAACAGGCCACATGGCACCTGATTGGCCAATACATCTTGCGCCGCAGGTGCTGGCCCTTTGTAGGGGATGTGGACCATCTGCATGCCGGTCATGTTCAATAACAACTCCATTGAAAGATGTCCCGGCACGCCCGCACCCCCTGATGCATAACTTAAAGACTGAGTTTTAGACTTGGCAATCAATTCGTTCAAAGTTTTAACGCCCAACGCTGGATTGCAAACCAGTGTTTGACTGAAGGATGTCAGCATGCTCACTGGCTTGAGATCGTCCAACTTGAAGCCCATGGTCTTGTAAACATGTGGATTCACTGTGAGGACTGTATCGGTGGTGATCAACCACGTGTAACCATCGGGCATAGCGCGGGCCGCCGCAGCGCTGCCGATGTTGCCACCGGCGCCAGGGATGTTTTCAATGACAAGCGGTTGTTTGAGCGCGGCTTGAACTTTGTCAGCCACAGTGCGAATCACGATGTCACTGGGGCCACCCGGTGGATAGGGGGCAATCACTTTGATTGGACGTTGTGGCCAAGACTGAGCAAATGCACTCAAGCCTGAGCACATGAGCAAAATAGAAAGCATGACTGAATACTGATTGAACTTCATTTTTGACTCCTGACTTTACAAGTTAGCTCAATTGATTATTCCCCACTCCGTCCCTCCAAAACCTAGAAAAAATATGCCATAATCGCTGTCTTCGCAATCCGCCCGGGTGGTGAAATTGGTAGACGCAGGGGACTCAAAATCCCCCGCCGCAAGGCGTGCCGGTTCGATTCCGGCCTCGGGCACCATCGATTTGCAGCAAATCGATCTTTTATTCTTCCAGACTCTTCGCAGCCCAAAAACTGAGCCCAATGAGTGGCAAGCTCACAGCGAAGCTTGCTCGAATACCGAAGGACTCAGCCACCCAACCCAGCAAGGGTGGGCCCAGTAAAAAAACCACGAATGATATTTGCGCCAGCGCTGCAACATTGAGTGCAGCGGACCTGTCGGTGCGGCGCGCAGCAGCCGACATGGCCAAGGGAAAAATGGCGCTCGTTCCAATGCCCATGAGCGCAAATCCTAACAAGGCCATCCCTTGAGAAGTGGCCCATGTTATCAAGCAAACGCCTGTGCATAAAATAAGGCTTAAAAATCGAGCCACTTTGACAGGGCTGAAACGCTCTACCCACCTGTCGGCAAAGAAGCGTGCAAGCGCCTGCATACTGGCACCAGCTGCTACCGCCAGTCCGCCCACAAAGGGGCTGCTGTTGAATACATCGCGCATGTAAATGGCTGACCAGTCAATGCTCGCGCCCTCCATGAGCATGGCGGCCAGAGTTGCCGTGACCAACACCATGATTGCGGGCGTGGGAGAGGCGAAGTTTACTTTCGGCTGGTGCTCCATGTGAGTGGATGGCCTGAGAGGCGCAGCTTCAAACTGTCCTAACAACAAGACAACCAGTATACAAACAACGCCGACCATGACCAGCATGTGAGCTTGTGGGTTGAAACCAAACTGTGCGGCCACACCGCCCAACAAACCTGCACATGAAAATCCGACACTCCAAAATCCATGTGAGCGATTCATGATGCGACGGCCAAGCACGTGCTCTAAACGATCTGCTTCAAGATTCACGATCTGCTCAATAGCGCCAACGCAAATGCCTGCGGGCACTAAGCAAAGAAACAATTGCAAGGGGTTGTCCGCATAGGATGCCATCGCATAAAAAATGGCCACCAAAGGCGGTGCACCCATGAGTACTTTTTTTGCGCCCATGCGCTCCAAAGCATCGCCCCCAAATGTGAGGCTGATCAGGGTTCCCAAAGCTGTGCCCACCAATCCCATGCCCAATGCGCCTTCTGCGACACCCATGCCCTCTTGGATTTCTGCGATGCGCGGATAAATACCACCCAAGGCCAGTGCATAAAGGAAAAAGGCTGCGTAAACCCTTTGGGCTGCAGACAGCTTGAGACCCCACTTTGAAAGCATCTTCAAGCTCTTGTTAATTCTTGGAGGGCGTTGAAGATGCCAATGATTCCAAACCCTGAAGAATGGTCGGGTACCTCAATCGAATTTTGAGTTCTTTTTTAAGTCGGTTGTTTTCTAAGCGGCGAGACTCGCTCATGAAACTGAGCAGCATCAAAGGCAATGTTTCCTGTGCCTGGCTTCTGGCCACGCGAGGCGGCCGCTTCATGCCCATGATATCGGCCGCTTTGTCAAAGTAGTCGCCCATTTTGAGTTGGGTGTCGTCACTGACATTAAAAACTCGCTGTGGTTTCCCGCGCCACAACGCTGCCACGCAAGCGCGCGCCAAGTCGTCGGCGTGAATGTGATTGGTATAGACATCGTCTTTTCTGAGCAGCACAGGCGTGCCCTTCATCAACCGCTCACGAGGTGTTCCATTGGGTCGGTCGGGAGCGTAGATGCCCGGGATTCGCAAAATGCTGCTTCTCACACCTGACCGTCCCAAGAAACGAATGACTTTCTCAGCGTCAACTCGCCGAATGGCACGCGGTGTATGCGGCTGAGTGGGGCGTGATTCAGACACCCAATCGCCTTTGCAATCACCATAAACGCCAGTGGTGGAGCCGTACACCAATGAAGTGGGCAAGCTTCTTTTTTTGAGGGCCCGAACCAAGTTCAAGCTTCGAGAATCGGTGGACCACTCTCCCACCCGGTCGCTCGGAGGCGGCGCCAAATGCAAGACACGTGTGGCCCAGCCCGACAAGCGCTGCAGGGTTTCGGGACTGTCCAAATTGCCCAGCACAGGTGTCAGGCCCTGTGCTCTCAAAAGGGGGGCTCGCTCTGGGGACGATGTCAAAGCCAAAACCCGGGTTCGACCCACCAACTGCTTGGCCGCACGCTGTCCCACATCGCCGCAGCCAATGATCAAGACACGTTCTTTGCGAAAGCGAGCGGGCAAGGCGCCCAAAGGGGTTTGGTTTGAAGGCAAAATGGGGGGTTATTGAATTTCAGACCCCCCTAGGATAACGAAAACATGAGCTTCCAAATTACCATTCAGCCCAGTGGCCGTACTTTTCTTGCCGATAACCAAGAAACTTTGCTCAGCGCCGGCATTCGTCAAGGCATTGGTTTGCCCTATGGCTGTAAAGATGGCGCATGCGGTTCCTGCAAATGCAAAAAAATCTCTGGCACCGTGGTGCACGGCGAACACCAAAGCAAGGCTTTGAGTGCAGAGGAAGAAGCCCAAGGTTTGATCTTGACTTGCTGCGCCAAGGCCCAAACAGATTTGGTGCTGGAGTCTCGGCAAGTGACCGAAGAGGGCAGCTTCCCAGTGAAAAAAATGCCTGTGCGTGTGGTGAGCTTGGAGAAAAAATCAGACGATGTGATGTCGGTGTTTGTGCAACTCCCCGCCACCGATCTGATGCA
Organism: Comamonadaceae bacterium; assembly: GCA_947476015.1. GTDB lineage: Bacteria > Pseudomonadota > Gammaproteobacteria > Burkholderiales > Burkholderiaceae_C > Limnohabitans_A. The sequence goes on along the minus strand of CANJOS010000028.1, from coordinate 582 downwards.
ATTTCACGCCGGCCAGTACGTCGAATTTTTGTTGCGCGATGGCGCTCGCCGAAGCTACAGCATGGCGAACGCGCCCCACACCTTAGACCCCGCAGCACCCAAAGTCGAACTTCACATTCGCCACATGCCTGGCGGCAAATTCACCGACGTGGTCTTCAGCACTTTGAAGGAAAAAGACATTTTGCGCATTGAAGGCCCTTATGGCAGTTTTTATCTGCGCGAAAAATCACAAGCACCCATGATCTTGCTGGCCTCAGGCACTGGCTTTGCGCCTATCAAAGCTTTGATAGAGCACATGCAGCACAAAAACATTCAACGTGAGGCGACCCTTTACTGGGGTGGCCGCCGTCCCTCCGACTTGTACATGAGCGAGTGGGTGGCGGCGCAAGTGAAAGCCATGCCTCACTTGAAATACATCCCTGTGGTCTCGGATGCTTTGCCAGAAGATGCATGGACGGGCCGAACTGGTTTTGTGCACCAAGCAGTTTTGCAAGATCACCCCGACTTAAGTGGCTTTCAGGTCTACGCCTGTGGGGCGCCCATTGTGGTCGATTCTGCGCGTGCCGATTACGTGGGCAAAGC
>CANJOS010000027.1 GCA_947476015.1 Comamonadaceae bacterium | reverse complement strand
GTGTTCACTCTTCGTTTGGCCGTTTGTCATGGCCTGGTATTTAAGACTCAAGGAAATGAAACTATGTCTATTCAGAAATTGACCCGCATTGCATTGGCCACCCTCATCACAGCAGGTACTGCCGTGGCACAAGCCCAAGATATCAAAATTGCCAACATCGTTGAAATGTCAGGTCCTGGCACAACTTCAGGTGTGATGTTCAAACAAGGCGTTGAGATGGCCATCAAGGAAATCAATGCAGCAGGTGGCATCTCTGGCCGCAAAATCAGCTACACCTCAGAAGACACTCAGTCCAATCCTGGTGTTGCAAAAGGCTTGACGCAAAAAGCCGTAGACAACGATGTGTTTGCCATCATGGGCCCCGTTTACTCAGGCTCCATCATGGTTTCCATGACTGAAAGCAAGCGCGGCGAAATCCCTAACTTTACAGGTGGCGAAGCAGGCGCCATTACGCAGCAAGGTAATCCTTGGGTTTTCCGAACAGCCTTTGGCCAAAGCGTTTCATTCCCTAAGGTGGCTCGTTACATTCAGACCAAATCTAAAAAGCTGGCTGTTCTTTACGTGAACAATGACTTCGGTAAAGGTGGCCAAGCCACCATCAAACAGTTGCTCGCCACAGGCCCCACACAAATCGTGAGCGAAATTTCCACCGAATCAGGTCAGGTTGATTTCTCTGCGGCCGTGATTCAAGCCAAACAATCTGGCGCTGATGCATTGTTCGCTTACACCAATGAAGAAGAATCAGCTCGTTTGTTGCGAGAATTGCGCAAGCAAGGCTGGAACAAACCCGTCATTGGCGAAACCGTGTTAACCAGCGCCAAAGTGGTTGAGCTGGCAGGTGAGGCTGCAAATGGCGCCGTAGCGCACGTGGGCTTGACTGTTGAGGCGCCTCAGTTGCAAGCATGGGGCAAGCGCTACCAAGCAATGTACAACTCAGTTTCAGACCACAACGGTGTGAAAGGCTACACGGGTGTTTACGTGCTCAAGGCCGCGATCGAAAAATCTGGCAAAGTTGACCGCAAAGCCGCCGCCGCCGCCATTCGCAACAGCTGCTTCTCTGCCAAGCAACATCCTGGTGTCTTGATGGACGTTTGCTTTGACGACAAAGGCGACATTGACCGCGAAAGCTTCATCACTGAAATTCGCAACGGCAAAACGGTGGTGGCCGAAACATTGCCGCCATTGAACAAGAAGTAATTTAGCCGCGTCAACTTTGTATTGGTACTTGAAATGTCCGACATGCGATTTGTATTAGCGGGAGTCATGGGTTGGCCCGTGGCCCACACGCGATCTCCCGCCATTCACAATCACTGGATTGCCAAGCACGGCCTCAAGGGCGCCTATGTGCAGTTGCCAGTTCAGCCTGAAAATCTGGAAGCTGCAGTCCGCGGGCTTTCAGCTTTGGGCTTTGCAGGTTGCAACGTGACGGTGCCTCACAAAGTTAACGCCATGAAACTCATGGACGAATTGACGCCCGCAGCGCGTCACATTGCCGCCATCAACACCATCGTGGTGCGCCCCGATGGCAGTTTGCTTGGCGCTAACAACGACGGCATTGGCTACATCCAAAGCCTTCGCGATGCCAACTCCACATGGCGCGGTGACGTCGGCCCCGCATTGGTTCTGGGTGCCGGTGGCGCTGCCCGCGCCATTGTAGTGGGCTTGTTAGCGGAAGGCGTGCCGGAAGTTCGCATTGCCAATAGAACACCTGAACGTGCTCAAGCATTGGTCGATGCCTTTGGACCTCGCGTGAAAGTGATTCCATGGGAAGAACGCAATGATGCCATGGCCGATGTGAAGTTGTTGGTCAATACCACCACGCAGGGCATGCATGGACAAGCTGCTTTGGATGTGTACCTCGATGCGCTGCCAGCAAGTGCCATGGTGTCTGATGCCATTTACATCCCCCTTGAAACGCCACTGTTAGAACAGGCGCGCAAACGTGGACATCTCACCGTCAATGGCTTGGGCATGTTGCTTAACCAAGCCGTACCCGCTTTTGAGGCTTGGTTTGGTGTTCGACCCGAAGTCACGGCTGAATTACGAGCCGCCGTTCAAGCTACTTTCTAATTTCAGGTTGTCAGATGAACATCTTCGATCAACCCAAGATCGATGGACATTGTCATGTCCTCGATCCGCAGCGTTTTCCTTATTCTGCCGATGTGAGCTATCACCCACAGGGCCAAGAAATAGGCACAGCTGACTACTGCAAACACGTCATGTCAGCCTATGGCGTAAAGCATGCCCTGTTGGTCGGACCCAACTCAGGTTATGGCCTTGACAACAGTTGTTTGCTGGACGCTATTGAGCAAGGCGAAGGTCGGTTCAAAGGCATTGCCGTTGTGCCCGCCAACATGAGTCTCCAAGCCTTGAAAGATTTTAAAGTTAAAGGTATCGTGGGAATTGCGTTCAATGCGTCTTTGCACGGCTTGGACTATTACGCCGACATAGACCCTTTGCTTGTACATTTGCGCGACCTCGACATGTGGGCACAGTTTCAAGTTTCAGCCAATCAGTTGGAAGTTCTTTGGCCCCGCATTGAACGCATTGGCGTCAAAACCATGATTGACCATTGCGGCAGACCAGACTTGGCCGATGGCTTCAACGCGCCTGGCTTGCAAGCGCTTTGGAAATTGGCCGACAGTGGTTTGGGGGTGATCAAAATTTCTGGCTTTGGCAAGTTTTCTGGAACAGGTTTTCCCTTTGACGACGCGCGAGAGCATGTCATGAATGTATGGAACGCTTTTGGCCCTGAGCGTTGTATTTGGGCTTCTGATTGGCCGCACCTTAAGAGCGCTTATCGCCTCGATCACGGGACATTGCTGAAGTTGACGGAGCGTTGGTTCACACCCGCGCAACTTCAAGCCATGATGTGGGACACCCCTGCAAAAATTTTAGGATGGTGAACAAAAGATGACCGATTTTTTCCAGCTTTTCTTCAGTGGCATGGCCACAGGAAGTATTTATGCGCTTGCAGCGTTGGGCTTTACATTGCTATGGCAAGCTTCAGGCACCATCAATTTTGCACAAGGCGAATTTGTGATGTTGCCCGCTTTCATCATGGTCATCATGCTGCACAACGGCATGGCCCTCTCTGCCAGCTTTGCCATCAGTGTGGTGATCTCTGTGTTGGTATTGGGCTGGCTGTTCAAGCGCGGCTTGGTTGACCCCCTTTTCAAGTACGGCATGATGCCCATCGTGGTGGCCACCATTGGTTTGTCCATTGCCATGCGAAATGGTGTTCGTGCGGCTTACAGCTCGGAGCCACAACCCTTCCCCCTGATTTTTCCCGACAAGGTTTATAACTTTGCAGGTCTGAACATTTCAGCTTCCGACATTGGCACCTTTTTCATGGCGCTGGGTTTGGTGCTGATCACGCAAGCCTTCTTGGCCAAAACTGTAACGGGTCGCGCCATGCAAGCGGTGGCTCAAAACACAGAAAGTGCTTCTGTGTTGGGTATCAATGTTCCGCGGATGATTTTCTATACCTTTGCCATTAACGCTATCTTGGCCGCTGCTGCTGCGCTTTTAATCACACCCATTTATTTGGCCAAGTTCGACATGGGTGAGTCCTTGGGCACCAAGGCTTTCTTTGCAGCCATCATTGGCGGCTTCAACAACACACGCGGTGCCTTGCTGGGTGGCTTGATTGTGGGTGTCAGCGAAAACTTGGCTGCAGCCTACATTTCTTCAGCCTACAAAGACGCCGTTGCTTTGATTATTTTCATGGTGGTGATCTTGTTCAAACCACAAGGCCTCTTAGGTCGAAAAGAGGAGCGAAAAGTATGAAAAAGCTTCCGCTTCTCATTGGCATTGCGCTGTTGGTGGTACTCGCCATTGTGCCGGCGTATTTAAAAAACTATGGCGTGCATATCTTCACCACTTGGTTGGTGTACATCATTGCCACCATGGGCTTGAATTTGACAGTGGGTTATGCCGGTCAAAAATCTTTGGGCCATGCAGCTTTCTTTGGCATTGGCGCTTATACCGTAGCCATCTGCTTAAAAGCCGGTATCAGCTTCTGGTTGGCCCTGCCTGCAGGCGCGCTGCTGTGTTTCTTCACAGGATTGGTCGTAGGCTTCCCTGCCTTGCGCGTGCAAACCATTTACTTGGCGTTTGCCACCTTAGGCTTCAACACAGCTGCATGGTTGGTTATGCGCAACGAAGAGTGGCTCACTGGCGGCACTTTTGGCATCAACAACATCCCGCGCCCCAGCTTGGGCGGCATCAGCTTTGATGGGAATCTTGCCTACTACAGAATGGTTTTGGTCTTTGCCGTTTTGATGGCCTTGATCTTGGCTGGCTTGCTGCGCTCACCTTGGGGTAAAGCCTTTACAGCCTTGCGAGACAATCCAATTCGTGCTGAGAGTCTTGGCGTTGACACTCGCAGTTATACCTTGATGAGCTTTGCGATCGGTGCAACTTTTGCAGGCATCGCAGGGGGTCTTTATGCATCTCAAGTCGGTTTCATTGATCCTGCTTTGTTCACTGTCGGTGCTTCTATCATGATGTATTTGATGGTGGTGGTTGGCGGTCCTGGTTATTTCTTGGGGCCAATTTTAGGATCCGCAGTGGGTGTGGTTTTACCTGAATGGTTGCGCTTTGCCCAAGGCTGGTATTTGTTTGTTTTTGGGACTGCTGTGGTTTTGCTCATGATCTGGTTGCCCGATGGCTTGCTCAGCTTGCCTGATCGAATTCGTGCACGTCTCCAATCTCGTCAAGAATCTGAAGCGCGTCGACTCAACGCCCAAGCAGCACAGTCTGCTCAAAAAGGAGATGCCTTATGATCGCCCCCGTCTTGCAAGTTCATCACTTGAAAAAAGCCTATGGCGCAATTCAGGCTGTGGGGGGGGTTTCCTTTGATGTCCGTCCTGGCGAAATTTTTGGAGTGATTGGCCCCAATGGTTCTGGAAAAACAACGCTGTTCAACAGCATGTTGGGGCAGATCAAGCCTGATGAAGGCCGTATTGAACTCAAAGGGGAAGATGTCACAGAGTTGGGCCCCTTGGAATTGAACCGTCGAGGTGTTGGCCGAACTTTTCAGACACTGCAAGTTTTTGGAAAAATGACGGTTCGTGACAATCTGATTGTGGCTGCACAAGAGCATCAAGGTAGCATGTTCAGTCGCATGTTCGCCCCCACAGATTCCAACCTGGGAGACAAGGCAGATGCCTTGATTGAACAGTTTCGAATTGCGCATGTCGCCCACAAAAAAGCCGGCGAATTAAGCTACGGCCAACAAAAATTGGTGGACATTGCCATGGCCTTCATGAGCGAACCTGACCTCGTATTGCTAGACGAACCTTGCGCTGGTGTCAATCCCTCCTTGGTGGGCGGCATCAGCACCCTGCTTCGTGAACTGAACCAAACTCGCAAGGGCTCATTCGTTGTCATTGAACACAACATGGACTTCGTCATGGGCCTCTGCCATCGCATCATGGTGATGGTGGAAGGCAAAGTTTTGGCCATCGGCACCCCAGAAGAAATTCGTGCCAACAAACAGGTGCTCGACGCCTACTTGGGAAGTTGAAAATGACAACAGGTCACAACATTAGCGACGCAGATGCCTGCATTGAATTCAAGGATGTGGTCTCTGGTTACAAAGATTTCATGATTTTGAATAACCTCTCATTCAAAGCCCGCAGAGGTGCTATTACTTTGTTGATGGGTCCAAACGGTGCAGGCAAGTCAACCGTTCTCAAAACTCTGTTTGGTTTACTCAAACCTCAGCAAGGCCAGGTCCTTCTGAATGGAGAAAACATCAACGGCGCCAGCCAAAAGGCTTTACTCGCCAAGGGCATCGCATTTGTACCACAAGGTCGCAATTTATTCGGACAGCTCTCCGTTTATGAAAACCTGGAATTGGGTGGCATCACACTCGGCATGAAGACCACTCACGAGCGCATCCCTGAAGTGCTGGCGCTCTTCCCTCGAGTAAAAGAGCGTTTGAACTCACGTGCTGCTTCGCTCTCGGGTGGTGAGCAAAAACAATTGGAAATAGGTCGTGCATTGTTACTTCGCCCTCAAGTCTTGCTGATTGACGAACCCTCCATTGGCCTCTCGCCCATGGTGGTCTTGGATGTGTTCAAGTTGTTGCGAAAATTGGCAGCACAAGGTACGACGGTGCTCATGGTGGAACAAAATGTGAAGGGTGCCTTGGCTTTTTCTGATGACGCCATTGCTTTGGAATCAGGCCGCTTGGTGTTGCACAAGATCGCCTCAGACATTCTGAACGACCCCAACATGGAACGTTTGTTCTTGGGTGGCGCTCATGCCACTCCTAAAATGACTTAAGGTTTAGGCATCGCTGAGTTTCACAGATTGCTGGGATTGAATGGCGTTTGCAATGGCTTCTACCACCTGAAGGTTTTGCAAGCCGTCATAGGCGCTAACCAAGGGCCTTGCCTTTCCTTGAATCACTTCTAAAAAGTGTTGAAGTTGAAGCGTCAAAGGATCTTCACGCTGTAATTCAAGCGTGGCGCGTTGAAATGGCTTGAACCATGAACGGTCATCTTTGCGTGCATAAGTTTTTAAACGCATACTGGGAATGGACAAGCTGCCCATGGTTCCAGCCAGCACATAACAATCCTCATCAGCATAACTGGCGTAGTCTTTGTTCTCTTGGCTGGTTTGTTCCCAACTGCGCGCACTGGCAGCCGTGTCAGAAAGTAAGAATGTGCCTAACACACCAGATGCAAAACGAAAATTCACAGCCGCGGTGTCTTCCACCTCAAACCCACGCACGGCATTGGATGCCATGGCTTGTACTTCCAAAATATCGCCACACAGCATTCGCAAGTTGTGAATTTCATGGATCAAGTTAATCAAGACAGGGCCGCCGCCTTTGAGTGTTCGCCATGGCGCATCTGTGAAGTAATGGTCTGGCTTGAAAAACATCGCGCTGCCCATCACACTCACCAACCGACCCAATCGACCTTCCTCAATGACAGCCCTGGCCTGCGCCATGATGGGACTGTGTGCCCGGTGGTGGCCTACCAATACTCTGGCTTTTTGTTCACCTTGAGATTGGATGACATCTAGCAAGCGTTGGGCATCGGCCACTGTGTGCGCAATGGGCTTTTCAACCAAGACCGCTGCGCCTGCTTCTAGGCATTGCAAAGCCTGCGTGACATGCATGGCGTTAGGGGTTGCCAAGATCACACCATCGGGACGGTCCTCACTCAGCAACTGCGTCAAGCTTTCAAAATAGCGCAAGCCCTTTGAGTGAGACAGTTCTTGTGCAGCGGCAGTCGGATCAACCACAGCGATCAACTCACACTGCACATTGGCTTGAACGATATGGATGTGAACCCGCCCGATGGCGCCAGCTCCCACAACGGCAATTTTGAATTTGTACATCAAGTTTTTTAATCAGCTAAGGCCATTCATTGTGACCCAATACTTCTTTTGTGGCGCGCAATGCTGCTTCAGCCCATGCCTTGTCGCCCATGGCTTTGCTGCGAACCACGTCGGGAATTTCAATGCTCACAGGCACTATTCTGGGCAAGACATTGAACAGGCCTTTCAAATCAATGTCGCCTTCGCCCGGTAATTGGCGCGCTTGGCGAGCCGTGTGAATCATTTCTTCTGTTGTGAAATTCAAGCCTGCTTTGGCATCACACATTTGGGCATAGTGAATCAAGTGTGAAGGAATACTGGCAATGTCCTCCAAACTGGTCGTCGATCTTCCAAAGTGAAGGGCATCCACCAAGATCCCGGCATTGCGAGGGTAGCCGGCCAATTGCATCACGCGCATGGCGGCCTTGGCATCTTTCACACCCGTCCACGGCATGAACTCTAAATTAGCCGTTAAGCCAAAGACTTGCGCGTACTCGCACAATTGCGCGTAATGTTGCGCCAAACGCTGCTCATCGGAGTCATCCGCAGCCACCAGCACAGCACGCGCTTGAAGTGCTGCGCCAGCTTCCAATAGTGGACGATAAGGCACAGGGTCAAACACTGCGCCGATTCGAATAATCTCAATGTCAAAAACCATCACACCGGTGTCACTCATTCTTGCCAATGTCTCACGCCGGAGGGCTGCATCGTCAATGAAGCTTTGGAAGGGTGCTCCAGGTACGTTGGGGTTCAAACGCAAACCCACCGAGCTGTAACCTAACTCAGCGGCAATGTCGATGGCCTCAGGCACCGACGACTCGTTGGCAGTGAGGTACGCCAATGAAAAATTGCGCACGAAAAACTCACTTCAAAGGAGAAACTGCTGTGGGCAGGGCAATGGTGGACACCATGTTGGTGGTCAAGTGGGCGGGTCCCCCTTTAGGCGGCCAGATGCCTTGGGACATGGCTTCTGCTCGCGCTTTGCTGCGAGACTCAATGTTGGGATAAGCCCAAATATTGGTAAAGCGCAAAGGGCCCTCCAAGGCAACCATGGCCACCACGCAAGGCGAAATTTTTTCACGTGCAGGTACGGCTTGTTCCCACAAATCGATGGTGGGTTGCATACCGCCAGGTTTGATTCCGTAGGTGCGGATCTCATACACAGGACCCTGGATACCGCTTTCTGCGCTGGGACGTACAGGCTTCATCCATGGAAAACCTTGGTAGCTGTGCTGTTCTAAGCTTTGGAAAATTTCACCGCATCCAAAGGGGCTGGCATTTTGTTGAGTCCGCTGACGTTCAGCCTGCAACGTAGCCAAGTCATCAAATCCCCTCAACACGATCATCTGGTTGAGAACACCAATGTCGGTGAACCAGCATCCCAGTAATTCACCCTGACCTTGCGCAGTAAATGTTTGCACGTTGATGGCGGCTTGTGCGGCGGTGCCAAAAGGCAAGGTCATGGTGGAGAGGTCGTAGTACATGGGCGAGGTCCTTTTGTAAAAATTTTTGTAAAAAGTATGTTCTGCTGAAACTTTTGCGGCATGGTGCGCAGCCAAATAGCCAAAGGTCATGGCAGGTCCCAAGGTGATGCCACCGCTTGGATAGTTGCCACCCATGACACTCGAAAGATCGTTGCCGCCGGCATACAAACCATCAATGGCATTGTCATTTTCGTTCAAGACTTGTGCGTACTCATTGCAACGCAGTCCAGCAAAAGTACCCAGACTTCCTGCCACCACCCGGACGGCATAGAACGGGCCATCGACCAATGGTGCCATGCAAGGGTTGCGGCCCATGTGATTGGCATCGCCTTGGATCCGGTTGTAGGCAGTTTGGCCTTTGCCAAATTCACTGTCATAACCAATGTCGGCCATGGTGTTGTACCGCGAGATGGTGTGCTTTAAATTTTCAGAATCAATACCGCAGTGCGCGGCCAAGGCATCCAAAGTATCTCCGCGATTTAAGTAGCCATTGGCCAACATGCCTCTCAAACTAAAGGGTGCAGGCTTGACAGCGCCTAAGCCCCAGCGCCTGAGAAAGCCATGGTCTACCACCAACCAAGCTTGTACTTCCTCATCCGCAGGCAAGACGCGCAACAGGCCCTGCATGAAGTCGTGATAAGAATCTGCTTCGTTGACAAATCGTTTGCCGAAACGAGTGACCGCAATCAATCCAGGCTTTGCACGTTCAATCAAATGCGGGAAATGCGTGACACTGCCATTGGCTCGGGGCACCAAAGACACAGGCGACATGGCCGCTGCGTTTTTCAAATTCTTAGCCACCACAGCACCTACTGATTCGCCCATCCGCAGACCATCGCCCGTATTGCCTCTTGAAGCCGCTGAGAAATGTTGATACCCTGTTGGGTCGTGTGGCAGCAACTGACGCTTACGGTCTGGGTCATGCGGAAAACCACCGGTAGCCAACATCACACCTCGCTTGGCTTTGATGACTTGCTCTTGCCCTTTTTTCAAAACTACCGCACCACACACTTTTCCATTTTCTGTGATCAATCGCAACGCTGGCGTGTTCACGCGAATCTCAACACCTTTGTCAAATGCCGATTTGGCCAAGCCGGCAACCAAGGCATTGCCATTCACAAGATGCATACCGCGTCCATGAGTGATTAAGTCGAGCAAATGACTCAGCACTCTCTTCACCACATAGACAAAAGATGCCCCAGATCGCATGGCATTGAAAAAATGCCGAATGTCAGCACCCGACGCAATGCCCATTCCGAAGAAGGTGGTTTCCCAAAGCGGTGATTTAAGTTGCTTCACTTTTGCACCCAGCAATCTGCCGTCAAAAGGTGCGGCGCATACCGAGCGTCCACCCAGTGCAGCGTCTTGCGTCCGTCCATGAAAATCAGGAATGACATTGCCATCAATGAATTGCAAGGCAGTTTGCTCTTCAAAGAAGCGGACCATCCGGGGCCCGTTCGTTAGAAATGTTCTCGCACGGACTTCGTCAAATTGCTCGCCCAATTCATGTCGCAAATAAGACAATGGTTTTTCAATCGGCTCTGCAATGCCCGCTTTGAGCGCCAAGTGATTGCGCGGAATCCACATCCAGCCACCCGACCATGCCGTGGTTCCACCATAGTGTGAATCTTTCTCGACCACCAACACCTTCAAGCCTAAATGTGCGGCAGTGACTGCTGCTGAAAGTGCACCCGCACCAGAACCTACAACCAGCAAGTCGCAGTCCCATTGCGTTGGCATTGAATCATTGTTCAAGCTCATGGCTGTCTTTTGATACTTCGTGACTGAATGAAAATCAAGCCGCGTAAATAGCTTGCAAAGTCGATTGACTTGACCCGCGTGACAGCATAGGCGAGGCACCACGAGCGGCAGCCAATTGAGCTGCAGCCGCCAACAAATGGGGCACCATGGTCAACATGCGTTCACGTGTTAAACGTGAAGAAGGGCCAGCGACACTGATGGTGCCCATCGACATTTGACCGGCCAAACCCACGGGTACCGCCATTGCATTCAATCCAGGTGTGTAGGTTTCTTCGGTCAAAGCAAAACCCGATTTGCGTGTGTCTTGCAACACCTTGAGCAAAGCCTTCAAACTCTTTGGCGCATTGGGTCCAAATTCTTTGGGCATGCCCAAGCCTTGCTGCGACACCAACTTCAGTGCTGCGTCATCTTTCAAAGTGGACAACCAAGCCCAGCCGGACGACGAGCAACTGAGGCGAGCAATGTGGCCCATGTCAGGGTCGTAGCGCAAGCCTTGTCTGGCACCCTGTGCGCGAGCCACCCAAGTGAGCCGATCACCATCGACCACCGACAAACGAACCAATTCTCCCGTTTGTTCTGCCAAGCGATCTAGCAAGGGCTGCGCCACATCAACCACGCCTGTTTGACTGAGAAAAGTCAAACCCATTGAAACCAATTTGGTGGTGAGCACATAGTTACCCAGTTCACGCACTTGTCTGACGTAACCCAAGCGGATGAGGTCCACTAACAAACGATGTGCAGCGCTTTTGGGGATGTTGAGTTGGTCGGCCACGGCGACCAACTCCATGCCCTGCCCCTGATCGGAAAGGATCTCCAAAATACCCAAAGTTCTTTCTAGGACGCCGCTCATGTGAAGTTCAAATTGAATGTGCAGGTGCAAAATTTTTGGCACTTTATCACGGAAATGAAATTTTGTTCAAAAATTGAACACTGTTCCATTATTAGATAAAATTCGACTCTACATCCCATGACCCCAAGACCACCATGCTCGATAATTTAAGCGGTGCTACCCGCGTTCACATCATTGTGGGCGACCCTATTGCCCAAGTGAAATCGCCTTTTGGCATGACTCAAGCTTTTGAGGGCCATGGCAAAGACGCCATTTGCATTCCTGCGCAGGTGGCGCCCAAGGATTTAAAGCAATGGTTTGAGGGCATGTCCTTGGCGCGCAATGTGGATGGCGTCATCGTCACCATTCCCCATAAGTTTGATTGCCATGCGCTTTGCGAAACACATTCTCCGCGTGCAGATTTCTTAGGTGCCGTGAACACCCTTCGGCGAAATGTCGATGGATCTTGGCATGGCGATATGCTGGATGGCCTGGGTTATGTCAAAGCCATTGAGTCCAAAGGCTTTCATTTGCAAGGCAAAAAAGCAATGTTGGTAGGTGCTGGCGGTGCTGGCTCTGCCATCGCGCATGCCATGTTATTGACAGGCGTGAGTGAGTTGGCTATCCACGATGAAAACAAGACACGGCGTGAATCACTCATCCAACGCTTGAGCAGCTTGAAGCTGGGCCGCGTCAGACAAGGCAGCACCAATCCCAGCGGCTTTGACGTGGCCATCAACGCCACACCCGTGGGCATGAGAAGTGGCGATTCTTCACCCATCGACCTTGAGGAAATCACTTCAAAAATGTTCATTGGCTGCGTCATTACAGCGCCAGCAGTTACTCCCCTGATCATGGCGGCTCGCGCCAAAGGCTGCAACACAACGACTGGGACCGACATGTTTGAGCAAGTTCGCGAACTGATGGTGCAGTTCTTGTTGGAAACTTAAAACTGCATTCATTTCGCAAGGACCCCACATGAACAACAACTGGCTGACTCTGCCTCAACGCATTAACACCCATCTCTCTCAACTTAAAGACCAAGACGCTGTCGACTTGGTGGTCATAGGTTCGGGTGCAGCAGGATTCTCTGCTGCACTGACAGCAGCCATTGACGGTGCTCGCGTTTTATTGGTCGAGCGCACGGCGCATGTTGGCGGCACCACCGCTCTCTCAGCCGCAACGACCTGGGTACCTGGCACAAAGCGCGGCCTCGCCGTGAATCCAGAGGACACCCCTGAACGCGTGGCTACTTTCTTGAACAACGCGGTTGGCGAAAGGTCTAACCCTCAACTGCGTCAAGCCTTCATCGACAAGGGACCTCAAGCCATTGCCAATCTAGAAGATCACAGTGCGCTGCAATTTCAAGTGCGCCTGCTGCACCCAGATTACCTTTCAGAGTTAGAAGGCTCGGTGCTTTGTGGCAGAGCCATCGAACCACAACCCTTCGATGGCAAGCTGCTTGGCCCAAACATCGATCTGGTCCGAAGGCCCATTCCTGAATTCACAGTGCTGGATGGCATGATGGTCGACCGAGACGACATCTTTCATCTGTTGCGCTTGACTGAAAATTTCAAATCTTTCAGTTACAGCATGCGCATCATCTTGCGCCATTACTGGGATAAAGTTGCTCACCCGCGCAGCACCCGCTGGGTGATGGGAAACGCCATGATTGGCCGCATGCTTTACAGCTACATTCAGCGCAAGGGTTTGCTGGTCACCCATACTGAAGTCACCGAACTCATCCAAAACGAAAATGGCATTCAAGGGGTGGTTCTAGAGCAAAACGGAAAACGAATTTCATTGCACAGTAAGCGCGGCGTGGTCATGGCCAGTGGCGGCTTCAACCGGCACACCCATCGCCGAGCGGAAATGTTGCCCGGTGCAAAGACTGAATGGAGCCCTTCTGCGCCTGGCCACACAGGCCTTGCGCAAGACTTGGCTTTGAAGGCCGGAGCGCAACTCGGTACCGGCGGCTTGAGCCATGCGTTTTGGGCGCCCGTGTCCATTCGCAAGCGTGCTGATGGCAGCACTGCGTCCTTTCCTCACTTTGTGATGGACCGTGGCAAGCCTGGCATGATCACTGTGGACAGTCAGGGCCGCCGCTATGTGAACGAATCTACTTCGTACCATCTGTTTGGCATGGCCATGCAAGCGCATCATGGCCACACACCTTGCATACCTTCGTGGTTGGTATGCGATGCTGGTGCATTGAAGCGCTATGGTATTGGCATGATTCGACCAGGCGGCAAAGCTTTGTCGCCCTTCTTGGCCGATGGTTACCTCAAGCAAGGGCTAAGCCTGAAAGATCTTGCGCTTCAAATCAAGGTGCCAGCAGACTCGCTAGAAGCCACAGTGGCGCGCTTCAACACCATGGCAGACCAGGGCGTTGACACCGACTTTGAGCGCGGCACCACAGCCTATCAACGCGCCAATGGCGATGCCACATGGTCAGGTTCTAACTGTTGCTTGGGTGCGTTGCGAGAAGGCCCCTTCTTTGCAATTGCGCTTTATCCTGGTGATATTGGCGCGGCCACTGGCTTGATGACAAACGAACATGCGCAAGCATTGAACGCAAAGGGTGATGCTATCCAAGGCTTGTATGCCTGCGGCAATGACATGCACTCCATCATGGGTGGCGTCTATCCCGCGCCTGGCATCACCCTCGGGCCCGCCATCACTTTCGGGTACTTAGCGGCTCAACATGCCCTGCGCAGGCTAGCCGCCTGAATTTGATGGGTAGTGAGCATGTCCGATTTGCGAAAGTATTTTCGACATTTCTTGCGCTGCATGTGAGAGGCGCTTGCCTTTCGGACTAATCAACCCAAAGCCTTGCATCTTGAATGACAGTGAATTGGGCATGCTTTGCAAATGGACTGCATCGCAGGCCTGTGCCACCTCATCAGAAAGCACGGCCACCATCGATGTTTGACTCAACAAGCGTCGAATCGTGTCAAGATCGTGCGTCTCAACCAAATTTTGGGGGGGCATCAACTTCTGTTGTACAAAGAGGGACTCAAACTGAAGCTTCAACATGCTGCCTTGTGGCGGAATGATCCACATCACATTCAACAGTTCTGACCATTCAATGTTCTTTCTGCGCAACCAAGGGTGTCCCTTTCTCACCACGACATTGACAGACTGACTTTCGGCCAACTCTTCATAATCAAACGCTTCTGCGCTTGCGTCTGCAGGCAAGCGACCCACCACGATGTCCAGTTCGCCCTGCTTGAGTTTGGTCAGCAATGCCGGGCTTGAATCCACCATGAGATTCACCTTGGCATTGGTAAATTTTGACTGAAATTCAACCAAGGCTCTTGGCACCATGGACAATGCCGGCGTTTTAATTGAGCCCACAGAAATTCGGGTTTCAGCCTTTCCTTTGATGGCCGAAATATCTTCCGGGATTTGATTCAGTTCACTCAAAACGATGCGCGCATGGTCAATGACAACTGCACCCATGGCTGTGGCCTCCACACCTCTGGGGAATCTGTTGAACAGTGGTACCTCTAAAAGATCTTCCAACTCTTTCAACATTTTGGATGCAGCAGGCTGCGTCATGCCCAGCACATCTGCAGCCCGTTGAAGGTTGGAATGATCGTCCATCGCTACCACCAAAGCCAGCGATCGCAGTTTGAGTCGGTACTTTAAGAACCAGTGCGAAGGCGAATACAACATGGATGTTCCTCGTTCATCTGACATATTGATTTTGACATGTTAATGATAGAAAAATTCATTTGTTTATTCCCTACTCAGCAATAGGATGATCTGGCAATGAAGATTCACCCACATATTGAAAAAAGTATGCCTAAAGACCACATATCGCCACCCAATGTCCTCTTCATCTCTGTGGATCAATGGCCCGGCTATCTTCTTGGATGCGCAGGACACCCCGTGATTCAAACCCCAACCCTGGATCACCTTGCCAAACTGGGGACACGGTTTAACAGAGCCTACGCAGAGTCACCCATTTGCATCCCTTCACGCAGATCGATGATGACGGGGCTTTCCCCCAAGGGGCACGGGGATCGAAGCTTCAACCCGACACTGCCACTCAAAAATTTACCTTTGCTTGCGCACTCTTTTCGCTCGGCAGGCTATCAATCTGTGGCCATTGGCAAACTGCACGTTTATCCACCCAGAGATCGGATTGGATTTGACGATGTCTTACTGGCCGAGGAAGGCCGCCCCAAACTGGGAGCGATCGACGATTACGAGATGTACTTGGCCTCACAAGGTCATGCGGGTGAACAGTTCATGCACGGCATGAACAACAATGACTATCTCAATCGGCCATGGCACCTAGATGAAGCCAGCCATGTGACCAATTGGATTACACGGGAAGCAGCAAAAACCATCAAGCGGCGCGACCCCACTCGCCCTGCCTTTTGGCATGTGTCGTACACCCACCCACATCCCCCATTGGCACCCTTGCAATGCTACTTAGACATGTACCGAGACATCAGCATCGACAGCGCAATTCATTCTGAGTGGGAAAAAACAAAACACATTCCTGCACTGGATGCCGTTCGATCTTATTGGCCTGTCGGAGAAAACCCAGACAAGCACAAGCAATTAAGGCAGGCCTACTACGCGCTTTGCACACACATTGATCATCAGTTGCGAATCATTCTGGGAACACTGCGGGAAGAAGATTTGCTCGATGACACCATCATTCTGTTTTCAGCAGATCATGGGGACATGCTGGGTGACTTTGGCTTGTGGGCCAAGCGCTTGTTCTACGAAGGCTCTTCCGCCATTCCCATGATTCTGATTGACAGAGCCAATGGTCATCGTGTGAAGGCCAATCACACTGACTCTCGATTGGTAGGCCTGCAAGACATCATGCCGACACTTTTAGACATGGCTGGAATTGAGATTCCCTCATCCGTTGAAGGACTGTCAATGGTTCAACCAGCTCAGCGTCAGTACTTGTATGGAGAGTGTCGTGAAGACTCAGGCGCAACGCGCATGGTTCACGATGGACGTCACAAATTAATTTGGTATCCGGCTGGTAATATTTTTCAATTGTTTGATTTGGAAAAAGATCCTCGTGAACAAATTGATTGCATCGATTTGCCAGCTTACGACAGCACGCAAAAGTCTCTCAAAGGAATTTTGGCCAGTCAATTGCATGGCGTGGATTTAGCGTGGATCAAAGAAGGGCAGCTGATTGGCTTTGCGGCATCTGGCCAGGCCTTTAAAGCTGACCGAGGCATGTCTGGGCAACGGGGCCTGCATTTTCCAACGCCACCTCTTGACCCGCTTGGCAAGCAAGTGGGTTCGCCCTAGCAGCTCGCAATGAAATTGCAATTCATCATTAACAAAAACTTTGACACAGAGGCCACATCATGAAAAATAGACGTTTCTTTTTAGCAGCTGCAGGTGCAGCTGTCACCTCCTCCATTGCCACCTCATCTATCGCACAATCAACAGACAGACCCATTCGACTGTTGGTTGGTTTCGCTCCAGGCGGCGCAGTGGACAGCGTGGCACGGTTGCTTGCCGTA
This sequence comes from Comamonadaceae bacterium, assembly GCA_947476015.1. Taxonomy (GTDB): domain Bacteria; phylum Pseudomonadota; class Gammaproteobacteria; order Burkholderiales; family Burkholderiaceae_C; genus Limnohabitans_A. Next base: position 8,947 of record CANJOS010000027.1, on the reverse strand, counting down.
CAACTGACTGAAATATTGGGTCAAAGCGTGGTGGTGGAAAACAGACCAGGTGCTTCAGCCAATATTGCAGCACTTAATTTGGTTCAGTCGCCGCCTGATGGATTGACCATTCTGTTTGGTGCTTTTGCACACAGCGTGAATCCCAGTTTGATTCGAATCGGATACGACCTTTCCGAGCTCCAACCTCTTTTGCAATTAACTCGTGTACCCACCATCTTGCTTGTCAAGAAGGACAGTCCTTACAAAACTGCAGCAGATTTGGTGAATGCAGGTAAAACCAAACCAGACGGTTTAACCTATGGCTCCGGCGGCAGTGGCACCGCTTCTCATTTAGCACCCGAGTTGTTTGCAAGGCGCGTAGGTTTGAAAGTACTTCACATTCCCTACAAAGGTGGGCTGCTGGCCATGCAAGCGGTGATGGCGGGCGATGTGGATTTCATGTGCGAGAACCCACAACCTACTTTCATGTCGCCTTCTTCACCTGTTCGACCTTTGGCAGTCTTTCAGCCCACTCGACTCCCCATCCTGCCAGATGTGCCCTCCATTTTGGAAGCTGGCTTCAAACAGGAACTCACCATCCGCTCGTGGCATGGCTTATTTCTAAGGAAAGGCACACCAGAGGCCGTTTCGAATCGTATTTTGAAAGCCACGCAAGAAGCCATGGCCAGGCCTCAATTGCGATCACGGATCAGTGCCATGGCCATCGAACCTGTAGAAAGTACCCCACAAGCATTCGCGAGTTTCTTTGCAAGTGAAGTGGAAACTTGGGGTCGTGTGATCAAGGATGCACAAATTAAAGCCGAATGAAAATATGAACGTCACTCACCAAAAAATAGGCATTGCGGGACTCGGTCAAATGGGCAGTGCTATGGCACAAAGGCTGCTACGTGAAGGCTTTGACTTAACCGTTTACAACCGAACTGCAAGCGCGGCCGAAAAATTCATCGCGGCAGGTGCCAAAGTTGTACCTGATCTTAAAACCCTTGCAGCGTCTGTCGATATTATTTTCACTGTGGTATCTGACAGCTCCGATGTCGAGGCCGTCATTCTTGGCAAGAACGGACTGCTAGAAGGCGCCCACGCTCACACGTTGATTGTGGAATGCAGCACCATTGACCCCCAAGTGTCGGAACAAGTTGGGCAAACCGTTCGCCGTGCAGGTTTTCGAATGATGGATGCGCCCATTGGCGGAAGACCCGCCCAAGCTGAACAAGGGAAACTTATATTCATGGTGGGCGCTTTGCATGAAGACCTCGAACTCTCGCGGCCTGCACTTTCTGCACTGAGTTCAAACATCATTCATTGCGGAGGCCCTGCTATGGGCATCAGCATGAAGGTCATCAACAACCTCATGAGTCAATCGATTCAGCTCATGGATTTGGAAGCCATTGCACTGGGCATGAAAGCAGGCCTGGATCCTCAAGTGATGCTCGACGTTCTCACATCAACAGCAGCAGACAATGCACCGCTTAGAACACGCATTCCTCAAAGCGTTTTAACTGGGTTGTATCCGTCCGGTTTCTCAGCCAAATTGGCTCACAAAGATCAAGGACTGGCTCACACCATGGCTTCACGCTTAGGCGTGCCACTCTTCACATTGGGGCAAGCAAGACAGATTTACAGCATTGCGATGACACAGGGCTTAGGAGAGGGCCCAAGTGAAATTGTGGCCAAGGTGGTTGAGCAGTTGTCAGGCGTCTCACTTCGTTTTCCGCAGGATCAGTGATTCAAGCTGAACTGGTAGCGATTTCAGATCAGCTTTTAGCCATTAAGGGCAGGGCAAAATTAGCGGTAACATGATGGCATCTCAAAAGGAAAAACCATGCTAAATCGCCGCGACTTCACTCTTAGCTTACTGGCCAGCAACATGACAGCTTTGAGCTTTGCTCAAACCACTTTTCCAGACCGCGCAGTTAAATTGGTCGTGCCCTTTGCAGCTGGCGGACTTGCAGACATTACCTTCCGATTGGTCGGCGAAAAGCTCAGCGGCCTGCTCAATAAGCCAGTGCTCATTGAAAATATACCTGGTGCGGGCGGCTTTGCAGCAGCCTCTGCTGTGCTTCGGGCCAAGCCTGATGGTCATGCGCTTTTAGTGATTGCCAATGGAACAGCCATTACCAAATCACTTTTCAAATCGATGCCTTACGATCCGGTCAAAGATTTAACACCTATTTCGTTTGCTGCCTATTTTGATCTGGTAGTTTTAGCCAAAGGCGATGGGCCTTATAAATCTTTGAATGACTTGCTGAACGCCGCAAGACAAAATCCGGGAAAGCTGAACTTTGGCACAATCAATCCCGGCAGTACGCAAAATTTATCGGCGGAGTTGTTCAAAACCACCGCCAAGCTTGATGTGGCGGTGGTCCCGTTCAAAACCACTCCCGAAGCATTTACAGCACTGATGTCAAACAGTTTAGACGTGGTATTTGAGTCTTATGCTGCCTCTAAATCTTTGGTCGATTCCGGCCAACTTCGTGCACTGGCCAGCACAGGCGGCAAACGAAGTGGTTACCTGCCCTCTGTACCTACCGTTCTCGAATCTGGCGTACCAGGTTATGACGTCACAGGATGGAACGCTTTGTCAGCACCGGCAGGAACTCCGTCAGAAGTAGTGGCATTGCTCAATCGCCACATGAACACCGTCATGAATATGCCCGATGTGAAAAAACGCCTTCTTGATTTGGGCACCGATGCCTATGCAGGCACCACAGAAGAGTTGAGGCTTAAATTGAATTCAGACATTGCCAAATGGGCTGCAGTGATCAAACAAGTAGGGTTACAACAACAATGACAACACACTCGCAGAACAACATGCCACTGATGGTGGACTCCCATGCTCACGTATGGCTCAAAGGCATGCCATTGGTCAGCAATCCCAGGCACCAATTAAATTACGACTTTAGCATTGAACAGTACCTAGACCTCCTGGCTCAGCATGGTGTTGACTTTGCAGTGCTTGCGGCCGCCAGTCCGTTCGGAGACTACAACGATTACACCATCGCAGCAGTCAAGGGTCGCCCCCGCATTCGGGCTACCGTGATTCTTCAGCCTGATGTAGATGCATACACCTTGTCTCAAATGAAACGTGATGGTGTGGTTGGCGTTCGCTTGCCCTTCGTTAACATGGTTGAACTGCCAGACCTCAATTCGTTTGAGTACCGCCGCACCCTTCGGCGATATGCCGATCTTGATTGGCATGTTCACCTGCATCTTGATGGCCCGCGGATTCCCCAAGTGCTTCCAGCCTTAGAGGCCTCAGGCGTGAAGGTGGTCATCGATCACTTTGGCAGACCCAGTCCAGAGCTTGGTATTCAGTGTAATGGCTTCAAGATGATGCTTGAAGCCATTGAGCGGGGGCGGACATGGGTTAAAGTTTCTGCCGCCTATCGATTCGGCGAAGAAGCTGGAGCCCTTTATGGCAAAGAATTGTTGAAGCAAGTCGGTCCTGACAAATTACTTTGGGCAAGCGACTGCCCTTTCGCCGGGTTTGAAAAAGAAATGACATATCAAAAATCGATTGATGCCGTCACAGCGTGGCTTCCAAAAGGATCTGTCACTCACAAAGTTTTTGCTGAAAATGCTTTCAAGCTCTACTTTGAATGATGTCAATAACGGCCAGATGTCACGCGCAGTCTGACCGGGCTGATGGTTCCTAAATCAATTTCTGTATTTTCATCCTGTATTTGAATGGTCAGTTGACAAGCTTGTGCTTTTTTCAATAGGACGTCGACATCATCAACTTGAATTTGAATGACGCTTGGACAAATGTGGCCTGCCTCAGGTTTTTCTTGAATCCTTAATTGCGAAAGTCCTAATTGCACAATCGCATCTTGATAGTCCAAGTCCCTACTTTGTTGAGAGATCGCATTCAGTCCGAAGGATGACAAACGCTGTATCCATTCAGCACAATCGGCACCAACGCCTTCAAAAATCACAGCCTTCAAAGCCTGCGCTCCATTGGCATGAACTGTAGAGCCGGGTCTGCGAATAATCTCTGGGGTCAGGTGCTGAACCCAACAGACATAAGAGGCGTCACTGGTTTGCCATGGCGTGTCAAAAAAACTGAATTTTGCCAAGCCTTCAAAGTCGCCCTCTTTCACCGGACGTGACCAATCCATCACCGCGCTGACAGAACACCCAAGTTGCGAAAGTGCCTGGTGCGTCGCGCGAGAATCAGGCGTGTCAATGGCCACAATATGCAAACCATAGCGTTGTTGCATAGCGGGTGTGAGGGGATGGCCTGCCAATGGATCCGTAATTTGCATCAACTCAATGTAACCTTGCTGCAACATCACGGAGTGCTGAGAACTGCCAGCTGGAATTCGCATACCTTGTGCATCAGTGCGAGTGTGATCTGCGCGCGACGTCAAATTGAAGCCAAGTGCTCGCCACAAATCACTCGCGGCCTTGAGATCGGGCACGATAAGGCCGACATGGTCGAGGCTCAAGTCTGTTGCCCAGTTTGGATTGCTCATTTTGGATTGCCTGACATTGCATGGTTTTGATCTACCACCGCTTTGGAAAAATACTGTTTCAACCATGTGTAGCTTCTGCCACCCAATGGTTTTTTCAAACGCAGAGAAAGTCCCTCTACAACTTGCAAAAGTGCCGGTAAGTCAATGCCTGTTTCATATCCGCTTTCATGGGCTAGCCAGGCTAGATCCTCAGTAGCCAGGTTTCCTGCAGCGCCAGGTGCAAAGGGGCACCCCCCCAAGCCAGCAGCACTGCTGTCAAAACGCTTGACACCTGCCTGTATCGCTGCCCAGGCATTGGCTAATCCTAAGCCTCGCGTGTCATGCAAGTGAATACCCAAACGATCCGCACCCAGAGTATTGATCAAGGGACGCATCAAATTTGAAACTTGGGAGGGATGTGCAGCGCCGATAGTGTCTGCAATGACCACTTCATCTGCCCCCGCATCTGCCATTTGCTTTGCCAACTGTATGGCTCTGTCTGGCGAGGTTTGACCCTCAAAGGGACAGGCAAATGCGACGGCCACATAGGCCCGCGTCCGAAGACCCGCCGCTTGGGCTTCTGCCAGCACCTCGATACAGGTGGACACCGCCTGTGCCAGGCTCATTCGGATATTCCGCTCGTTCATCGTTTCAGTGGCGGACAGAACCACACAAATTTCATTTGCGCCCGCATCTTGCGCACGCCTCAAGCCTTTTGAATTAGGCACCAGCACACACAGTTTGTCTTTGGCAGGACCTGTGACAGCCGCAAGCAAATCTGCCGCATCCGCCATTTGCGGTACCGCTGTGGGCGAAACGAAGCTGGTGGCTTCGATACGGGGAATACCGCAATCCGAAAGCGCTTCGACCAACCAGCGTTTGTCTTGGGTACTGAAATGCAAAGCTTGATTTTGCAGACCGTCACGCGGCGAAACATCGGTAATCAAAAGTTGTTTCATATCATTTTCCTCAAGCCACAATGCCATCGGCTTTGAGTTGTGCCACGGTTTCCGCGTCATAGCGCATCAATTTCATCAAAATGTCATCGGTGTGCTGACCCACCGCAGGAGGGGGTGTGTAAGACTGATTGGCACGTTCTAATTTGACAGGGTTTCCAGGCATCTTAACTGTCTCGCCTGTCCTCAATTGAACGGGAACCACCATCTTGCGTGCCAAAACCTGCGGGTCTTGCAACGCTTGGTCAAATCGATTCACGGGGCCGCATGGAATTCTGGCCTTGGTGAGCAAATCAAGCCAATGAGCACTGGGTTTTGCTTGTAAAACTTCTGTCACCCAAGCATCAATTTCAGCCTTTCGATTTTGTCTTACGGGTTGAGATTTGAACGCAGGATCTTGCAGGGCAGGAATGCCCATGATATTGCTGAACAATTCAAAGAAGGGATCGCCAATGCATGCAATGATGATGTGTCCATCTGCTGTTGGGTAACAGTTGTAAGGCACATGCACAAAGTGACTGTTGCCAATCCCTTGGGGCACCTGATCAGACATCAAATACATGGTTGCCATGTAATTTAACAATGACACCTGCGCATCTAACATCGAAATATCCACATGCTGGCCCAAGCCAGTTCGCTCACGCTCAGCCAAAGCCGCCAAGATGCCAATGACCCCAAACAAACCACCACCCAAATCACCTATCGGAATACCTGCACGCATCGGCCCCGATTGCGGTGTACCCGTGATGGACATGCCACCGCCCATGGCTTGAACCACCTGATCAAATGCTGGCCGATGAATGTCAGGGCCAGTTTCACCAAAACCAGTGATTGAGCATGTGACAATTTTAGGATTCACTTTGGCCAAGCTTTCCTGATCGATCCCAAGCCGCTTGGTGACACCTACGCTGAAATTATCAATGACAACATCAGCCTGTTTCACCAAGTCTTTGAACACTTCTAAGCCGCGCGGCTTCTTGAGATCAATGCAAACACTTTGCTTATTTCGATTCAGTGTGAGGAAGTACGCGCCCATGCCTTGTTTTGAAAAATGAGGATCATTTTCAAGCAAGCGACGGGTTCCCTCCCCTTTTCCAGGGGGCTCTACTTTGATGGTTCTTGCGCCTAGATCGGCCAGAAGCATGCTGCCATAAGGCCCAGACAGCATGTGCGTTAAATCTAAAACGGTAAATTGTTCAAGGGCCATGATGTAAAGAAAGTTCTTTGGAGGGAGATTGCGCATCAATGCGATGCCATGAGAGCAGTTCAATTTCATCGCAGACATTGCCCTGAAGTGCAGGCAATGTTCGGGTGAGGTCGGTAGACAAATATTTTTTACTGTCGTCGCAAAATACCGTCACCACCCAAGAGTCAGGCCCTTGCTGGGCGGCCACTTCAAGTGCACCCAGTAAGTTTGCACCCGAAGAAATACCCACACCCAAACCGAACACACGCCCAAGACGTTGCGCCATTCGAATGGCGTCTGTGTCATGAACCGCAATCACCCGGGAGAGTTGCTTTAACTGACAAAGTGCAGGAATAAACTCGTCAGAAATACCTTGAATTCGGTGCTTACCGCGCTTGCAGCCCGTGCTCAAGGTTGGTGATTCTGCAGGCTCTAAAGGGTGAATAGGCATGCCGGGGTAAACTTTTCGCAAGGCTCGACCGACCCCCATCACAGTGCCGCCAGTACCCACTCCTGCCACAAAAGCCGTCGGTTTTAAATCTTTCGACATGAGCTGCTGAAGGATTTCTTGTCCTGTTCCTTCTTCGTGCGCTGCGACATTGGCCCAATTGTCAAACTGCGAAGGCAGGAATACATCTGTGCGCTCCGCGCCATAACGTTTCGCTCGTTCAATGCTGCCGATGAAACCACCTTCATCTGCTGAAACCAATTCGATTTCAGCGCCATAAAGGCGGATCAATGATTTACGCTCCTCACTCATCCAATCGGGCATGATGATTCGAACAGGATGCCCTAATGCCTGCCCCAAGGCCGCAAAAGCAATTCCCGTATTGCCACTGGTCGCCTCAATGATGGTGTCGCCCGCTAGAAGTTGTCCACTGAGCACTGCATCTCGCAAAATTCGCCAGGCCATCCGATCTTTGATGCTACCCGTGAGGTTATAAGACTCGGCTTTGGCGCCAATGTTAAAAACTTGGTCTTGATAACGCAGTCGCAAATGAAGCAAAGGGGTATGGCCAATGAGTGCTGCCAAATCATTCAATTTTTGCAAGCTTTGCAATTGGAAGGGCGACAAGGATGCAGTTGAAGAGTTCATGAAGTTCACACCAATGTCCACGAACCTTCTCGGGGCCGCTCCGGCCAACTCACTCCAAATTCTTTTTCAACAATTTTGGCTTGCGCTTCAAAGCAACCACCCCACCTTAATATTTTCCAACTGGGCAGATCAACAATGGTACTGCCCATGCCAAATTCGTTGTCGTATCTTGAAGTGCCATAACCCAGCACCAAATCACAACCTTCTTTGAGTTCTGTTTGGACATCTTCCAATTTGAATTTGCTGCCTGAGCTTGAGACATTGGCAGACGAGCCCATCAAAGGCTTTGATTGCTCTAGACTCATCTTGGCCAGCGCATTGTGCAGAGGACCCGCATTCATCAAGAGGTCCATGGTCTGAACTTTGGTGGCCAAGCGCAAAGCGCCATGTTGAACCGTCTTCAACCAATCGTGCGCGGGGTTGAACGGCGCCACAACCGACAAGGGTAAATTGTGATCTATCGTGAGACAGCGAACCAGGTCGAGCTCTCGTTTCCCTACATTGAAAACTTCACGAAAAATATCCCAACTGCCAATCACACCATTGGGCTTGGTCATGGGTCTTTGCTTCAATTTGTAGATGCGCTCAACACCCTCTGCCGTGTGAGCAAAGATGGCGTAGGACACACTCAAGGGCAAGACACTGACCCCTCCGTTGGTCATGCAATCAAATGCCAACTGAGCATCTGCCTCTTGCTGCGCAAGGTCGGGTTCATGGCCGCGATCAATCAGTTTCATTTGGAACTCCAAGGATGTCGATTGGCATCGAGGTAAGGCATGAGCGTTAACAAGCAGGACAACAACTTGGACTCTTCATAACGCGCATGCACCAATTGCAAACCAATGGGCATGCCCAAAGCAGACCAGAGTGCAGGCACATTGATGCAAGGCACTTGCAAAGCAGTCCACATGCGATTGAACGTGGCCATCCCTTGCGTATTTAACCCAATCGGCGCAATGCCTGGCGCACTCAGGGTCAGAACACCATCCAAACCCTCAAGTTGCGCCTCAAACTTCATTCGACACAGGTCAATTTGATTCAGCGCATGGCGAATGGTTGACCCCTTCAGCCCTAAGTGGTTGTTAAGTTTGGCTTTGAAGTCATCATGAAGCGCTTGAGGCGCCATGATCGCTTCCGGCAAAAATGCAAATCGCCCACCGTTTTGCATGACTTCATCCTGCCAGCGATTGATGTCTGAAAATTCTGAATCGAATTCAACAGACCGAAATTCAATGCCGAGATGGCTCAACTTTTG
>CANJOS010000026.1 GCA_947476015.1 Comamonadaceae bacterium | reverse complement strand
TAATTGCAACGCCTTTGCATTCACTTGCAATGGGCTTGTAGACCATTACCGAGACTGTCTTTGAATCTTTGCGTTGTAAGCTAATTAAATCTTGTCCAATCGCGGCTGTACTAGTTAATTGAATTAAAAAAAGTATTGCCAATGAAGGTAAAAATGTTTTCATTTTTGGATTTAACTATGCATTTTTTACTTTTGCAATCTCCCCGACATCCTTCTAGACCCCAAACTTTATTCAAAAGTTTTGAGAATCTAAGCGTTGATGATGTTGGATACTATTTACGAGCAGGGTACTATTGCTATAGATGAGGATACATAAACTCGAATCGAATTGATTTTTAAATATATATTGTTATCATAATTAACTTGAATAGCAAAGGAAAACAAAATGAAAGCAATGTGGCTACCTCTGATAATTATTTCCGCCGCTTTAACTGGGTGCGCTGTACCTAAGCAACAGCCAAAAATATCACTCGTATCTGTTTTTGATAAAGATCAAGCAGAAAGAATGATGGCTGAGGGAACCAACTCCATAAAAGGTAGTTCACTTATGCGGCAAGTAAACGGTGGAGTTGTGAGTTGTGCCGGTCAAGTCGTTAGATTACTGCCAGCAACCCCATATGCAATCGAACGAATGCGGTTTATTTACGGCAGTGATACATCAGGAACAGTTAGTGCTATGTCCTTACAGACAAATCCTGAACCATTTACAAATACCGATCTTGATTATCAAAGAATTGCTAAAACAACTCAATGTGACACTCAAGGGTTCTTCAAGTTTGAAAAATTATCTGATGGGGAATTTATTGTCATTACGAGAATTTTTTGGAAGTCAAACCCCAACAGTGCCTTCTACGAGGGAGGTGGGATGATGAGAAAAATAAAAGTTCAAAGTGGTGAAGTTAAGGAAATCGTAATAGCTCCATAAGGACAACACCAACAACTGTCGTGTTAAACGACACCTGATCTCCACGCCAACCCACAAGCACGATAGCCACGCTGAAAGCAACTTAGAACAACGGTTTTTTTCCGTAGCCGCGAGAAAAGCGAGCTTCAATCAAATTGGCAAGGTCCCAAACTTTATTCAAAAGTTCTAACAATTGAACCCAATCGTTTGCTATAATTTTTGGCTCAGGCTCTTTAGCTCAGTCGGTTAGAGCGATGGAATCATAATCCACAGGTCCGCGGTTCGAATCCGTGAAGAGCCACCAAAGTTTTGAGCCCCCCGTGCATGCACTGGGGGCTTTTTTCATGAACAACTCATTGAAGGGGCCCATGCACGCTGACAATCGACGCGGTATTTTGGCCATGAGCATGGCCATGGCACTTTTCATCGCCAACGATGCATTGGTTAAACAAGTCAGCGCAAGCCTACCTGGGCCGCAACTTATTTTTATCCGAGGGGTCCTCGCAACCCTGCTGGTCATCCTCATGGCCCAAGCCATGGGGCATTTGAAAAATTGGCGTCTGATGCTCAATGGCCGATTGTGGTTACGCGGCGCCGTCGATGTAGCAGCATCTCTCACTTATTTGACTGCTGTTTTTCATCTACCCCTTGGCAATGCGACCGCCATCAATTTGGCATCCCCCTTGTTCATCACGGTGTTTGCCATTTATTTCTTCAAAGAGCATGTCAGCCTCCAACGAGGCAGTTTTATTTTTTTAGGCTTTTGCGGTGTTCTTTTGGTTGTGCAACCCGCCTCCGATGGTTTCAACTTCTATGGTTGGATTTGCGTGGCGGCCACCCTCCTTCACGCCACGCGCGATACCCTCACACGAGCAATTGGTCTTCACATCCCGGTGTTACTCGTCACACTTTCAACAGCTGTTTCAGTGGCCATCGCAGCGGGCGCCGTCACCCTGACGCAAACTTGGGTGCCCGTCTCCAACATGGCCTTGGTCATGTTGTTGGGTGCCTCTCTGTTTTTGTCGATCGCTTACTATCTTTTGATTGTGGCCATGCGCTCTGGCGAGATGAGCCTGGTGGCACCATTCCGTTACAGCGGGCTGTTGTTCGCACTCATCATTGGCTATTTTGTTTGGGATGAAGTTCCCAACGCATTGGCATGGTTGGGCATCTTGCTTTTAGTGGTATCAGGATTGATGATTTTGCGAGCAGAAAATATCAAAACATCAGAGGAATGAGCATCATCCTATCAAAAGAATAGCGTTGTAAAACGCTGCTCACATGCAGTCTCATGGCTGCATGGCTTTTTGCCAATAGTGTTTGTCAATGTACTTGTTGGCATCGTTCAGCGCTTGCTTGTTGTCACCCAATTTGCTGCGCAAATCCATCACGGCTTGAATGCCTTTATCGTCAAGCTGGACATCTGAAAAAAATCCTGTAAGCGGGTCAAGCAACAAGTCGCATGACTGGGCCGCAATTTGTGCGCTCATGTTGGGCACGTATTTCATCAAAAGAGCTTGCGCTTGAGGCCTGTTATCGGGCGCTTTGAGCCACCGAATGGCATCGCGGTAAGCGCGGATGAAACTCACCACCTGGGTCTCATTTGATTGCGCCCAACTGCGACGAGCAGCACCCACAATGCCCATGTAATTGCCAATGGTAGTGCGCGTGGTAGCCAGTTGGTTGAAGCCTCTGTTTTTTGCTTGCAAGTCGAAAGGTGCGCGCAGCATGGTGGCGGCGTGTTGTCCTTCCATGAGGGCTGCAAATCGTCTGTCGGTACCACCAGCGCGTGCCCACTGCACCTCTGATTCTTGAATGCCATTGCGCGACAACATGTCTCTGAGGGCAAAAGAAAACCCATTGCTCATGGCATCGACCGAAATGGTTTTTCCTTTGAGGTCGGCAAAGCTTTTAACTTCTGGCGCAGCCACCAAACTCAAAAACCCATCATCTGAACCCATGAAACCAAAGAAGTCGCTAGGGGGATCAAACTTTAGTTCACCTTGGCCCTCTTGGTAGGCCAAGATATTGTCTAGCGCGGTAATGGCCACATGGTACCGGCCTTGCATCAACCCTGAGAAAACCTGTTTGGAGTCTGCCGTGACCGTGTGCTGAACCTCAATGCCATGCTGCTTGAAAAATCCTTGTTCTTTGGCAGCCCACAGTGGGAGATTGAAGCCTCCACCAAAACTGATCACCTGAATGGGCGCTGAACTCGATGCTGCAATGGGTTGGGTTTGAGCGTAGCCGGCCATGCTCACCAGGCAAGCGATTGCGGCCAAGAGCCCTAGAGCGGTGCGTTTGCGAAAGTTCATTCAAGTCTCCTGTTATTTTGGGTGTCCGGCCAGGCCTGCTTAAACTGCTTATGAGTATTAGTACGGTGACCTTGTTCGGGCTAAGCCCTGATAATAAATGGCAATGCAGAATTTTGCTCGCAGCACTTTGGAGAATGCAATGACTTTTGTGACACGCGACAACATCACCGATCAGGTTTTGGAGGTTTTTGAGCGAACGCCCGATCCGCGCCTGCGCGAGGTCATGAAGTCTTTGGTCAAGCACATGCATGCTTTCATCCGAGAGGTAGAACCGTCCGATCACGAATTTGAACAAGCCTGCGAATTTGTCGTGGGTTTGGGCAAAGCTACCAGTGAAAAAAAGAACGAAGTTATTTTGGCTTCTGACATTCTGGGCGCGTCCACACTCATCACGCTTATCAACAACGTCAAGCGCGCAGATGCAGCTGGTCGCATGAAAACGGAGTCGGCATTGCTGGGGCCTTTCTGGCGCAAAAATTCACCTCAGTATTTAGACGGTAGTAATATTTCGCATGGCCCCGAATCCAAAGTGGCCGATCAAGCTTTTGAAGTGACAGGTTGCGTCAGAGATCCAAACGGAATCCCGATTGAAGGCGCAGACGTCGATGTATGGCATGCCTCGCCCTTGGGGTTTTACGAAAACCAAGATGAAGCACAACCCGATATGAATTTGAGAGGCAAGTTCAAAACAAATGCGCAGGGTCGATTCAGTTTTAAATCTGTGCGGCCTGCAGGCTATCCTGTCCCAGTGGATGGCCCCTGTGGCGATTTGCTGCGCCAACAATTGCGCGACCCCTATCGACCTGCTCATGTGCACTACATGATCTCCAAACCAGGGTATCAAGTTTTAATCACGCAAGTCTTTGCAGATGACGATCATCGACTGCACACCGATGTTACTTTCTCTGTGGTGGAGAGCTTGGTGGGCAAGTTTCAGCAACGCACTGGTCCTCATGAAGTTGGCTTTGAATTGGCTTATGACTTTGTTTTGCAACCTGGTGAAATGCTTTTTCCTGCGCCACCCATCCCCTGATTTAATCAACATTTCACTTATTTTCGAAAGCATTGCATGAGTTTTGAACCCCTCTCACGTCTCGACGGCCACGTGGCCGTGATCACGGGTGGCAAAGGCGCCATTGGTTTTGCAAGCGCCAAACGCCTTGCGTTATTGGGGGCGCGCATCGTCTCCATTGATCGCTCAGATCCAGCAGGTGCTCAAGCTTTGCTTGACACATTGCCCCCGGTTGCTTCGGGTGCTCACTTTGCATTGACAGCGTCCATCACAGACTCATTGGCATTGAATACTGCCGCACAAGCTGTTCAGCAACGTGCAGGCCGCTGCGACATTCTGATCAACAGCGCGGGCTTTACCAAACCCGTGGCAGCCAACGATTTAGAAGGGCTCACCGACGCTTTGTTTGATGAGGTGGTGCAAACCAATCTGCGCGGCGTGTTTGCCACCATTCGAGCGTTCACGCCTCTTCTCAAAGCTTCAGGTGATGGGCTCATTGTCAATGTGTCCTCCATTGCAGGCTTCACAGGTGCTGGCAGCAATTTAGCCTATGCCGCCGCCAAAGCGGGTGTGGATGTTTTAACCAAGGCTTTGGCCAAAGCCTTGGCGCCTCAAATTCGGGTGCTTGCAGTGTCTCCTGGTGTGGTGGACTCCAGCTTTGTTCCTGGCCGCGGCGCCGACTTCAACGAAAAAGCAGCAGCCACCATTCCCTTGAAACGCATCGGCCATGTGGAAGACACCGCATCGGCCATAGAGGCCTGTGCCACAACCATGCGTTTTGCCACGGGCTCACGCTTTGTGGTTGATGGTGGAAGGAGTCTCTAAATGTTGGACCGTCCAACCCTCATTACTTGTGCCATCACTGGCAACATCACCAAACCTGAGCAAACGCCTTATTTACCTGTCACGCCCGAACAAATTGCCAACGAGTGTTTGGCTTCTGCCGAAGCGGGTGCAGGCGCTGTTCACATTCATGTGCGCGATCCGCAAACAGGTCGACCCTCCATGGAACTGGACCACTACTGCGATGTAGTGGACCGCATTCGCAAACGAAACAAAGAACTGGTGATCAACCTCACCACCGGGCCTGGCGGCCGCTTTGTACCCGATGCCAATGACCCCAAACAGTATGCGCCAGGCACCACCTTGGTCTCCCCTGAAAAACGTGTTGAACACATTGCCATCATCAAGCCCGATATTTGCTCTTTGGACTTAAACACCATGAACAGTGGCGCAGATGTTGTCATTAACACACCGCGCAATGTTCGCATCATGGCCAAAGTCATCCGCGACAGCGGTGTTAAACCCGAGCTCGAAATTTTTGACTCAGGTGATTTGCATTTAGCGCGCGATCTGATCAACGAAGGCGCCCTAGAGGGGCCCGGCATGTGGACCTTTGTGTTGGGCGTAAAGTATGGATTTGCCGCAACACCCGAAACACTTTTGTATGCCCGCAACCTGTTGCCTCAAGGCGCTATTTGGTCGGCCTTTGGCCTAGGTCGAACAGAATTCCCCATGGTGGCCCAAAGTTGGCTTTATGGTGGTCATGTGCGGGTGGGCATGGAAGACAATATCTTTTTGGAAAAGGGCGTTTTGGCAGAAAGCAATGCGCAATTGGTGGCCAAGGCGGTCGATATCATTCGGCAAATGGGCGGTCAAGTGGCCAGCTCAGTTCAAGCACGTGACATGCTGAATTTGAAGAAGGTTTGAAATGAATTCACCTCCGGAAAAGTCCTATGCTTTGCACGTTGCTGGCAAAGCCAGTGGCATTGACACGCTGAAATTGTCATGCGAGAAACAAGTTCAACCTGCGGCGCAATCTGGCGAAGTGGTGGTTCAAGTTCATGCTGCGGGCGTGAACCCCAGCGATGTCAAAGCCACCTTGGGCATCATGCCGCATGCCGTCTTTCCGCGCACCCCTGGGCGTGACTTTGCGGGGGCCATTGTTGACGGCCCAACGGCACTGATGGGTCTGAAGGTATGGGGTTCAGGTGGTGATGTGGGCATCACTCGCAATGGCAGTCATGCTCGCTACTTAACATTGCCCGTTGCAGCAGTTCGAGAAATACCTAACGGCATCACCATGGAAGAAGCGGGTGCAGTGGGCGTCCCTTTTGTCACAGCGTGCGAGGGTTTCAGCAGAGCCGGCGGTGTGAAAGCCGGACAAACCGTGGTGGTTCTGGGTGCCAATGGCAAAGTAGGACAAGCCGCGGTTCAAATTGCCGCACGTGCGGGGGCCAAGGTCATTGCGGTCCAACGTCAAGACATGCTGGAAGGCTTTGCCTGCAAGCCCGTTGAAGTCATCAACAGTTCGAACACCGATGTCACGACGCGCATCATGGAACTCACTGGTGGCCAAGGTGCCCAACTCGTTTACAACACCGTTGACAAGGTGTACTGGGAGGCAGGTCATGCAGTCATGGCCCATGGCGCCACTCAAATTTTCATCATTGCCACCAAGGGGCAAACTGTGCCCTTCGACTTGTTTAAGTTTTACCGTGGCATGCACAACTTTGTGGGCATCGACACTTTGGCATTAGACTGCGTCAGGTCTTGCGAGTTGTTGAATGAATTACGGCCAGGGTTTGAAGATGGCACGCTCAAGCCTTTTCCGGTGGCAAGCACTGACATGATAGATTTACCCAATGCCATGATGGCTTATCAAGCCGTACTCGCGGGTGCTAAAAATAGAATGGTACTCAAGCCGTGAACATCACACTTTTTGAAAATGCCCCTGAATACAAAGCGCCCAATCATTTCGACATGAAGTGTCTGCGTTTGCAAGGCCATGAGGCGGGACCCTCTCAAACTTTGTGGATGGGGGTGTCCCAAATTCAACCCGGTGGCCATACCAGCCTTGATGGCTCACCTTATGAAAAACATTATGTGGTTTTAGAAGGTGAAGTGACTTTGGTGTCAGAACTCAACGGCGTGACCACTGAAGCTGTTTTGAAAGTTCACGACTCAGCGTGCTTTGCCCCTGGAGAAAAGCGTCAACTTCTGAACAAATCCCAACAAAGGGCCAGCATCTTGTTGGCCATGCCCTGTCCACCTGCTAGCAAATAACAATCTGGAGACCCCATGAAAACGACTGATCGATTGAAATCTGTGACAAAAGACTTGTTCAAAATCACTATGGCCGCTGCTGCATTCAGTGCCATGAGTTTGCCGGCCCAAGCGCAAGACTGGCCCAAACAGAACATTAAATTTGTAGTGCCCTTCACGGCCGGCAGTGGCACCGACATTGTTGCACGAGCTATGGCAGAAAAATTAACCGCTGCTCTGGGCCAACCTGTCGTGATTGAAAACAAGCCAGGCGCAGGTGGCACCATTGCCGCCAATCAAGTGGCCAAAGCCAATGCCGATGGCTACACGCTTTTGGTGCACTCCTCAGGTCATGTGGTCAACCCTGCGATTTATCCCAATCTGCCTTACGACACTTTGAATGATTTGGTTGGCATCACGCCCCTGGCCAGCTTGCCCAACGTCATGGTGGTGTCGCCCAGCAAGGGATTTAAAGACGTGAAAGACTTGATCGCCAAGGTCAAAGCCAAACCCGACGCGTTCAACTATGCTTCTGCCGGAACGGGTTCTGCCACACACATCAATGCCGAAAAATTTCGGGTGGCCGCGGGCATCAATGCCACCCATGTACCCTTCAAGGGCACCCCCGAAGCCCTCACAGAAACCATCAGTGGGCGAATTGACTGGTTCTTTGCGCCCATTGTTTCTGCATTGCCACTTATCAAAGACGGCCGCTTGCAAGTGTTGGCTGTGGGCACACCCAAGCGTTCAGACGACTTGCCCAATACCCCCACCACTGTTGAAGCCGGTGTACCAGGCTCGGAATACACTTTTTGGGTGGGCATGTTAGCCCCCAGCAAAACGCCAAAACCTGTGCTCGACAAGTTGAATGCCGAGGTAGTGAAAATTTTGAACTCTGCTGAATTTAAAACAAAGATGGACAGTATTGGTGCAAGTCCCATGCCCATGACAGCCAATGCCTTCAACGGCTTTATCAAGGCTGAAACCGACATCATTGCCAAATTGGTGCAAGCGGCGGGTATCAAAGCCAACTGACAAGTTTTCCAGCGGATTGCACGGGTCAGCACTTACCCGTGGTTTTTAGCTCACTTTTTCATGCAAAATATGGTTTTTGTCACTATCGGAGCTCCTTCATGAAATCCATTCGGAATTTGATCCAACGCCCCATGCTGGCCACTGCGGTCTTGGCATTGCTCGGCTGTTTGGCCACACCTGCATTTGCAGGTAAGACCATTGATGCCATCAAAGCACGCGGCACTCTGAATTGCGGCGTTAACCCCAGCCTGCCTGGTTTTGCGGCAGCAGACAGCCAAGGTGTTTGGGCTGGCTTGGATGTAGACGTTTGCAAAGCTGTAGCGGCCACACTGCTGAGCGATGCCACCAAAATCAAGTACACCCCCTTGAATGCTACGCAACGATTTGCGGTGTTGCAAGCGGGTGAAATTGACATGCTGTCACGCAACACCACATGGACCCTGAACCGCGATGCTTCTTTGGGCTTGCATTTCACTGGCACTATTTACTATGACGGCCAAGGCTTCATGGTGACCAAGAAATCAAAAATTACCAGCGCCGCCAAGTTGAAGGGCGCCACAGTGTGCGTTCAATCCGGCACCACCACTGAGAAGAATTTGAATGACTACTCTAAGGTCATGAAACTCAATATCAAGCCCGTTGTGTTTGACACACAAGAGGCAACCAACAAGGCTTACTTTGCAGGCCGTTGCCAAGCGTACACCACGGATGCATCAGGCTTGGCTTCTATTCGAAACAAAGAAGCTACCAATCCAGATGACCACGTGATCCTGCCAGAACTTATCTCCAAAGAACCCCTTGGCCCCAGCGTACGTCGTGGTGATGATGAATTTTTCGCCATCGTGAAGTGGGTGGTTTATGCACTCATCGAAGCTGAAGAATATGGCATCACCCAAGCCAATGTGGACCAAATGAAAAGCAGCACAGACCCTGTGATTCAACGCATTTTGGGAACTTCAGAGGACACCGGTAAATTGCTTGGCTTGGACAAAGAATGGGCCTACCGCGCCATCAAGGCTGTGGGCAACTATGGCGAAATGTTTGAGCGCAATGTGGGTCCTAAGTCCACTTTGAAATTGCCACGTGGTTTGAACAACCAGTGGAACAAAGGCGGCCTGATGTATGCGCCGCCCGTTCGTTAATTTCTGCTTTGCGTTTTCCTCCTTGAGGACAACTCTTTAAACCAAAGACTTCCGGCCCGCCTTGTGCGGGCCGGTCTATTCTCATGAGCGCTCCTCCCCCTCCCAAACGCCAATGGTCTTGGCGCAGTCAAGCCTTTCGCGGACTGGTCTACCAAATCCTAGCCATTGTGGGATTGGCATTGGCCGTGACTTACTTGATGTCCAACACGTTCGCCAATATGCGCACCCGTGGCATTCAAAGTGGCTTTGACTTTTTCTTGCAGCCTGCAGGATTTGCCATTGGCGAAAGTCTTTTCGAGTTTGATTCTTCACAAAACTATTTGGTCGCCTATTGGGTAGGTCTCTCCAATACTTTGCGAGTGGCCTTGGTGGGCTTGGTCATGTCCACCGTGCTGGGTACTTTGGTCGCCATTGGCCGTTTGTCAAAAAACACCTTGGTCAAAGCTTTGTGCAGCAGTTATGTCGAGTTAACCCGCAACGTGCCTTTGTTGCTGCAGCTGTTCATGTGGTATTTCGCCATGACCGAATTGCTGCCCTCCATTGAATCTCCCTTGAAACCCTTGGCAGGGGTGTTCTTTAGTAAGAATGGTTTGCAATACCCATTGCCCGTATGGGAAGCTGGTCACTGGGGAACCTTGCTAGGTTTGTGTGTGGGGCTGGTGGCGTGGAAGTTTTGGGCTAAGCGCGTTCACCAACAATTTGAAGCCACAGGCATTGCCAAGTCCAGCTTTTTGCCGGGCTTGGGTTTGTTCCTGTTGAGCGGTGTGGTGGGCTGGCTTTTAGGCGGCGCGCCCAGCGAGTTCGAGATTCCAGAGGTCACTGAAATCAGTGTGGTTGGCGGGGGTTCTGTCACCCCTGAATACCTCACGCTCTTAATTGGGCTCACGGTTTACACCTCGGGCTATATTGCCGAGGTGGTTCGCGCCGGCATTCAATCAGTGTCGTTTGGCCAGCACGAAGCTGCAGTGGCTTTGGGCCTCAAGCGCACCCAAGAGTTGCGCCTCATTCAATTGCCTCAAGCCATGCGCGTGATCATTCCGCCACTGACCAGTCAATATTTAAACCTGATCAAAAATTCTTCCTTGGCTGTGGCTGTGGGTTACCCCGATTTGGTTTCCATCAGTTCTACGGCCCTGAACCAAACAGGCCGCGCCATCGAGTGCATTGCCTTGGTCATGCTGATTTACTTGAGTTTGAGTTTGATCACTTCTGCTTGCATGAATGTCTATAACCGTCGCGTGCGAATCAAGGACCGATGATGCAAGATACCCGGTACCAACAACATTTCGAACCCATTGCTGCGCGCCGTCCACCGTCCAATGAAACGGGCGCTATGGCGTGGGTCTATCGCAGTTTATTTGATGGCCCTTTCAACAGTTTTTTAACCGTTCTGTTTTTAGCACTGTTGGCCTGGGCCATTCCGCCCATCTTCAATTGGACCGTTTGGTATGCCGTGCCAGATGCCGACAACGCGGCTTGCCGTGCAGCTCACGGACTGGGCGCCTGCTGGGGTGTTGTGGCTGAAAAGGGTCGTCTCATTTTGTTTGGTCGCTACCCATTTGAAGAACAATGGCGCCCCTTGGTGGCCAGCTCCGCTTTGGTGGCACTTCTCATCGTCTCATGCCTGCGTACTTTCTGGCGCCCTGCATTGGTGGGCGCTTGGGTTCTTGTTTATGCGTTTTTCTTTGCCCTCATGCAGGGTGGATTTGCCGGACTCACCCTCGTTGAAACCGAACGCTGGGGTGGTTTGCCCCTCACACTTCTATTAGCCAGTGTGAGCTTGGTTGTGGCGTTCCCCTTGGCCATCTTGTTGGCTCTTGGCCGTCAATCTGATCTGCCTGCTATTCGAACTTTGTGCGTGGTGTTTGTTGAGTTCGTGCGCGGTGTGCCCCTGATTTCCGTGCTCTTCATGGCGTCCTTCATCTTGCCACTCTTCATGCCGCAAGGCACCAAGATTGATGTGCTGGTGCGAGTGCTCATTGGCATGACTTTGTTCACTGCAGCTTACTTGGCTGAAGTGATTCGGGGCGGCTTGCAAGCATTGCCCAAAGGTCAGGTAGAAGCAGCTCACTCATTGGGCCTCAGCTACTGGCAAATTCAACGCATGATTGTTCTCCCCCAAGCCCTGCGCTTGGTGGTGCCAGCCATTGTGAACACCTTCATTGGCGCCTTCAAAGACACCTCCTTGGTCACCATTGTGAGTTTGTACGACCTCACCGGTGCTGTGCAATTGGCCCTGGGCGATGCCGATTGGCGCATGTTCTTCATCGAAGGCCAGTTGTTTGTGGCCGCCATTTATTTCATCGCATGCTTTGCCATGTCACGCTACAGCCAATGGCTGGAATCCCATCTGAATACTGGAACACGGAGACAGTGAAGTGAGCACCTCAAGTCCCATCATCGAATTTACCAAAGTCAACAAGTGGTATGGCGAATTCCACGTGTTGCGCGACATCGATTTATCTGTGGCCAAAGGCGAGCGCATTGTGGTGTGCGGCCCCTCAGGCTCCGGTAAAAGTACGCTCATCCGTTGCATCAATCGCTTAGAAGTTCATCAGGCGGGGCATCTCACGGTAGACGGGATCGAACTCACTGACGATGTGAAATCGATTGAAGCGGTGCGGCGCCAAGTCGGCATGGTGTTTCAACAGTTCAATTTATTCCCGCACCTCACGGTGTTGGAAAACCTCACGCTGGCCCCTATGTGGGTGGGCAATGTGCCCAAGGCAGAAGCAGAAGAGCGCGCTATGCAGCAGCTCAATCGAGTTCGCATTGCAGAGCAAGCCCACAAGTACCCACTTCAGTTGTCTGGTGGCCAGCAACAACGCGTGGCCATTGCACGTTCACTGTGTCTCACACCCAAAATCATGTTGTTTGATGAGCCCACCTCTGCGCTCGACCCCGAGATGATCAATGAAGTGTTGGACGTCATGGTGGAATTGGCCAACCAAGGCATCACCATGATTTGCGTGACCCACGAAATGGGCTTTGCCCGCTCGGTTGCCGATCGCGTGATTTTCATGGACCAAGGACAAATTGTGGAACAGAACACCGCCACAGAGTTCTTTGCCAATCCTCAAAACGAACGCACTCAAGACTTCTTGTCTAAAATTTTGGCCCATTGACAAGGCCTTCTTCTTTTCAAGACTCGTCGTCTTAGCGTTGAAAATGTCTTTGCCCCCTCAGCCCGCTCGAATGTCCAGCGGGCTGTCTTATTTGGACCCTCGTGGTGATGCTGTCGCCAGGCCCCATGGCAATACCTACTGGCTGTGGGCAGGTCATATTTTGGCTGGCGAACACCCTGCATTGAATGAATCCGCCAATTTGAACGAGCGGCTGAAGCAATTTTCGGCATCTGGTATCACCCACTTCATTGATCTCACCTCACCAGAAGACCCGCTCGAACCCTACCTGCCCTTGCCGGGTGCTATTCGAATCAGTCACCCTATTTTAGATTTTGGAATTCCCAGCCATGCGCAAATGAAAGCCATTTTGGAGAGCATTCATTGGGCCTTGAATGATGGGGGTCAAGTTTACGTGCATTGCAGAGCCGGTATTGGCAGAACAGGCACCGTAGCGGCCACATGGCTGGTCTCTCAGGGCCTTTCAGGCGAATCTGCGCTCGCATTGCTGGCACAAAAATGGCAAGCCATGGACAAGCACGTTGCAGAGGCCAGCACCCCCGAGACATTAGAGCAACGTGAGTGGGTTTTGAAGTGGCTAGCTCAAGACATAGCGAAAGAAGTTCCACCGCCTCCCAATTTATGAACCATTGACTTTCATCAACTGACTTTGTGGTGGGGCTTGATTCAGCGCAAGCCATCCCTTGCGCTTCTGATTTCCAATCACTCAACGACTGATAGAGTCGTTTTATCAAGGAAATCACATCATGAAAAAAATCATCATTGCCGCGGCTATTGTTACTCTTTTGTCCGGTTCCGCTTTTGCAGAAGAAGGTCCTTGGATGGTCCGCGCTCGTGCCGTCAGCTTGGACATGAACAACAAAGACTCAACAGGCCTTGGCCTGAGTGTGAACAACAAAACCATTCCAGAAGTTGACATCACCTACTTCATCAACAAGAAACTTGCAGTTGAACTTATTCTCACGGTTCCCCAAAAACAAACGGTTCATTCGGGCGCCTTAGCCACCGACATTGGTACATTCAAACATTTACCACCGGTTATCACACTTCAATATCACTTTGACAGCGTGAATGGCATCAAACCCTATGTCGGCGCGGGTTTGAACTACACACAAATTACCCAAGTGAACCTATTGGACGGCGGTGCGGGCTTGAGCAGCAACAGTTGGGGCGCAGCACTTCAAGCCGGCCTCGACTTCCCCATCGACAAGAATCTCAGCTTCAATATTGACGTCAAGAAAGTCAATCTTAAATCTGACGTCTTTGTGGGCGGAGACAATAAGGGGCTGCTCAAGCTCAATCCCACCCTCATTGGTGCAGGTCTGGGCTATCGCTACTGACCTGCAGTTTCCAACGGGGCCTGATACATCCAGACCGGCCGGTCTGGACTGGCCTCGGTCACGGCTTTAGGTTTTAGTTCTGCGGCTTCAAACTCCAAGCTCACCAGCCAGGCACCAGGTTTCAATTCAGACCTGGCTTTTTCTACGGCGCGAGGCATGGTTTCCGGACGTTGAAACAAATAAACCATGTCATAGGCGCCCCAATCGTCTTCCCAAATATCGCCACAACGAATCTCTGCCCAAGGGCACCTGAGTTTAGCGACCCAGCTCAAGGGTCGACTGAACTCAATGCCAATCCATTGAGCGTTGACGTAAGCTAGGCGCAAAGCTTTGAGACCATCACCCGCGCCGCACCCTGCATCCAAAATTTTGGCCTGAGCTGGCAGCACAGCCCATCTTGGAATGTCTTTCAGGGCGTTCAAGGGTGTGGGGAATATCGGCGCATCACGCCAAGCATGCAGGGGGTATATCCAAATGATCAGCGCCAAGGGCAACAACCAGACCCATGCGGGGAAGTGCGCGCTTCCTAGCAACCACAAAGAAACAGGAAAACCCAGTGCCAAAGCAACCGCCCTGGCCTGAGAAATACCCTTTGCCCAAGAAACGGCAGCAGCGAAAACCCCTGTCAAGGTGGCAATCATCATGGCCACGGAGGGATGCATGTCACCGCGCATGAGAAAGACGTAAAGAAACCAAGCCAGCCCCCAAACACCCAAAGCAGGCAAAGGCCAACGGATCAAATTTGACAATTGGTTCTACTTTCAGATAATTCAAACATGCCAAAATCTAACACTGGCACTATTCTGGAGCACTTCACTCTATTTTCAACCATGTTCAATCGAATTTTTGCCGCGCCCGCCTTTTCACTGATGGTCAGTCTGACCACTGGCCTGTCCATGGCAGCACCTGCTTGGGCTTACAAAGTTGAAAAAATTTGCGAGGACATCCCCGCCACTGCCAAAGAACCAGCACTTAAGAAATGCAAGGTGGTTCGGGCAACAGAGGGAGGCTCTGGTGGCGCCAAGGCAGGGGATGCCAAGGCGGGTGGCAAAGACGCCAAAAAAGACGCCAAGCCTGCAGCTCATTGAGCTGCGCGCATCACTTAGTGGCTGCTGCTTTTTTAGCCGCCAGAACAGAAGACTTTTCGTACTCGTTCTTAATGTCAGCGGCAAATTGAGCACTGTTGGCAGAACTCAATTGCGCACCCAAGGTCACCAGTCTGGCCTTCACATCAGGCGAATTCATGGCATCTTGAATCCAAGTGCTTAAGGTGGCGACAATGGCGGGGGGCGTGTTGGCAGGCGCCACAAAGCCATACCAAACAGGTGTGGGAACATAACCTGGCGCTGTCACTTCTTCAGACATCGAAGGAATATCGGGCATTTGCGGTGAGCGCTTAGGATCAAATATGGCCAAGCCTTTCACACGGCCCGACTGCAAGTGCGGCATGACCAAGGGGCCAACAGCCGGAAACAATGGCAATTGACCTCCGATCACATCGGTCATGGCTTGGGCGGTGTTCTTGTAAGGAATTTCAACAATGTCAATGCCCACGGCTTGTTTGAACAATTCCATCTCATTCAGAGCGGGACCTGGGCCGGAAGTGCCGTAACTCAATTTACCAGGATTGGCCTTCGCATAAGCCACCAACTCTTTGATGGAATTAATTTTCAAGCTCGGTGTTACAGCGAGCACCAAGGGAATGGCGGCCACTCGCACAATCGGTGTGAAATCTTTGACCGGATCAAACGGAGGCTTATTCGTTTGGCTGGGCAAGATGACCAAGGTGTTGGCGGCAATCATGATGGTGTAGCCATCGGGGGGGGATTTCACGACCACCTGAGTGCCAATCAGACTGCCCGCACCTTCCCGGTTTTCAATGATGATGGCATGGCCTGTTTTTTCTGTAATGCTTTGCGCCACTGTGCGTGCCAACACGTCACTGCCCGTGCCAGGCGAATAGGGCACCACCAACTTGATCGGCTTGCTGGGATAACTGCCTTGCGCTTGCGCCAAGCTGGAGACAGACAACAGGAAAGCAGCCGCAAAGGCCGCAATGCCAGCCACGCGAAGACGCTGTTTTGAAGAAGATTTGAAAGTGATCATGGGAGCTCTAATGGGTTAAACAAATGCGAGAGAATGAAGTGTGCTTGATAGCACCGAACAATGTTTAAGTTTTCGAAATTTCGAAACCGAAATATTTTCCCCAATTATCTTAACAATTAACTGCCGCCTGTCAATTGCCGCAATAATTCAAGCATGGCCTTACCCTCCTCTTTAAACTTGGCTGCTTCACAGATACAGGCCTACAACCTCGATGACCTGAGGTCCTGCGCAAGGCGTGTATTGCCTAAGGGTTTATTCCAGTACGTCGATCGCGGCACTGAAAATGAAAGTGCTTTGCGAACCATCAAAGCGTCGCACGAAAGCATCATGCTAAGGCCTCGTGTACTGCGCGGTGTGTCCGATCGATCGATGCACACTCAATTTTTTGGCCAAGCAAGTCAGATGCCTTTGGCCATCGCACCTACAGGTGCTGCAGGTCTGTTGTGGTTCGATGGTGAAATTGAAATGGCCCGTGCAGCCAAGCACATGGGCGTGCCTTTCATTTTGTCCACTACGTCCATTGTTTCTTTGGAGCGAGTGGCCGCAGAAGCCGGTGGTAATTTGTGGTTTCAACTTTACATGTGGCCCGACCGAGAACTCTCCATGGAGTTGGTCGATCGTGTCAAAGCTGCAGGATATGAAACTCTGATGATCACAGCTGATACGCCGGTCGCCCCCAATCGGGAATACAACAGACACAATGGCTTTACTTTGCCAATGCGCATCTCTCACCGAAACGCTTTGGATGTGGCCTTGCATCCCCAATGGTTCTTGAAAGTCTTTGCTAAGTATCTTTTGCGATCAGGTGTGCCCAGCCTTGAAAATTACCCTGCCAGCCTTCGCACCAGTCTGCGCCAGTCGCAAACGCCTTTGAAGTCTGAGGCTCTCAATTGGGATGACGTCAAATACTTGCGCCAGAAATGGACGGGCCCCTTGATCATCAAAGGCATTCTGCGCGCTGACGATGCACAACGTGCACTCGATTGTGGCGTCGATGGCGTGGTGGTTTCAAACCATGGTGGGCGGAATCTAGACGCTTCCCTCCCGCCCCTGATTGCGCTGCCTGAAATTATTGACAAGGTCGGTTCACACATGACTGTGTTTGTAGATGGCGGCTTCAACCGGGGTGGCGATGTGGTCAAGGCACTGGCCATGGGTGCACACGGTGTGTTGGCTGGTCGAGGTCCCTTGTGGGGTTTGGCCAGCGACGGGGAAGCTGGTACTCGCTTGGCATTGCAAATTTACAAAGACGAAATCGATCGCGTCATGGCCTATGTGGGCGCCAGAACTTTGGCAGATTTAGACCGTGATCTTTTGTACATTGCACCCCTTTCAATTTCAAATCAATCAAGGAGCATTGAATGAGTACCTCAAGTACTGTCCCTGTCTACGAAGCACTGGCGCACGATATCAAAGAGGCTGGCATCGAATGTGTCTTCGGCTTGATGAGTGATGACACGGCCATGTTCGTGAGTACCTTAGACGGCATGGGTGTGCGATTTTATGGCGCACGTCACGAAAACAATGCCATCACCATGGCGGAAGGCTATGCAGCAGCCACTGGCAAGCTGGGCATTGCCATTCTGGGCCGTGGCCCAGCCACGGCCAATGCACTGCACGGTTCGGTTTATACACTGCGCACAGGCTCACCCGTGTTGTTGGTCTACGGCGAAGCTTCTTGGGGCATCAAAGCACCCAACGACTTTGGCCCAGACACCAAGGGTTTCAACGCCACGGGTGTTTTGAATGCAGCCGGTCTTCGCACCTTTGTGACCACCAGTGCCGATGCGGCTCGACAAACTTTGGCTACCGCCATGACTGCAGCACACCATGGGGCTGTGGCCTTGTTACTGCCCACCAACGTGCAACAAAGTCAGGTGAGTTATTCAACCGACTCTAGACCATCGGTCAATTCACCTCAAACCAAACGCCAAGCAGCGCGAGATGTGGCCCTCCAAGCGGCTGTACAAATTTTGTCTAAGTCTCGCAAGCCCTTGATCATTGCAGGCGTGGGCGCTTATCGCTCAGGCGCCAAGGAGGCTCTGATGGCATTGGCAGATAAATTAGGGGCCGGATTGGCCACCACAGCCCGCGGCAAAGATTTGTTTCACGGCCATCCCTTAGATGCGGGCATTGTGGGTTCTTTTTCAACGGCCAAAGGCAGACGGGTCATTGAACAAGCCGACTGCCTGATTGTCTTTGGCGGAGGTTTGAACCAACGCACCACCAGTTTTGGTCACGCACTCCCTTCAGGCATTCCCCTCATCCATGTGGACAGTGTGCGAGAAAACATTGGCCGTTGGTATCCCGCCGATTTGGCCATTGCTGCTGATGCCAAACTTTGCGCAGAACAACTCTTGAATGCTTTGCCAGACCGCGATGCCAGTGACAAGCCGCTGCATGCCCCAGAGTTTTTAAAGATCTTGGCAAGCTTTGACATGGCCAATGACTTTCAAGCTGTGCACACGCCTCGAACGGTAGACGCTCGCTCAGCGGCATTGGTGTTGGACGCTTTGTTACCCGCCAACCGCAATGTGGTTTATGACTCAGGCAACTTCCTGCAAATCCTTCCCTACTTTTCAGTGCAGGGGCCAGGACATTGGAAGATGGCCAACGACTTTTCCTCCATTGGTATGGGCTTCGGTGCTGCCATGGGATTTGCCCGCGGCACACCCGATCGTCCCACTGTGTTTTTTGTCGGAGACGGCAGTTTCCTCATGAACTTGGGCGAACTTGAAACCGTTGCACGGGAGGACATCCCCCTCATCATCGTGGTGATGAACGACTGTGCCTATGGCGCTGAGTTGCACTTTCTGAAACTGCGCGACATGCCTGTTGCCAAATCGGTATTCCCCGACGTTGATTTTGCACCCATCGCAGAAGCATTTGGCTTTACAACAGCCACCGTTCGCAGCCTAGACGACCTGAAGGCCCTGGCCCCCTTATTGGCCAATCCCTCAGGTCCCATATTGATTGACTGCAAAATGACGGCATCGGTGGCAGCACCCTTCTTGTCCGAAGGGCCTGGCCACGGTCCGCAAAAATAACTTACTTGGCGGTGCCCATTTTCTTGGCCAGCTCGCTGGCCTTTTCATACTCACTTTTGATGTCAGCCAAGAATTGTTCGCTGCCCACATTGATCGGCTGAGCCCCCAAGGTTTGCAATCTGGTTTTCACTTCTGCTGAACTCATGGCAGTGTTGATCAAGCCAGTGAGTGTGGCAATCACATTGGACGGTGTTTGTGCAGGTGCCACAAAACCATACCATACGGGTGTGGGGCCATAGCCCACAATCGTCGGCTCTTCAGTGACTGCGGGCACATCGGGTAAGAGTTGTGAACGACGCGTATCAAAAACTGCCAAGCCCTTGGCACGGCCAGACTGCAGATGCTGCGCTACAAGCGGGACGACCACAGGGAACAAAGACAACTGGCCGCCAATCAAATCGGTCATCGCCTGTGCTGTGCTCTTGTAGGGAATCTCTGCAATGTCAGTGCCGGTGGCAATTTTGAACAACTCCATTTCTTGCTGACTGATGGTGCCAGCACCAGATGAGCCGTAATTCAACTTGCCTGGATTGGCTTTGGCATAAGCCACCAACTCTTTGACCGTGTTGATTTTCAGGCTAGGCGTGACAGCCAGCACCAAAGGAATCACACCGATTTTGACAATCGGTATAAAGTCTTTGGCAGGGTCGTAGGGTGGCTTCAGATTTTGACTGGGCACAATGACCAGGGGGTTGGCCGCAATCAAAATGGTGTAGCCATCCGGTGCTGCTTTGGCGACTGCCATGGTGCCGATCAAACTGCCTGCACCTTCTTTGTTTTCAATGATGACAGTATGGCCCGATTTTTCAGTGATGCTTTGCGCAATGGTTCGCGCCAGCACATCGCTGCCAGTGCCTGGCGAATAGGGCACCACAATTTTGATTGGGCGGTTGGGATAAGCGCTTTGCGCTTGCCCCCAACTAGGAACCGTTAAGGCCAGTGCAGCCGCCAGTCCGGCACCTGTTTGCAGCCAATGGCGTTTGGTCATTTTGGAATGAACACTTTTGTCTTTCATGCTTGTCTCCTTTTTTTAATTGATGGGTCTCTGAAAGTGGGGTTCCTGCCAGATAGATGCTGTTTCAATTCATGAGCGTTGAATTTAAAAAAGCTTCAATCTCACTGGGACTCAGCCAGGGGCTGAGAATTTCTTTGGCTTCCTCTGCCTTCCAAGGCCGAAAGGCTTGCGGCGTTTCTGGCACGCTGCGGCTGAAACGCGGTGCGGGCGCGGGCTGCGTCACGCCGTCGATGTCGACATAGGTGCTCCTCGCTTTAAGGTGAGGGTGCTCAGGCGCTTCTTGCAAATTCAACACAGGCGCAAAACAAGACTCAGTGCCTTCAAAGGCTGCGCACCATTGGTCACGACTTTGCGTTCGAATTCGTTCCGCAATTTTTTGTTTGGCTTGAGGCCATTGGTCTTTTTTCCATTGATCTGTTAGCAACTCTGTCAGGCCTAAAATCTTCAAAGCTTGCGCATAGAACTTGGTTTCTACAGCACCCAGAGTGACCCATTTGCCATCCGAACATTCATAAGCATCATAAAAAGGAGCGCCCGAATCTGTGACATTGGTGCCCCGCTCTGTGGACATGATGCCTGCCGCAAAACTCCCGTGAGGTTGCGTCATGAGGGAGGCCACACCATCGACCATGGCCGCATCAATCACCTGCCCTTTGCCCGATGACTTGGCCTCGTAAAGCGCCGCCAAGATGCCCATGACCAAATACAAAGTGCCTCCGCCAAAGTCGGCCACCAAATTGATGGGTGGCACGGGCGCTTGTCCCGCTCGGCCAATGGCATCGAGTGCCCCGGTGAGTGCGAGAAAATTGATGTCGTGCCCCACGATCTGTGCCATGGGGCCGTCTTGCCCCCAGCCGGTGATGCGGCCATAAATGAGCTGAGGATTTTTAGCGAGGCAAACCTCAGGCCCTAAGCCTAGACGCTCCGTGACCCCGGGTCTGAAGCCTTCAATGAGCACATCGGAATGACTGACCAAATCAAGCACAAACTCAATGGCTTTGGGATCTTTTAAATCAACGGGAACAGACCGGCGGTTTCGCAAGAGCAGGTCAAACTTCTGTGGCCGCGGCACACCCAAGCCCACAGGTTCTTTGCGATCAATGCGAAGCACCGTTGCACCCATGTCTGCCAACAGCATGGCTGCCATGGGGCCGGGACCGATGCCCGCCAATTCAATCACCTTTAAACCATGCAAGGGGCCCATCAGAACTCCGTTGTTTAGAAAGGCGCGAACTTCTTGCCCAACAAATCGCGCGCAATGATGCCCAAGTGGACTTCACGAGGGCCATCGGCAGATTCCATGCCCAAACAATCGCGCAGACGTTGCTCGTGGGGCAAATCTTTGGCCCAACCGTAATGACCATTCAAACGCATGCAGGTGTACAGCGCTTCATTGGCCGTTTTCACACCCCACCACTTGGCCATCGATGATTCTGAATCGTGACGTTTGCCTTGGTCCTTGAGCGACAAAGCACGGTAACACAGCATGCGCGCCGCTTCAAGCTTGGTGGCCTCGGTGGCCAACTCGTTGGCCACGCCTTGCCACTGGGAGGCTGACTTGCCCATGATCTGACGTGTCTTGAGGTATTCCATGGTTTCTTCCAATGACTTCTGTGCAGCGCCAATACAGGCCAATGGCACGAAGTTGCGGTTGTAACCAATGATGGTCATGGCCCAAATGAAACCTTCGTTCTCTTTGCCAATCATGTTACGCGCTGGAATTCGCACATCGTCAAAGAAGAAACTGCCACCGCGGTCTAAGCGTTGGCCCATGCGGTCAAAGTTGGACGTAGACACACCGGGTGTATCGGTGGGCACCAAGAAAAACGAAAGTCCGCGAGGTCCGGGGCCTCCTGTGCGTGCGGAAACGAAGACCACCTTAGAAACACCCGTGAAAGTGATGCTGGTTTTCTCGCCATTCAAAACCCAGTGATCGCCATCGCGAACAGCTTTGGTGGTGATGTTGCCAGCGTCTGCACCGCCACGTGGCTCGGTGAAAGCCAGCGACATCATTTCGCCATTCGCAATGCGAGGGATCCATTCATCTTGCAATTCAGGGTGCATGGAGGAGGCCATCTCACCCAAGTGAATGGCGTTGGACACGATGTAACGAATTTGATGGTCGCCACGGCCAATTTCTTCACACACAATGCCGCAGTCTACAAACGAGTAGCCTTGACCATCGTATTTTTCTGGCAAGCGCAAACGCAGCAAGCCCATGTCCACAATTTTTTGAGTGAACTCGGGCGTGAGAAATTCTCCTGTGCGATCCCAACGCTGGTAATTGGGCAAGAGTTCTGCTTCTGAGAACTTACGGACAGCATGACGAATTTCTTCTTGTTGATCGGTAAAGCCAAATTCCATGATTTTTTCCTTCAGTTAATCGGTGATGTGTTTTGCGTTTGATTCGGTGTAGTAAGGTCCCGCGATGGGTTCGCGCCAGGGTGAAAAAGCTTCCTTTTCATAGACCTTGGGGCCCAACATGAAATGCTTCACGCCTTCCATGCTTTCAACGCCCGGTAAATTGGCGTCGTAATATTCCGACGGGCTGGCAGGTCGCGGCCCTGCCTTGGACACATGGCCCATCGATGGGCGGCCAATGATTTTTTCCAGCTGCCAGACACAAGCAATGAGTTTGTTCATGTCAACACCGGTTGGAATGCCCATGCCTTCTAGCATGTGCATCACGTCTTCGGTTGCGGCCATTCCGGCAGCGCGGCCGTTGCCGCTGTATTGCCCACCGCCCAAGCCGCCCAGCGTACCCTCAATGACCAAGGTGTCGCTGGGGTCCAGCGTTTTCAATGCAGCATAAATGCAAGGCAAGGCCATGCCACGTCCGTTGTGCATGTGCACATGAAAGTGCTTGACCTTGGGCCAGCGGCGCTTGATTTCCTTCAAGTCCTCTTCCATTTCATGGGGCAGGCACCAACTTTGAGAATCGTGCAATCCAATTTCATGCACTTCCAGACCAAACGATTCAATCAAGCGCGTTTGATGTTCAATGTAAGACAGTCGGTAGCGCTGTGTGAACTTGCCCATGAAGTTAGAGCCCCAAGCTGAGGCCACCCCAATGCTGGCTTTGCGAATGCCACGACTGTAGGCATCTTGAATTTGGTCAGGCCAAAAGTCCATGATTTGTTCAATGGACCGATTGACGTTGCGTCGCTGGTGAATGTCGCAAATGTCAATGAACAAAGTACACAACTCTTCTTCCACCGTGAGGGGCGGCGAATGTTGTTCCGCTTGTTTTTTGGCTTTTTGGTTGTGAATGAAGGACAGATAGGTCACGCCAGATTTGGGCGTGAAGCTGCGCAGGAGCTCTTCAAAACAGGCCATTTGCGGCACAAATCTTGGGCTCACAAATGCACCCAAGGTAAGGCGCTTCAAACCCGTCTCGGACAATGCATGGAGCAAGTCCACCTTGTCTTGCAAAGGAATGGCAACATCTTCAATGCCAAATACTTCTCGCATGACCTCTTCGTTGTAAATGACGTGGGGCCAGCGACCAGCGCTTGCAGGGGTTGAAAGTTGATGGAGGCTCATGTTGATTTAATTGTATAACCATTTAGCAATACTGCAAGGAATTTTTCAAATAGATAGACAATTAAATGCTTCGATCAACCGCCCACAATGCCTTTCTGCCGCAAATCTGCAATTTGAGCTTCCGTGAGATGCAATTCAGACTGCAACACATCTTGGGTTGATTCACCCAATCGCTGCCCCGCCCAACGGATGGCGCCAGGGCGCCGCGCCAGTCTTGGCACAGGTGACGTAATGCAAACATCGCCTCGATCGTGATCGGGTACATCCACAAAGTTACCGCGTGCAATCACCTGCGGGTGGTTCATTAAATCGGCAATGCTTTGAATCTTGGCAACAGGCACCTCGGCGGCTTCGCAGGCTTTCAAAACTTCTTCGGTAGAGCGCATCTGAAGCCAAGCATTGATGGCCGCATCAATTTGAGGGCGATTCGTGACACGGTCTTTGTTGAGTTTGAAGGCTGGCATGTCGGTCATTTCGGGATGACCAATCATGGCCATTAAACGACCAAACACGCGGTCACCGGTGCCGCTGATGAAAATCCATTCCTGACTCCCTGTGAGATAGGCACCACCCGGCGACACGTAGTCAGGCGTGTTGCCCGTTCGCTCAGTGATGCGCCCTTCATGTCGGTAACGCATGGGCATGTCTTTGAGAAACGGAATCATGGTTTCGTAAAGGGCCATGTCAATTTCATCGCCCGCAGGGTCTTTGTGGCGTAACTTGCCAAGCAATGCTGTAACAACACCAAATGCAGCCCACAAGCCTGCATTGAAATCGCACACGGGCAAGCCGGCTTGTTGCGGGGCCGTGTCTTTCTCGCCTGTCACGTAGGCCAAACCAGAAAATGCTTGTGCGTTTCGGTCAAAACCTGGCACATCCCGCCACGGCCCGTCTTGTCCATACCCGCTGATGTGAACGACGATGAGGTCGGGTCTTTTGGCTTTCAGCCATTCACGCGTCATGCCCCATCGATCTAAAGTACCTGGCCGAAAGTTTTCTATGAGCACATCTGTTTTTTCCAACAACTGCCCCACCAACTCTCGTCCCTCTGGCGTGCGCACGTCCAAAGCCACCGAGCGTTTGTTGCGGCCAATGGAGGACCACCAATAACCACTGTCGCTGTTGGGCGGAAAAGCACCCAAGCTGCGCATGGGATCGCCCTCCCCTGGCAACTCAATTTTGAGCACATCGGCTCCAAAATCAGCCATCAGAGTGGCGGCAAACGGAGCCGACAGAAAGGTGCCCAACTCGATGACCCGAATGCCTTGCAAAGCGGGTTTGGCCACAGCCGAGGGATTTGATGCATTCATAGTGAGGGTCATTGTGTATGTTTTATTGTATAACCATTAAGAATCCAATGCGAACAGCACTCTGAGCCTTGTGCTAACCTCAGACATTCAATTTGTTCGCTATCCCAGAGCACCCTACACATGACGAGTCCAGCCACGCCTTCACGTCCTGCCCGAAAGACAGTCCCTGCCAAGAAAGCCATTGGCACGCTGAAGAAAAAATTGCCCACCCCCACGCCAACCCGTGTGCTGGATGAATTGGACCTTGGCAAAAAACCCAAAGCCGCTGAACTGGCTGCCGCAGAACTCCGCCGACAAATCGTGACAGGTCGCCTGAAACCCGGCGACAAACTGCACCCAGAGAACATCCTACAAACGGAGTTCAATATCTCTAGGCCCACATTGCGAGAAGCTCTTCGACTTTTGGAGTCTGAATCACTCATCACCATTTCTCGTGGCAAGCATGGTGGTGCAAGAGTAATCTCTCTCGATTTGGGTGCCGCGGCGCGTCAAGTGGGCGTCTTCTTGCAAATTGGTGGTACCACACTGCACGATGTTTGGTTGGCGCGCACCGTCATTGAGCCCTCAGCTGCTGCATTGCTTGCCGCCATTCGCAACCCAGTAGCCTTGGCAGAATTGGAAGCCAACATTGAAGAAGCTCGGGTCGCAGCCAAAAACGACCTGCTGCGCTATGCCGACTTGAGCGCAGAATTTTCTTTGCTGATTACCAAACACTGCGGCAACAAAACATTGCACCTGTTGGCATCCCTCATTTACGACATCATTCGCAAACAACACGAACATGTGACAGCGCGCACCCTTTCCAAAGCCAGCGTTGATAAATTGCGACAAGAAAGCATTCGCAGCCGAGTCAAAGCCTTGAGCCTTTTGCGCGCAGGCAAAGCCGCTGCCCTAGAAACATTCTGGCGTGCGCATTTAGAGCACATGCGCGATCTGGTCTTGGCCACCTACAAGGGCTCGGCCACCATCGACGTGCTCAACGAACCCTTAACCGAAATCAAAGCTGTCCGAAACTTGAAGAAAACTTCTAAACGGGGATAGAATGAAAGCTTGGGGCTGCACTGGTTTCGACATGGGTTCGGACGCGTGGCAGGGCATGTCGAGGTTCTGGTCCTCGTAAAACAACAGAAAAAAAACTAACTGCAAACGACGAACGTTTCGCACTCGCCGCTTAATCCGGTGAGCCTTGCAACAGTTGGCCGATAGGCTGGGCAAGGGGGCTTTAGGCG